>NZ_JAQEVQ010000001.1:202681-318889 GCF_027694595.1 Pauljensenia sp. OF14-1SRA | reverse complement strand
AACTAACAACACGCCGCCATTAGCAACGATTTTTGTCTATTAACCCTAATCTGATACCAGCCAGCCAGAGGGGCAACGAGCCACCCGCCCGATTCTGCGAAACCGTTAAGCAAGACTTTTTCTTTACAAAGGCTCAGGCTCATCACTTTTTCGCCGCCTTCGGAGAGCGTCGAATACGGGAGAGTATTACCAGCCCACCTGCAATACGCGACCGGCGGAGCCACTAACGTTCGCCACGACTGCGAACCAATCACCGAACCATGCTTTGTTCGCACCGTCAGTTCGTCAGGCGAAAGCGTCGCAACCGACGTGCCGCCAGCCATCTCAATAAACGGCTTACCAGACCCGCCACGATATAAACGAATTTTTTTATCATTGACGCGCCCGAAAGTAAACGACAGCGACCGTAGACGAACAGGGCGAGCAACATCACCGCTCTTGACTTGAGCACCGAACTGGACACTCGTAATCCGAATATCTGACGGCAACTCTGTAGACGAATTACCGCCAATAAACGAAGCTATCCCCCCGACGCCCTTAGAATCAACGTAAGTGAGGCTGAAGTACGTACCAGGATCTTTAGAAACATGGGCAACAATGTTCGAGCGCCCAAACATGTTCAACGTATTCTCAGGGAAAACCTTAGTCACCCAATAGTGGATGATTGAATCCGTAGGAGGTACAAAATACTCCAACAACAAGCCCTCACCGGTGGCCGTCAAATGAACGAAAGGATCGTTATTTTCCCAACCCTCAACACTATTAAGCGGAACCTGATAGGTTTCCTGCGAAATAATCTCCTCGACCGTAATATCCGACCCAACGATCTTCTTACCGACAAGGGCTTCAGCGATCATACTCCCGGGGATAACAGCGTTCTGCGCCACCAGCTTGTCGATAACAGCTTCGTCGAACACGGCGAGCTTGCTCCACATCTCCTTACTCGCATACACCGCCTCGGCAGTCACCGCGTCCTTGCCGATGGTGTCCGCGCCGATTTTCACCTGTTGCCAAGCTGACCCAGTCCACGTGAACCGGCGCACGATCAGCCCGCCCGAAACAACATCCCACAAGGCGCCAACCGGTTTACCCGCTCCTTCTGGAGTCAGCGGATTGTGATTAGCCGACGTGTATCGCACGTCAGCAGAAGCAGCCTTTGACAACGCCTTAGAGGCTGTAGTTTGGGCAGACGACGCCAACGACTGAGCCTGAGAGGCTTTCGCGTCCACGCCATTAGCTTTTGACAGCGCGTTTGATGCGTCCAACTGGGCGGCCCCTATGCGCGCGTCAAACCCATCGGCTGCCGCCTTCGCCTCTTCAGCCTTGTCGAACGCCTCCTGCGCGCGCGCTCGCACGCCGTCCGCCCGCGCTTGAGCCTCTTTCGCTTCGCTCATAGCCTCCAACAAGCGCGCGCCAGCCGACCCAGTTGCGACCGGCTCCACGCCCTCTGGGATCACCCGTGGGGATACAACTTGCGTGATCCTGCCCGACCCGTCCAACAAGACAACCACCGTCGCACCGACAGCGGTCACCAGACCATCAGATGGCCCCGTTTGCTCCACGCCTTCACCTTCGCGAGCCGAAGCGGGAATACGCACGCGCACGGCCTGCGAATCCGGGTAAACCTCTAACACCGTGCCCGTGTTCCAGCCGCCCGACTCGTTGCCGGTCGTGGCAGTAGCATTCTGGGAAGCGACAGCCTGCCCCTTCTTCGGGGCAACATCCAACCACAGACTCTTTTTCACCATTGCAACTCCTCAACATCAACACGCATACGAGAATCAACCTCACTCAAGGGGATCGACAACGCGACCACCCTGCCGACCGTCACATCAGAGGCTCCCGTGTGAACGCTAATAACATCCCCCACCTCCAGACGCGGGTCGCATATGATTTCAAACGACCGAGTGCGCACCGGATTAAGAGCCTCCCCCATATAGGTTTTCGCGGCCTTACCCAAAGCCCCGGGCGACGTTGCAGCACTAAACTCCCGGTGATCGGTCACCCACCCATAGTTCTCAGGCTCAAACGGATACACCACGTTAGTAGCGGTCGCCGACAGTTTCGCGTCCCCGTCGCCCGTGCCAGTCACGATCCAACGGTTCGCGCGCCGTGGCGTGGACTCGCGACTAAACCCGACAAGCAGGTCATCGCCCGCATACGCGGCAACCGGTTTGCGCCCGTCTCGTTTTTCCCACACGTGTAAACACCCGTCAGCCTTTACCGCGTACTCCAAGCCCTTGGCCGTACACAAGTCACGGATCGCCTCGGTGCGACTCGTGCCCCACTGCGACAGGGGGGAGACGGGAGCGTCAAACGTTCCCGCGTCCAACACAACCGGCAAAGCCCCGGCGAGCCTTTGCAGTTCGGTAGACACGCGCGCACCACTAGCGGGAGACGACCCCCACGCGAACGGATCATCCTCCAAGGTCTGCATCAGATCGAGGGCGGTCACTGAAACCGCGTCCTCGTCCTCATCCCACGAGGTAATCAGCCAAAACCCCAGATCACACTCCCACCGGACGCCCGAAGAGTCCTCGATAATACTGAACACCTGCAGGCGCTGCCCGTAATTATTCAACGGCGAAACAGCAGACTCAGGCAAAAACTCCAAAGGCGCTTTCAACGTCAAACGACCCGGAACAACCCGACTCGACTGCACCTCCAACTTCACATCCCACACCGGAATATCAACAGCAAGAGTTTCACGGCCACGAACCGAGTTCACACGCACACCCACACCCGCAAAACGCAAGTGAACAACATCAGGGCCAGTCCTCATGCCGGCATACCCGCAATCTCGCTGAGAAGCTCAAGATATGTCGTTTCCTGCCACCCCGTCCCAAGACGCTCCCAGTCCTCCCACCTCAAGACGGGGACAGCACCCGAAGCCGAGAGCAGATTCTCAGTCCACGACACATCAAAAACGACCCGATCAAGACGGCCACGCGACCGCGATACCGAATTCACGATCACGCACCGTAAAGGAACGTTCTCAGTCTTCACCGCCGGACCAATAAACACCGGCCCAGCAGACTCCAGAACCCCCGCAACCTCCAATGCAGCCTTTTCATTCAACGCAAGAATTCTCGACTTGCCAGAAATCGGCTTCTTACGCAATGACCACCGCGCGTAACCTACCTCGGAAATAACAACGTCAGACTTCCACTCCGTCTCATCCGAGTTATCGACCAGCAATGCCCCCGAAGCACTCAACCCATTCGCATTCATGACAACAGCGCGACGCTTATCCGAAGCATTAGGACGAACCAACTCCACACGCTGACCGCCCACCAGATACACCGTCACCTCGCCCGGAACCGCGAGCGCGTCCGAGACGACAGTGGGGTTGATGGAGGTGGCGCGGTGCAGGATTCGCCCGTTTTCGGTTTCGATGTCGATATCGTTTGTGGAATAGAACGATGGCAAACCGGTGTGGGTGGCGATCCATGATTTCAACATGGGTTTTAGTCCTTTCCTGCTCAGATTCCGTTAAGTGCCCTCACTTGTTCTTCTTCGAGGAATGCTTTGAATTCGCGTTCTCCGACTTTGAGGATCATCGTCTCCGGGTATCGACCGACGGCGAGCGTGTTGTTGGTGTTCCCGAATGTTGTTGTGGGTTGTGCGTTCGTTTTGCCGATTTCGCGCGTGAACTTGTTTAGTTGGCGTTTGATTGGTTCTTGTTCGGCTTCGAGTGACCTTCGGAAGCCTCCCATGATGCGACGGCCTGCATCGACGAGTAGGACATCGTCTACTTCTTTGGGGCCTTTCCAGTCAGCGATGGAGCTGGTTAAGCCCAACAGGGTGTCTTTTACTCCACCGATGGCGCTAGTTAGGCCATTAATCAGACCGCTAATGATTCTGCTACCAGCGTCTAAGAGCCAACTGCCCGCGTTGGAGAAGATGCCGATAATCATGTTCGGGATACTCTCGAATGCAAGACGCAAAGCGCCTGAGATAAGCCCCTTCACGCCGTCAACAAAGCCACTGAACATTTGCTTGACGCCCGACCATGCCATGCTCCAGTTGCCCGTGAATACTCCGACCACGAAGTTAATCAGACCTTGAATCATTGTCATAACCCCCGTGATCGCGGGCATGAGCGAGTCAATGATCGACGAAGCGAAAGCAATGACTGGAGTCAAGACTGCGGTAAATAGAGCCAGTAGCGGCGGTAGGATCACGCCGATCAACTGCAAAAGCGGGGTAATCAACTGCAACGCGCCTTGAACGAGTTGCACGATTGCGCCGACAATCTGCACCAGAACCGGGGCCAACGCTTGAGCTAACGCCATAATCGGTGGCATGATCGCCTGAACAATCTGCACCAAAACCGGCATCGAATCGGCGATCACTTGACCGATTTGCGTAATCAACGGAATCAGCAACGGCAACAGTTCACCGATGAATCCGCCAACACCACTGATCAGCTGCTCGAGAATCGGAGTCAAAGCAACAAGCGCCTGCCCAATCGAATCACCGATCACACCCATAACTTCACCGACGGTTGTCAGAAGCACGGAGAACACCGGCGCTAACGAACTTGCAACCTCGCTCAGCGAACCTAAAACTCCTTCCAGCAATCCGCCCAACGCGGCCTGCAAACCGGGGCTTGCTGAAATCAACCCAGCGAACGCGCCAACCAAGAGTCCGACTCCCCCGCCTAAACCGCCGAATACTCCACTCAAGTACGGGAGCTTTGACAACAATGGGCCTAATGCTCCAAGAACCCCGCCGATCACAGGAGCCAAAGCGCTCAGGCTCCCCGTAGCCCCTCCAAGATCACCGGAAGAAAACGCACTAATAACCCCCGCGATCTTCGAACCCACCGAATCAATAATCGAACTAATGCTCTCAAAGACCATGCGAATCTTATCCGCGCCGATCGCTTGAATGATCTTCGCGATATTGCGCTTAATCGCAGTACCAACATTCATCAGAGCTGTGCCGATACCGCCGGTCGCGTCCTTCGCCTGGTCAGCAAACGACGCATACCCCTCAAGACCTTCAGAGTTCAGCTTCAAGATCGCCTTATTGAAATCATCAAACGAAACCGCACCCGACTGCATCGCGTCATAAAGCGCCTGAGAATTCGCAGTCGGCCCCAACAAGGCTTTAGCAATTTGGTTCAACTGACCTGGCATAACTTCCTGCAAAGTTCGCCATGACATCAGGTCAACCGACCCCTTACCCAACATCTGCGTGTACTGAGTCATCGCACGCGACGCTTCCGCCCCACCCTTGCCACCGGCAAGGAGCGCATTATTTAACGCCAACGACAACTCGGTCGCCTCACCCAAACCATTCGTGAGAGGAGCCAAGCGTTGCGTCGTACTCGCAATATCATCCAACGCCGTCGGCAGCCCATGAATACCCTCATCCAGACGCTTCAACGACGCAGACGCGTCATCGGAGGCGTATCCAAGATTCACCATGACCTTCGGGAAATTGTTCAGCGTATCAACGCGAGAAATCGCGCCCCCCACATTCGCGGCAATAGCGACAGACGCTGCAACCAACGCCCCCTTAACAAGCCCCGCCGCTGCTTTTCCGGCCTGCGCGATCGTGTCCCGCATCTTCCCAGCCATTGAGGACACAGCCCCAACAACGCCCCGCATACCAGCAGACGCAGCCTCACGAAGCAAACCCATGCCCGACGCCATGCCCGACGCCATTCTTGGACCCAGATCACGAACAAATGGAGCAAAAGGCCCCAGCTTGTTCATCAACTCCACGCCCAGCCCGCGAGCGCCGATCGCGGCTGATGCGGCCAAAGAAAGGAATTTCGAACGGATCGGCGTAACCACATTCGACAGCTTCCCAAACGCTGTTGACGAGACGTTCGCAACTGATGCGCCCAAAGATAGGAACTGCGAACGGATCGGCGTAACCACACTCGAAAGCTTCCCAAACGCTGTTGACGAGATGATCGCGTTCTTCGCGCTCCCTCGCATTTGGGTCACAAACGACTTCATCGAATCCACGGCAGGAATAATCGAAGTAGTCGTCAATCTGCCGATCACGCGCGCAAGGCTGGTCGTTTCGACCGTCGCGTCATGCCCTTCCTTCTTGCCCTCGGCAAAACTCTTCTTCACCTGGTGAAGGCGAGCAACAAGACCAGCCGACGCTTCAGACGTATTCGTCAGCGCTTCCACAACGGACTTCGCGTCTTTCATGCGCTTACTGGCCTCATTCACCGCTTCAACCGCGAGCGCTTCACGCCTGCGAGCGGCCGCCAACCGTTCTGAGGCGGCAATAGCGCGCGCCGAATTAGCTGGCCCTTTTGCGAGGACTTCGTTCAAACGCGCTTCAGCAACGCGAACGCGGCCTGCGTCGTCCTGTTGCTTCAAACGGGCCTTTGACAGTGCTCGCACCGAGGCCACATATTCGCTCTTCAGTTTCTTAAAGCCCGCGCTGTTTGCTAGACCTGCGGTTTCAACGGAAAACGCTTTTTTGCTTTCCCGGCCAAGGAGGCGACCAATCGCAGCACCAGCCCCGCTTGATGCGAAGGCTTTTTTGAATCCCTTCGCCCCGTCTTCGCCCGTCGTTTTCATTTCACGGGATACCTTTGATTTGAACCCCGTCATCACGGGGAAAATCGAAATATGCCCTCGACCTACTTCGGACGACATCAGGACTCACCTTCTCCTTTATTCAGATTTCATTCGCTCGCAAACACAATCGACTCATTCAGACTTTCGAGCGCTTCAGCGACCTCCGCGTCGGTCACCACTTCAATCGGCTTCACGGCTTTTTCCCTGTCAAAGGGGAGCACCTGAGAATCAGGGCCCACGAGCGTTTGCAAGGTGTAGATTTCGGGCCACGAAGCCGGGTAGTCAAACCCCGCACATTCGGCTCCCAACGCGGTCGATTGATCGCGAAGACACGCAATCACAAGGGCGTGGACTTCACGCCACGGCAAATCAGGCTGACCGGCCTGAAACCACGAGACCCCGAATTCTTTACGTAGCGACGCAGGCAAAGAAACGGGGTGCTCACGGTATAGGGCGATCAGCTCAAAGATTCCCCCATCGTCAAACGGGTAATCTTTTCGAACATCGAGAAATACTTTTGCGCGTAATCGATAGCCGAGAAAATGTCTGCTTGATTCAGATACTCCAAATCCTCATCCTTGCCGAGCAGCTCCATCAGATGCTTAATCTGCTCAACATCAGATTGATCCTCGAACCCCGTCACCGCTTCAAGCAGATTCACGCTCAACACCAACGGAGTTTTAATAATGCGACCATCTTTAAACCGGCCAACAAAGAACCGATTCTCTGAAATCACATACTGAATCGAATTCTCGCCCGCCAAGACCGCGAGCGCGGCGTTTTCAGCTTCGTCCGTCCAACCCTCAAAGTCGAATTCTTCAACCGCGAGCGTGTTCTTAGTTTTTGATGTCATGCTTCTTGTCCTTCACTTTCGAATAGATGAAAAGACTCTGGCAGGGCAACCCTGCGAGATGTTGAACAGGTGGCCTACGTGGCCGCGCGTTGGTTCCCCTGCCAGAGCAGTCTTCAAAGGCAGGCGATCAGCTCTGCACCGTCACCTTGCAGGTCGCCTTCTGCTTTCCGACGGATGCGGTGATCGTCACCGGCCCACCAGCCTTCACGCCGGTCACCGTGCCGTTCTCAACCTTCGCAGTAAGCGGGTCAGATGACGTCCAGACAACTGTTTGCCCGTTCGAGGGGGTCACGGTCGCATGCAGGACAATTGTCTTCGATACACCGACCGACGCGCTCTGCTGATCTAGCTGAACCGTGATGCCACCGGGGACGCCCAGCCACTTCTTGTAGGGTGCGTTATTGAACAGAGCGTCGGGCACCCATTCGAAGGTCACCTTCTTGGCCTTAACGCTGCCACGTTCTTCCTGATCCACCTCGACAGACTGGATTCGCGCTACACCATTACGACGAAGCTCAAACCCGTTCTTGTAGCGCGTTGCGATGAAGAGAATGAACTTCGCGTCAGGCAGAGAAGAATCAACGTAAACGACGCCGTTCTCATCCGGTTCCTTACCATCGATGAGGCGATTGACGTTCACGTTGTCCTCGGCCAGAGCAATGGAGACGGTCTGGGTTGACGCGCCCGCAAGTTTTTCGCCCTCTTGGAAGAACGAAGTCGCATCCTCGTCATCTCGACCTTCTTCAACGCCACCGTCTTCCTTATATAAACCAAGACGCAGATACCCGGCAGGCAAAGCCAACGACGTGCCACCCAATTCAGTATCTTTAATGACGTTTTCAGCTGTGACAGCCAAACAAAACGCCGCGATACCGGTAACCGGGACGCCGACGGAGTTCAGATCAAAATTCGTTGTCGAATCGTACAAGCCACTCATCTCAAGAGGCTCCTTTCATGCGAAAGCCCTCCAGCACGCGACAACCGAGCTAGAGGGCTTGAAAACTATTCAGAAACAATTGAACGGGATAAGAAACGGCACCCTAGAAAGTGCCTACGACATCCCACGAGATCGTCATATACCTCCTCGAAACATCCAGCTCATCATCGACCGCTTCAGGGAACATACACCCCCCATCGTCAATGCTGACAACCGGCGAATTTGGAGCAAAAATCACCTCACGATCCGACAAAATAGCAAAAACATCGTTCGCGAGCACGCGCGCCAGCGAATCATCCTGACGCGAACCCGCCAACACAGACACCCCAAGCTGACAATCGAAAGTCACCGGCGTAACCTTCCCACCCGCGTCCACACGAATCACAACCAGTGGACGAGACAACGGGAACGCCGCGTCATCAGGCTGACGAACATCAACCTCCACATCACGACCAAGACCAACCAACTCAGAACGTAAGTAGCTTGTTGCCCAGGTCTCCACATCAGGCGGCTTAACCATCATGATTGCCTCGCTTTGCGCAGCGACCGCGCCAAATGACCAGTTCGAGCCTCAACACGCAACGTATGCCGCGCATGACCTTCAACCTGATACACCCGACGATACTTCGCTTCTTTCATACCGATCTCGAGTTTGCCCCGATATTCGCCCGTCCTAAACGGCGCCTCTTTATACGCAATTTCAAAAACCCGTTCAGCCGTCTTCTTCGTCAGCCCCTCCACTCCAGCACTACGAAGGATTTCATCGAAATACTTCTGATTAAAATTCACCCACTTCCCCATATCAGCCCACCACCTCAGCTAAACGAATTTCCCGATACGGCCTCCAGCCGGTAAACGGATTCATCGGAGCAGGCGGAAAACCCAAAACCTTCCACAAACGCTCCCCCGATCGAATCCGATCACCCCGCCGAATATCCACACTCAAATCCGAGACAAACAAAGTCGCAGAAACCTGCACCTGCTCACGCCCGACCGCCGAGGACTCCACCGAAGACTGCGAATCCAAAAACCCGAAAAACTCCACCGGCTCACCAAAATCAGCCGACTTCACCATCCGATCCGGATTCGTCGCAGATGGCACAAGAACCTGACGCAAACGCTCAAAACGCTCCGAAAACTCCACATCACACCCCCTCCGAGAACACCCGACGAAGCACACGGGAATGCTTCGGAAAATCACCCACAGGATGACCAACAGCCATATCAGCACCCACGCCCGCCAAGACCGCGAGCGCTTGGCGATCGTCATCAGAAAAACACGACGATGCGCTCCCATAGGAAACTCGTGCTGTGCCTACAGATTGTGAGACAATCCCGCGAGCGCCTCGAGCCGTTGCTTCTTTGACGACCCCTTTCAGGATCGCGATTGCGTCCTCTAATGCTTCGCCGTCGATCTCGTCCAGACGTGGGGCGATAACGTTGCGAGCATAGGCGAGAACGCGCTTTGCAAGATCGAGGTCTCCCACGCTGATCTGTTCTGCGTTGATCGTCATCGCCCCACCTCCTTCACGATTCGGTGGCTACTTGGTTTTACCCGCGCGGCCACGACCAGTAGGCTTGACCGGCTCCGATTTGGCTTCGGGTTCGGGTTCAGCCTGTTTTTCTTCCGATTCTGGTTCCGGTTCGGGTGTGATCGGCTCATCGTCGATGAGGACAACAAGCTTCACCTTCACAAGGTTCTTCAGCGAATCCTCGTCCACTTCGTCAGTGTTGAGGAACGCGCCCGCATAGCAGTATTGCTCACTGCCGTCTTTCATCTTCACAATGGCCAAAGGGCCACTCACGCGTGCGACACCCATCAGAGGCCGGTTCCAGTAATCTTCACACCCGCCTGCGGTTCCATCACGACCGGAACGGTAATACGACGGGCCTGAATATCGTACTTATCCGAATCCTTACGGATCACACGCACCTCGATATTCGAGCCGGTTGCAGAAGAATAGTCCGGTGAAATACCCTTCTGATCAGCCATGCCACCAAGGTTTTCACGGTCAACGAAAAGCGGATCGCTGCCCTTGTACCACGGGGTAGTTGCCCAAGTGTAGCCAAGGACATCGACCGGCATCCCGGTCTTGACAGGGTTATCGTTTTCGCGCGAGAGCAGACCTGCGTTCAAGAGCATTCCCATGACCTTCGCGTGCTGGGCCGCGTTCAAGACGATCGTCTGTAGGTCAATGCCCGTGCCAAGCTCAGCGCGAGCGGCAGCAACACGACCGAGAACCTCGACGATTGCGCCCCCGCTTGTCCACGCTTCCGACTTCTCGGTGCTCGTCACCTTCGAAGTAATCGCAGACATCGAAACAGCATCAACATCAGCGATAATCGTGTTCGACAGACGAAGCACGCGCTTGTTGAGAGCCCCCGCGCCTTCCTGCGCGATCAGCTCATCCGTCAAAGAGGTCGCACGACCCCACTTGACGGTCTTCGCTGCCTGAATCTCGCCAGCAGTCATCACCGTCATCGGATATTCAGCGCCCGGAGCGATTGCCTCAGCGGAATCAGAAGCGAAGATTTGCTCGCCCGTCTCGTAGAAAATTCCACCGCCGGTCGCCGTATAACGACCAGACAGAAGGAAATCAGAGATGAAACGCATCTGCGTCAGATCAGCCAGACGCTTCGCGATCAGCTCAGGATGCGACAAGAGAAGGTGAACCTGCTCAGCAGTGAGTGCCCCTTCTTGAACGGTGTTCGGGTAAATAAAATTCGGCATCAGCGTTCTCCTTTCAGATCAGAACTTCAACGATTTCACCGGTCTTAGCCGCAGCATTGAGCGCAAGACCCAAAACATTCGTGCCCGAGGCTTGCACCTGCCCCTCAGCGGCGGCGTACACCTTCGCACCAGCAGTCACAGCACCCGCAGCTTTCACACGCTGGACACCGCCCGCATAGACGGTCACCATCTGACCAACACCGGCATCAAAACCGGCAACGCCCACGACCTTCGCAGAATCTGCTCCAGCAGGACCAACAGCATTAGCCTCAACGATTTCGACCAGCTGACCGCCCTCGACAGCACTCTTCACGGCAAAGGTCATCGCCTGACCTTGCGGGAACTTCGGCAGGTATTCAGACATTGCTCACGCCTCCTTTTCAGCGCGGGGACCCCACGCGGCTTCATACGCTTTATCGGCTGCAGACTTTGGTTCGCTCTCTTCACCGATACCCACTTCACCGACCGGAACCGTATTCGGAACCAGCGACTCAATCAGAGCAAGAGTCGATTCTTCATCAGAATCGAGCAGGGCACGCATACGCTCCTTCGACGCCGGAGTAATACGACCCTCAGCAACAGCCTTCGCGACGATTTCGTCACGACGCTTCGCCTCCATAATCGCGAAAGCTTCACGACCCTTCGCAGCATCGGCCTGCATCTGGTCGAGAACACCGGCCTCAACCAAACGCATCCCTTCCGGGATAACAGGCTTCGACGAAGCCTGCTCACCTGCCAGACGCTCATCAAGCGCGGCAAGAATCTCAGCGTCATCGACCACGGAATCGGCGATCCCGAGCCGCTGACGGATACCATCGGACAATTCACTCATCAGATGTTCCTCCTCAATGGAAATTGATGTTCCCTCTGGCTCGGACGCCAGAAGTCCTTTCTTCGGAGCAGGCGCATCAGCCCTCCCCTTGTACTTAAAAGCAGACAAATCAAACGCCTGCGCTGACGCGGCCGCCGCAACAGCGTCCACCCACTCGTCAGCCAACCCTGCGATAACAGCTTCTTCAGCCGAAAACCACGTTTCAGCGCGCATCACCTCACGCCAGCTTTCAACAGTTCCACCCGCACGATTCGCATACGCAGTCGCATACGAATCAGCCAACTTGTTTAATGCCTCAACCGTTTTCTCCAACTCTCCCGCGTTCCCTTCAGCGAACGTCCACGGGTCATGGATCATCAGTTCAGCGCTCGAATTCATCACCACACGATCCGCGCCCATCACAATCACAGACGCAGCAGACGCCGCCAACGCGTCAACCGTTGCGGTCACAAACGCCTTATGGCGACGAAGAGCATTCATAATCGCCAAACCCTCCCACGCATCACCGCCGGGAGAATTCACGAACACACGCAACTCATCAACATCCAAAGCATTGATCTCACGCGCAAACGCCTTCGCGCTCACACCATCATCCCAACGAGACGAAGAAATCGCGTCGTAAATGTAAACATCAGCAACGCTCAACCCACCCTCAACCTTCGGGCGGTCAATATGAGCAAGAAACGAATTCACCCCACACCTCCTTCCTCACCCGCACACCCGCGAGCGCTTTCCTTATCCACCAGTGGGAGCCCGTACAAGCCACGGACGTGTGTTTCGAGCAGGTCATCAGCGACGAGGACACCAGATTCAACCAAGGCGCGGATCGCTTCGGCGGTGACGGGGTGTTCTTTGCCGATCTCGTCGACGCCCAAAATGGGAGCTGGTTCTGTTTTTCCCCAATTCAGGTCAACGAGGTCTTCAACGACGTGCTGGTTAGCGATGTCTTGAATCTGGCCTGCAACCGCGTTCAGGGATTGTGCGAAGAAATCCGCGAATGTTGATCCCAGTGCCCATGATCCGGTTTCGGTTCCGAGGTTGAGGAAGTGGGCGAGCACCGAGCGAGCGATTTGCTCATCGTGATAGCGGATTGGCCCTTCGGTATCGGGAATGGACCCCGATACGCCCTTTAAGTCCAAAGATGCTGAATGAGGGATTGCAGCGCCTGCATCAGAGCCTGCTCTAAACGAGGTGGCTACGAGCAAACCAGATTCTTGTTCCTTGGCGTTCCATTGACGCAATTCTTCAAGTTGAGCATTCTTCGGAGGCTCAGCCCCCGTATATACCGGAACACCTAACCCGTTGCGTTCAACGGTTAACGACTGGGCGCGCAAAAGCCGATCCTTTAGAAGCCAATTCTTATACGCTGCTCGAAGTAAAGACGTGCCTAGCCAGTTCGACCCCTCGCGCTCGTTGACATACACGACCAAGCGATTAATTGGGATACGCGCCGAACGATCACCCGCCTGTTGCTCGATCGACAACAATCCACCATCGCGAGCAACATTCAACTTCGAGATCGTTCGAGGTGGCCGATAGGCCAGCTTCGACAAATGAGCCAACCCATCATCGCGAACCTCATACACCTGCTCGAAAAACGCGTGCCCAAACACAAGTTCAAGCAACGCAAGCCGGACATGTTCTTCCCATGAAAAACGCCCCCGCGAGCGCAGAGGGCGTGAAATTGATTGACCACGGACTGGTATCCCCAAATCGCGAGAAACGAACTCGACGACTTCGGGACGCGCCGCCCCCGGTTCGATATGCCAATTCGCTGAGCGGATTGGGAGCATAACGGCGCGAAGCACAGAAGCGATCTGCGCTTCTTCTCTACGCATTTTGTCGTAGACCTCGATCGAATGAGGCCACTGAAGCTCAGGATTCGACTCAGCCACATCGGCTTCAATATCTCCCCAGCCCCATAGGCCGTTTGTTTGGAATCCGATTTCACGGGTCACACGCACTCACCCCATTTCATAGGCTTATTTAGAAGTGAACAGTTGCAAGATTGACCAAACCCGAAGCATTGACCGCATCGGGGTCAAGTTTGACCACGGCAGGCGAAGGCGGGTCGCCGATCGGTTCGACCGGATCGCTCATTTCCAAACCGTATAAAGCGAGTGTGACAGCGATTGCTGGAGCTACATCTGTCAGCGACTTTCTGCGAGACCAAGCTTCATTTTCGGCATACATCGCGGTCAACCCGCCCTCGAAGGCAAGACGCAAGGCAGGCTGATCAACCATCACAATGTCCTTGTCGCGCACACGGTCTTTAAACCTGCCCGTCGCAGAACCAATCAACCCACCATCAACGCGGTGCACCATGAACCCCAGGTCTTCAAATTGAGGCGCAAACTCCATCGCCGGGCACCCCTTGGTTTGCAAAGCGATCTCATTCATTCCAGACTTAGCAACCAAGTCCTTCATGTAATCGACCACCCAGAGCATTCCCGTTTTCTGCTCCCAGAGCTGAACAAACGGCTTACCGTCCGTTGTCATCACGGCGGCCGCAATATATGTAACCGCCCGACTAATCGACGTGTCGATACCCCACACGGTGCGAGCCCCCGGCTCAATCATCTTGCGAACATCGAGCGAATCAACGATCACCTTCTCATAAAGCAAGGGAGAAAGATACGGCTCCGTTTTTGCTTCGACCCACTGGCACAAGACCTCAGTTCGATACCCGGCCTCATTCGTTTCCGACGCATGAGCCTCAGAAATACACTGCGCGACCGTGATCTCACCAAACCCAATCGACGGGTTCGCCTGCAAGATCGCCTCAATATCGTCCATCGCGCACCCATCGGGCGCAGACCACTCAAACAGGCCGAGCGACATATCATGCGCCGGGTCATTCGCATACGCTTCTAACTCAACCAACCCCGCGCCCACGTAGGTATCCCAGTCTTCGACCATTTTCTTCATATGATCCCGCCGGGCCTTTAACACCACCGACTTCGCATCCCCCGCGTTCGAAATACCCCACAACTGGTGCGACCAAAACGAGCGAGACGTATGGGTAACCGCATTCCACGCCGTCCAATTCGTCTGCTCGCGAATCTCGTCCATAATCACGCGCGCCGCAGGCTTACCACGCGCCGACTTCAACGCCTTAATCTCATAATGGGCAAGATTCCCGCCAGTGATTCGCACGTTGTCATTCGCCGTATTGATCTTTTTGCACGACGCGGCCAACATCGGGATAACCAGCTTCTCTTCTTCGATCGACTCCGGCTCATAATTCGACCACGCACGAACCGAAGACCAGACCTCGCGAGCAATATCCAAATTCTGCGCCGTCCCAATAATCTTGAACGTCACAGGCGGAACCCTCGCCGCGAACCGACGCGAATCCACGTACAGCCACCACGCGGCCAACACCGACGCGAGCAGACTCTTCCCGTTCTGGCGAGCGACCAACACGATCACCTGACGGAACCTGTACGCACCATCCTCCAAAATTTCCAGCGCATGAATTAACAACCACTGCTGCCACGGATACAGCTCGATCTTCAAGACCTCGCGAGCAAAATCAATAACCTCGAAACCGCGCGACGTTTCAGCCGTGAGTTTACGCAACGGCTTCGTCCAAATACGCGGCTGAGTTTTCCCCTTATACACAACATCCGGCACGCACGATCACGCTCCCTTGCTGCTAATCCACCCATCAATCGAAGAAACAGACGCATTCGAAGAATCTTCCCCATCCTCGACAACATCCGGGACCGCAGAAACCTTCGGAGTAATCCCCAACTTCTCCAACCCAGCCATATACGACTGCAACGGGCCGAACGCAGTCTTCTGCAAAGCATCAACACCTGCGAGTTGAGCATTGTCGATAATCAGCGCATACGTCATCACCGAAGCGATCACGGCCTGATACTCATCGATCTTGTTCAGCCCAGCAGCTTGAACCGAAGCCAGCGTCTTACCCGTCAAATACCCATAGCGACGACGATCAACCGGCGGAGCAAACCGCGGCGCCAACCGCTCGATTACACGCTCTGCTTTCGCTCCAATCGCGAGAGCCGGATGATCAATCGGAAAACCCTTCGTGTCAGCAACAATCATGCCCTCAGCCTCGACGCGCGCATGAGCTTCACGCGACAACGCCAACGCTTCACAAAACTCTTCAAGCAACGGGCCAACAATCCGGTCAGCATGCCCCCCATGCTGAACAACGATCTCGTCCCAGGCTTTCTTTGCCCCATCAGACAAGCGATCAGGAGCCGGAGGCAAGACCACCTCCGTTTTCACTCTGCGTTTCTTCTTCGCCACGCGACCCACACTCCCCTTTTTCCCAAGTGAAGGCCGCGCGGCTCAAAAGAACGTTCAGTCTCCCCAGCGGCCAGTCTTAATACCATTGCCGAAAGCAAAGCCAAGATTCGGCTTCACCGACGCCATTCCCTCCAAAGTCGGCAACGTGCGATCACACGTATCCCCAGCCGGAAGCTCGTCAAAGACCGTATTCGTGAACTCGACGAAAACCTGCGCACGATCAGCATCATCGGTCATTTCGAATTGCTCGCAACGCGGGTTCAAATTCAGATTCATCGACGACGTGATCACAACATTCCACTCATCATTTGTGATCAGAGCGAACTTCGCGTGCGTCCGAGTTGCACGAACGCAATCCCTGCCAAAAATCTCACCCACGTCCCCGACGCTCGCCTGCCCACGTTTGCCAGCCGAATCCATGATGAACCTGATCGACTTCAAACGCCCCGAATCACGGAAACGCTCGGCCGCTTCAACATCGTAAAAGCCAGCAGACCAGGTGCACACAACAACATCAGCCGGCCCAGTAATCTCCAACGCCGCGTCGATTAAATCCAAAAGCGAGAACTGGCCATACGTCAGCCCACACACGTCCATGCCATGATCGAAGCCCTTGATCGTATCGCGGGCGTTGGCAACTTTACTCAAACGCGCTCGAACTTTTCGGGTCGGACGAATATGCGAGGTATGCTGTAACACATCGACTCCTCTATAGTCGGTCACGCCCTCGGATGTTCGCGCATCGCGAGGGTCTTCATTACCCTCATATTCTACCATGTTTCCGCGTGTTTCTGCGGTTTTTAAGCCTTTTTGATTTGCCCGTTCCAGCTCTGAAACCAATCCCACACGGCGCGCCGACAACTTCATCAACCGGTCAACCGACTGTGTATCGCCTTTCATTGCTTTCGGCCACAGCGCCCGATGCAATCGATCCACCCGGTCAATCTCGGACAACAGTAGCTCTTGATTCAGCTCCGCTTCGACAGTCAAATCCAACGACTGCGCATACATCTCGCGCACAGCAGCAACATCAGGCAAACGCAACGTCTCAGCGATAGCAGGAAAATCCAACCCAGCCCTGCGAAGCTCGACAACCTTCGACGCAACACTCACTGCGCTAACCTTCCAACATTCACCGCGTCAGACGCTACCCCCCCCCGATTCAACAGAGCAAAAATCAACCGGCTCCCCCGTCGAATCCAACACCGGCATAATCCCCGTATGCGCCTGCCACCTCCGACAAATAGCATCAGCATACTTTTCATCCAGTTCGACCAAAACAGCCCGCGAGCGCAGGTGATGCGCTGCGATCAGCGTTGAGCCTGAACCACCGAAGAGGTCGAGGACAAGCCCGCCCTTTGGGAGGGAATTCTTCAGCATCGCAGTAATGAGTTCAACCGGTTTCATGGTCGGATGATCTGGATTGCGAGGTGGCTTCGGAATTTCGAAGACCGTGCTCTGCGAGTTGTCGCCGAACCAGTGAGAGCCCCCGCGCCCAAGCCTTCCTGCCCCTCCGGGAGTGAACCCGTAGCATATGCCTTCATGGCGCAGGACTTCGCCCGCTTCGGGGATTTCACCTGCAAAGATCGGCTCGTGGCGGTACTGGTAATCCGACCGCCCCAAGACCAATGTATTCTTCACCCAGACGAGGTGCTGACGAACAAGAATCCCAGCCCTGCTCATCATCGAATGGAACAGCACGTTCTCTTTTTCACTATAGGCGACATAGACCGCAGCGCCAGGCTTCGAAACGGCGACAACCGTCTTGAACGCACCATCGAGCAGTGCAGGCAAATCTTCCGAAGAATCATTCATGATCGCTCCGGCAACACCTTCATAATTCACCCCGTAGGGCGGATCAGTCCACACACAATCGGCGCGCTCATCACCCATCACTTCGAGCAGACGCTCCGAATCGGTCGAATCGCCCACCAGTAGGAGCGAGGAACCCAAGTGCCAGACATCACCCTGCTTTGAGATAATCTGCTTTTCGTCAATTTCGGGCGCTTCATCAACATCCGTTAACGCAACCGGCTCATCTAAACCCAGCAGGTCAGCCACAAAATCAGCGTCATATCCCGTGCCCGAATAATCCTCGAGCCCAGCCAGAAGCAATTTCAACGCTTCATCGTCATAATCCGCCAAATCGTTTAGTCGGTTATCAACCAACACAATACGAGAAGCGGTCTCATCATCAACATCCACCCACGAGACAGCGATTTGCGACCAGCCCAACGATTTGGCGGCTTGCCACGTATGGTTTCCGGCCAGAATCTCACCCGTCCGCTTATTGGCAACGATCGGACGATACTGACCATTCACACGAAGCGACTCCGCAATAGCCTTCACATCACCACGACGAGGATTCGACTCGAACGGGCGAACAGAATCAATATCAACCGCGAGCGCTTCAAGGGTCTCGTGAATTTTCACCATCAGACAAGCTCCATTTCTGCCTTAAACGGATAACTGAAGATTCAGCACTTGCGCTTCGTCGTTTAGCGACCTCGCGTTCCAATTGCCGAAGAGAGCCCGGCCATTGCGACTGATATTTCAAAGCAACGCAATCCATCTGCGGATACAGTGCGAGCAGTTCATCAACTCGATACCCAAACCGGTCATACAAGGTCGGTCTCGAATACGAAAGACGCGCATCATCATCCAGAGCGCGATACACGCTCGACCGCGAGCACCCGATATGCAGAGCAATTTCACCAGGACTCATGCCCGCGTTAAAAAGGCTCCTAATCCTGACACGATCATGCATTTTGTCCCATTTTCACGACGAAAACGCAGGTCAAACACACAATGGGGGGTCAAAAATAGCGGGGGGAGAGGACAGGGGCCCCCGGGGTGGGGTGCCATTGGTGGAAAATTTGATATTTTTTCCGGCCCCCACCCCGCACCAGTTCCGCGCGACCACTACCTATCACCACCACGCAGCGACCCGATCACCCGTATCGCCAAGCGGCGTGCGATCCCCACGCTCACGATTGCACCTGCGATGTGAATGCCGAAAGTTCGACCACTCCTCCTGCAAAGAAGGATCCTTCGATACCGGCACCACATGATCGAGTTCGTGCGAATCGTCGGTCGTCCCCTGCCCGACGCTGTAATCGATGCGCCCGGCACACAACCAACACAGCGACTCTTTGCGACGAGCAGGGTCTGCGTCGAGAGCCCTACCCTCTTCGAAGAACTCCTGTCGCAAACGGTTCATTCGACGAGTATTCTGACGAACACTCATAGCGCCCTCGACCCACTGACAACCACTGATAGCAGAGTAGGGCGTTGCACGCCGACTTGTATAGCGCAAAAAGCTCTCATCGCTTCTTCCCCATCAACGCAACCATGTCACACGCCCGATACAGCAAACGCCCGCCCGCTACCCGCTCCGGCTTCAACTGGCCACGGCTCACCCACGAGCGAACCGTCCCCTTGGGGATACTGCGACGCATCACCATCTCAGCCAGCTCGCGAGCCTTCGACCGAGACAGCAAACGATTCAACGCATCATCAATCATCAATCGACGGAGCGCATCAAAATCAAACTCATACCCGCACACACAGGAATCAGCCGACCCCTCGACCTGACGAATCTCTTCACCGCATTCCGGGCACCACCCCGCAAAACGATACGACTTGCGCTCATTCAACAAATGCCACTCGAGGCGAGCGACCGTGTTCTTTACCGCGATCAGCATTTCCGGTGCACTCGACCAGCCTCGAATCTGATCCCGATACGCGATAAACGTCTGACGGATCAAAACCGGATCGTTCGAGCGAACCCAATACTTCTCACCCATCACGAAAACGGTCAACGATTGAGCCCACTTCTGCAATACAGTCATCAACTGCCAAACCTCGACCATCAACGACAAATTGAACGGCTCCCTCGACGAAGCAACACCACCCCCCGCACTCAAACCGTCTTTCGACCCAGCCGACGCGCGATACTCCAAATCAGCAACCACATCCGGCAAATCAGACAACGCCGTCACCAATTGATTCACCGCTGACCGAGACACAAACTCCGCATCAGCCAGCAACTCCCCTGTCACAGGACACCTACGCAGCTCCACACCACTCTCCCTCATTTGCGTTTCCGCTTCTTCTTCCGACCACGCCTACCACCCCTAGGAACAGACCCGGCCTCCCGGCCAGACCCAGCCCCAGCCTGACCAGTCCCTACCCTGACCTGACCAGACCCGACCAGACCCGACCCGTGTATATCGATATCCGGAGGCCCCGATATCGAAGTCAATATCGAAGTCGAACCGATATCGATATCGAAGTCACCCCGGTTGTTCGACAGCCATTCGGGAGCGGTGGCAGACACTCGATCTGCTCGCTCACCCGCAACAGAAGCACCCTTGACGCATTCAGCGCCCGGGCGCGTTACCCACAAACTAGCCTGCGACGGAGAAGGTGCGGTGGCACGCGTCCGTGCTCGCTCACCCTGATTATGGGGAACCCGCGTTGGCAGGCTCACTTCACCCGTTGAAGGCTGTTCATTGTGGGGGGCGGTGGCAGAAGAATCTTCTGCTCGCTCACTGTCGTGGGGACCCCGCGCCTGCGGGTTCACCTTGGCTTGTCCAGCACAAGCGCTCGGGGTCAATGCTCGCGTGTCATTGCCTGAAGCGCTTCGCCGGACGTTGCCCTGGTCGTCGATATAACCCCGGTCAAGCAACTGCTTGAACGTCCATTTCGAATACACTGGCCGGTCTGGTACTGGCAAGAGCTCGTGTGCATGATCCCAATCGCCGGTCGTGTCGTCTCCGCGTGCTCCATTACAGCGCACGCAGGACACGATCATCGTCTCGACAGTCCCAGGTTCGCCGGGTTTGAGATGATCGAGCGTCCCCTTGCGTGGACTCATCTTGCCCGTCCAATACACGCTCTGACCACACCACCGGCAATTATCACCATCGCGGACCAATACACCGAACTTCAGATTCGGATTCGCGTTGTCATTACGACGTGTTCTCGCCCATTCGACATCCTTCCTCATTTGGAGATTAAAGAAATTCCCATCAGGGTCTTGCATGAGACGCAGCATCGGCTGACCGTCTTTGGTGAAAGTTTCCAGCAGGCCAACCGCAACGCTCATCTCAATAAGCTCATTCGCGCGGATCAAGCTCCCGCCCTTGGTCAAGGCAGCGCCATAAGAGACGACGTAGTCGGTCAGGTGCGCGCCCGAATGCAAGTACAGGCGAAGGATGAAGCCGAGGACTTCATTAAAAGTCCGTTCATCAATATCGGCCAGACTCATCACGGCCAGCATTTTCGGATGCTCATCCGAATTATCGCTTGCTTTCATCCATGCCACAGCGTCACCTCCTCCTCAACCGTCATATCCAAGCACTTGAACATCAGAACCCGCGATACCCACAAGCCCCAAACTGCGAGACTTCTTCAGGAGTCACAGGCCACGTGTGGCCCGACTCTTTGCAATAGTGATAGAGCCTACGTCCCTTTTCGCACACGTGCTCTGCACGGCGGTCACACGTCACCATCTCGCTAATGGGACGAGAAAACGGTCTGCCGTTAATCCACGGAATATGCACCCACGTTGTCGCCGCTTTGCATTTTCCTGGGTAGAAAATATGTCCGCCGATCATTTCGCCCCCGCAACAACCACCGGATACACGAGTACCCAAAAATCAAACATCTTCGAACACAACGACGGTTTACTCACTTCAGAGGATGCGCGAATATCTGGCCCTAAGACGAAATCCAAGGAATCGTCCTTAAACACCCCAGCATCAACGAACCCGTCGATAATCGGTTTCGTCATCGCATGGTAATTATTCGGATCGCGCCTACGCCGATCCGGGAACTTCACCACGACCAACACCGAGGCTTTATCGAACCACGGACGCCCCGACGCGATCGCCATCATTCGAGCAGTATTACGAACATACGCCACCTTCGGGCCACGCACCTTATAGTGTTGCCGGTCATTCATCGAGAGCGTTTGATCAGCGGTAAAGCTCATCTTCGGTGATACCCATGCTGGATTTACAGGCACCATCGCACCCTCGAAATCCGCGACAGCCCGCCCCCATGAACGCACGAGAGACTCAGCGTCTTCCAACATGGTCACCTGCTCTTCTTTTTCGTTACACACCGCGTACACAACCTTTTGCAACGTTCAATTACAGTCCCCGGAAATTCAGTTACCTTCGTCCCTTTCGGGCGAAAAGGCCGCTCGCACCCACGGCACACACCCAAACCCAAAGCAGTCAAGCCCCGGCGCCCAACCTTGATCGCACGACGCTGAGCTTGAGTTAAACCACCGCAAATGCCGTGAACGTGATACACCGAAGCCAGCTGACGATCCGACTCGATCGTGTATTCACGACACCGATCTACCACCGGACACCCCCTGCAAATTTCAAGCGCGACTTCTTCAACATCAAAACCCCGCTCATGCGGGAAAAACACTTCAGGATCAACAGACGCGCTTCGGCACGCGGCGTTTTCAATCCACAGCCGATCATTCACGAGCACATTCATCACCCTCGCCTGAACCTTTCTCGATTCAGCGACCGGCGAGCATGTGGAACGCAGACCGTGGCCGAGGCAGCCGACGACAGCCCGTCCCATGAGACTGAACGCCGACCACCCCAGTTTTCTCAGCGCACCAATCAAAGCGCTGAGACCCCTCCGATTCGTGCGCTAGAGACGGTGCAGGAGAAAAACCGTCTAAAGAATCGGAAGAACATAAATAGGAACCGCTCTCACGTTCCCACTCAGTACGTAAGCCTTTTACAGAATGAGTTGCCATTTTTCCTTCTTCGTCAGATCACATCAGCAGGATCGACATGTTTGATTTGAACCCCGCAATTAGGGCACCGTTCAACCGAAGAAACTGACGGGGCTTGCGTTCGCTTTTCCGGCAAAGGCATAACATTCGCTTCAATGCTGATCTGCCTGTTCTGCGCATCCATGCGAGTCCTAGGTATCGATACGGCCTGCAGACCTTCTTCGATGATCGTCTCGAAGAAAACCGCCTGAGTTTCGAGCTGGACATGACAGAAATTCACGCCCTCATCGAGATAAGGGAACGTCATCCGATACGCCTTCATCGCGCCTCCTCTAAACGACGCCCGAAAGCATGCCCCGCACATGTCAAGGCAAGACCCCCGAAAATCAGGGGCAGACAAATGTTCCACGCCCAGCCGACCGGGTTATCCGGTGCCTTCATCGCAAGCGCGCCAAACATCGCCACCAGTGCACCAACAGCCTGACTAACTTCGCACACCGTCTTCACTTTCGACCTTGGAACACTGAACCGATCACAAACAGCGGAAAACACATCAGACTCTTCTGGCGTATCAAAAACGAAATCCGGCAGCGGTCGGACATTCATATTGAGGCTTTGGGCAAGACCGACTTCGATGCGTGCTCCGTTGGAGCGCTCCCAGTCCGGCAAAACGGCGATAGCGTCAGCTTCGAGGAGCATTCGAAGGTCTGCTCGCATATGGTCCAAATACGGGGCTGCTTCATCAACACCGTTGCGTACTGGGTTGAGGGGACGATACCCCCCACGCCGTAGGAGGCGCTCGGCGGCGTTAAACGCAGAACGGTTTTTATCTACATGACCAGACATCGGGCCCGAAATATAAATCTTCATCACGCCACACCCCCTAAGTTTTCGTATTCGAACAATTGCTGGTTTTCAGCCATGAACCGGATCGCGAATGCGAAAAACAAAGCGACGACAGCGAAAAGGGTCGCAATACTCTCTTGCCAACTCACCGCGTGCCACCCCCAACCGGGGAGCCGTCGACCGTGACCTCGCGCAGTACCCGCAAACGTGGAGCCTTCGCCTTCGAACTGTCAATAGGGCGCAACTCTTCTACAGGGCAACACACCTCAACAAACCGAGACGCTTCCTTGTAGTAGGTTTTAGCCAGCCACGGTGTCGGCGACACATGCAACCCACCTCCACACCTGTTGTCGTCCACCCAGTTCGCGGTGTCGTCAACGACGTGTCCGATCGGGTAATGGGTAAGCCGGTAGTCGTGCCCGGCGTTTAGATCGGCGTCGAGGGCTTTGTAAAGGTGGGCCTGCCCGTCTTCATCAACCTCGACAAGGTGCATGGCACACCACGTTTCAGGGTCATTGGCGTCAATTGCGGTCATGTCGATAATGACCCCGCCTTGGCAGGTGGCGGTCTTGGAGTAGACATGAACTGGGACGCATGTCCCGGCCTTGACTGTCGCACTACCATATGCGTTGACAGACGCGCGGTCCCGTGCCATGACTGTCGAGTTGTCGTCCGCGCTGACCGTCGCGTGGTCATATGCACTGATTGTCGAGTTGTCATATGCCACGACTGTCGAGTTGTCGCCCGCGCTGACCGTCGCATTTTCAAATGCCCTGACCGTCACATTCCCCGATACATCGACCACCGCGTCGCCCAATACCTCAACATTCTTACCGCGCGAATCAGTGATCTTCAGCCACACGCCCCTAGGCGAACGAATAACGACCTCATGACACTTAGGTTCGGCTAGAGCCTTGTCCAACTCCTTCTGCGTACACACATGCACGGTAGTCATCACGCCACGCTCCCTAAGTTTTCGTATTCGAACAATTGCTGGTTTTCTGCCATGATCCGGATTGCGGTCGCCGCCTGTTGCGGGACGACCCCGTTGCCCAGGGCTTTCAGTTGGAGCTGACGCGATATCCCGATTTCTGAACTCGTCACATGCCCGGGTGGCAGCCCCATCATCCACTCGACAAACGCGGGATTGAGCAAAGCCCTGCCGGTATTGCCGATCACGGTCGGATCAGGCGCAGACATCCCGAACGCTTGCTCTTGCACGCGGATCGCGTCTTTGAATTCGCCGAACTTCTCATACTCGACCACGTCATAGAATGTTGTCCGCCCCTCGCTGAACTGAACGCTTTTTCGCCCATCCATGCGTGAACACGTCGGAGTTGGAAGAAGATGGGGGAGCAAAGTATTTAACGGCACTGAATTACGGCGAAGCTGGGAAGCACACGGCGCATCAGCATCTTGCGTCGTCGGAGTAGGTAGAAGATGCTCACACTGATCATCAAGCCCGATCGCATGATTGCCCTGCTTCTGCTTTTCGGGGTGACGTGACCCGCGGCTCCCAAGATTCGCCGCCGGGGTGGCGAACATTTTCCGTTCTTCCACCCGACCACCGGTTTCCAATAAGCCGTTTTCGACCAGTATCCGAAGATCGCTGACCGTAGTACGCCCCGGACGCTTGCACATATGGTTCTCGGGCGTATTCCACGAAAAGGTCGCCGTCGGAGTAGGAAGAAAATTCTCCCCTTCCGCTTCTCCCACAACCGCCGGATGACAGGCGTGGTTCAACGCCCGATCAAGCCACCACCGATCCCCCTGCGGGAAACCGACTACGAACACGCGGGCGCGACGATGGCAGGCACCGACGTCTGAAGCTCGAAGGCTTGCCCATTGTGCGTCATACCCGATTGAGGCCAAGTCTCCGAGAACACGTCCGAGAGCTCTGAGAACAGGTCTACCTGCCCCGTTTCCCAGATGTCCCTCTCTTTGTTCCATGAGGCTAAAAGCGTTGGCACTGAGTGCTCCTAAAACGTTTTCCCACACAACCAAGTGAGGCCGGATAGTTTTCACCGCGTTAAACATTGACTCCCACAACCCCGAGCGGGTTCCTGGTTTCATGCCCGCACGAACTCCGGCGACGCTGAGGTCTTGGCACGGAGACCCGCCAGCGATCACATCGACCGGCTCAACTTGAGCCCAATCGACCTGCGTAACATCACCAAGGTTTTCAACATTGGGATGATGATGCTTCAGAATTGCTTTCGGGCCCGGCTCAATATCGCTCACCCACGCGAGCCCGCACGACCCCAAAGCCATCTGAACACCCAGATCGAGTCCCCCATACCCGGAGAACAGGCTCCCAATCGTGTACGCGCTCATGCGACTGGCCCGGCGTAGTTCAGATGATTGATAACCTCGCTACCCTTGCAGTCGAAGCCAAAGACGATGCTCCCATCAGCAGGCCCCACATCAGCTTGCAATGTCGATTCAGGAGCGATTTCGCCGAAGAACTCGATATGCCAACCGATATCGAGCAATACGTTCAACAATGCCGTAACGCTGCCAGGGATGTGTTTCCATATTTTCAGGTCTTCGAAATGAACCTCGACCTGACGAATGAACGCACACCGATTATCCGAATCTACACACACTTTCAAACCAGCGAGGAGCGCGGCCTCTTCAAGTGTTTTCATTGACTGCTCGACCGATTCACTCACGACCAGTCACCTTCTTAAAGATTTCAACCGCGTCGCTCTCGTCAAAAAGGAAGATGAAAAATAGCCCCTTCATCCCAGACAAGGGAACACGGAAAAATATCTTTAACTCATCGTCAATTTCCAGACGCGCACCAACACCGACCATCGCGTCGAGGGCCTTAACCTTCTGGTCATCCGACTCAAAATCCATCAGACAACACGAAAAGTCTTCCCAATGCGTAATATCAATCTCTAAGGGAACAGCTTCAACATCGAGAGCGATATTCGCGAACCGCTCAACCACATTCACGACCTCGCGGAACCGCGAGGCAGACGGCTTCACCTTTTCCATCACTCAACCCCCGATAGTTCTTTAGCGATTCGCTGAAACAACCGACCAGAAACGCGCACATTGACTCCCGGCAACGTCTGCGGTTGCAGTTTTCGCCCCCGATACACATACGGAGCGCAAATCATAGAAATGCGCCTGCGCACCCAACCGTGGCGACTGCTACGATGGTTCATGAGAACTTGTCCTTCCAAATGTTCGAGTTCTTCGCCCTTTGCAGCTCCACTTGCAAAGGGCATCTTTGTATCCGGCGTATTCATGCACTCCTCCAATGCGGAATCCTTTTACCCATACCTTCAAGGTCGGAAACCTTGATCTTGATCGATCTGCCGCCGATCCTCTTCGCAGGCAAATAACCCCGACGAATCCAACCGGCGACCGTATGACGCTCGACCCCACACAGCTCTGCCGCTCGCTTCTGATTCACGAACAGAACCCCGTCAACGAGTTCTTCTCCGACCCCATTCATCACGCGGCCCCTTTGGAATCCGCGAGCGCTTGACTGAATGCGTATGGATTCGGGCGTGCGATGTCGCCGAAGTTTTGTCCGAGGCCGGCAATGACAGCTCCTGCGAGGAATTTGATTGATGGGGCTTCTTTGCCGTTTTTTACAGCACTGAAGTATTGCTTTGTTACTCCGATTGCTGCTGCGACAGCCGCGTCCGTCATGCCTGTGTCCTCAACGCGTTGTTTAAATTCTTCGGTGAGGAGTGCGGCCGGGATTGCCTTTTTCATTTTCATCTCCTTTCAATGCGTATCGCACCATTTTCTAATGCGTCTTGCTTTAAGAGTAGCGAGTTTTCATCCTTTGTCAAGCACACTGCATCAACTAGTAAAGCGTGTCGCATTATTTGCGATATGATAGGTGCATGAACATCATCGAATGGTTTGCAGAAGTCACTGAAGGTCGGTCAATTACTCGAATCGCAAAAGATTCGGGGTTGTTTCAGTCAACAGTTTCGCGTCAACTCAATAGCAGGTCATTGACTCCTGAGACCGTTGTGGCTATTGCTCGCGCTTACAAGCAAGACGTTATTGACGCGCTCGTCATTCTTGGATTAATCAATGATGATGACATTCGTTTTCGCCACGCTAAAAGCTCTCTTGAAGAAGCCACAGACGCAGAGATCGCGCTCGAAGTATGGAAGAGGATGGGAGATGTTGACGCGATACCTGCGGGGTCTAATGATTTCCAATTGCTCAATTTGCCACTTCAAGTACCGGGCTACGGCGAAGATGCTGGAGACTTAACCGACAGCGAGAAGAGTCTTCCCTACGCGGCTTTAGACACGGGCATTTCCCCCGAAGCTGAAACAGCAGAACTCGAAGCCCGCAAGACCCGCAGGGACTAAACCTCGCTTACGCCCCCTTTCCGATTCACGCAGCATTAGGACGATCCAGCCAAGCGATAAACGTGAAGCAGCGCTACTTTCGATCGCTCACATGTATGGAGTTACAGTTCACTTCGCCGATCTACCCGGAACCCTGCGCGGAAAATACGAAGCGACGAATAACCGCATTTACCTACGCAGGAACCTAAGCAACGCACAGCGCATTAGCGCGCTCGCCCATGAACTCGTCCACGCTCAACGCAACGACGACGGCCCACAGTCCCCCGAAGTCGAAGCACACGTTAACGAATTGGCCGCCCGGCTCATCATCACAGCTCAGGCGTTCGCCGAAGCGGAAACCGCGAACGGATCGAACCCCCTCGACCTCGCGAACGCCCTTGATGTCACTCCCGGCATCATCACTTCATGGCAGGATCACGAAGCGCGCTGCCATTGATCACTCGTTTAATAATGCGCTACCTCGTTTGTTGAACATACGTTCTGCGCATTCCTTCAAATTCAGGAAGTAGCACCTCAACCTCTAATTTATTCGGCCCCGGTACAACGCGACCAATACAGACCGCCGGGCGAGGCTGCACATGCTTCGCGTGGCGCTTTGTTTGAAGCAAACTTAACCAGCCCACGAACACACCATTGAGCCTGAACTGGACCGTCGTTTTCCCCCGGTGCTTCCCCTTTGGGATTGGACCCATTTCCGCTTCAAGCCAGAAAAACCCGCACCCCACGCTTTGAAGAAAATTCTGGCAATCCTGCTCGCCAAGCAGATCGACTTTATGACATGCGACCAGCTCACGACCAACAGGCTTTGCATTCAGCGGAACATACAATCGCCGATCTAAAACAAGCGGCCCTTGCTTGGGATCACCCATCTGCGAATCAGCATTAAAGAATCGAGCAAACTGATTCCCAGACGCGTTAACCCCCTCAGCGAAAGGAGGCTCCCAATAGCGAGAATTAAACGCCGTAATCAAATCCACCGAAGACTCTCCGTTTACAGGCTCCCAGCGCATCTGCCGGGCAATCTCAGCCCGAACCTCCGAAGACACCACAGGCGCTTTGCTTGGAACAGTCTGCGGCTCCCACACAGGCTTATCCCTGCCCCTACGACGAGGCACCTTCGCCTCAACAACCTCGCTCGGATCTACAAACAACGACGGCAAAGACTCCTCAACCTTGGGAGTAGACGAAAACAACCTACGAAAAAGCCCCACAACTACCCTCCTTTTTCACTCCAACAAACAACACCCGCGAGCGCTTAGTCGTGTTCGATGAGGCGTTGGAAAAAGTCTTCTTCGCTCATTACTTCGATTGGTGATCCTGCTTCTTTGAAGCGGGTTGCTTTTTGTAGTTTCTTTGAGGCGGATGCACCTTCGGCCCAGAGTCGAGGGTCTGGTATCCCGACGACGAGGATTGTTGTTCGTTTGGTTAGGCGTTCGTCTGGGGTGCCACCGCAGGCTTCAACGAGGGCTTGAGCGGCTTTGCGTTGGGCGTGTTTTAAGGTTCCGGTGAAAACTACGCACTCGTTTTCGAGGGCGGTCGGGTTTGCCCCGTATAGTCGGATGAGTTCTTCTGTTTGGACTTGTTCGGAGCGTGAGCCTACGAGCGAGCCGGGGCGGTCGCGGTGGGAGATGGGGCAGAGTTCCTCGAGTTGTTCGAATGTGTAGTCTTGGCACATTCGAGCGAAGATTCGTCCGCAGGCTTCAGCGTCTGCGGTTGCCTGGTGATGTTCGAAGGATTCGCCCGGAAAATAGAAGCGGTAAACGTTGTCGAGTTTCTTCCGTTTTGGCTTGTTTTCTGGGAGGATTGCGCGGGCAATGCGGTAGGTGCAGAGTTTACGGTTCGGGAGAGGCTCGTGGTCGTAAATTTCTGCGAGTCCACGGAGCACTCCCGCGTCGAAGGGCATGTAGTGAGCGACGATTGGGAGATCGCCGATGAATGCGCGAATCTCATCAAGAATTTCCGACCATTGAGGCGCGTCGGCAACATCGTCCTCGGTTAGCCCGTGAATCCACGTGTTGACTGGGCTGAAGTAGTCCACCTCGGGGTGAGGGCGAATCAGCGAATGGAACCGATCGCTAACCTGACCGGCCTCGTCATATTTCACCAATCCGACCGAGCAGGCAGAACACCTCTGCTCGTTCGCTGTTTCGAAATCAATTGCCACGAAAGGACGCATAGCGCTTGCACCACTTTCATCATCGAAAAACTAGAACCATGTCGATGATAGCTAGAGCAAAACTGTCGGCGGGAGCAAATGGGATAAACACCCGCGAGCGCTTTGGGGTGGAATTAGGGGCTGGCGTTTTTGCGGTTCAGCTTTCAGCAAGAAATGCTTCGCCCATCTTTTCCGCGTTGGCTTTATCGCGTTCGATTGTTGCGTGCTGGTAGCGTTGAGCAATTTCTATAGAGCGGTGCCGACCGCGTGCGAGGATTTCAGCCGGGGTTGCGCCCTGTTGGGCGTACAAGGTTAGGCCCGTATGGCGCAGATCATGGAACCTGAAGGATTCCAGGCCAGTGACGTTTTCGCGCGCTTTCCGCCACGCTTTATCAAAGTTCGTCTGGCTTCGCGGGATACTCGAAGATTGAGGAGAGGGAAAAACCGGCGATTCGAGGCTTTGCCCGCAATACGTTTTCACATGATCGCGCACCTGTTTAGCCACGAACGACGGGACTGCGACTTCGCCGACTGATCCTGCCTTCGGCGGAGCATACTGCGGTGGCTTCATCTTCGAATTCCACTGGCGACGAATCCGCAACACCATATCCCCTGAATCCAATCCATCAATATCGCCGACCTGTAGTCCCAGAACTTCACCCAAGCGGAGTGCGCACATCGCGGCCAACAGTGGGGCGAGAGCCAACTCGGGAGGCAACTGCTCGCACACCGCCTGCACCTGCTCAGGCGTTGCCACCTTCGACGCATCAATCGAGGTTGAGACCTTCATCTTCGGAACATTGAACTGAAGCGTTGGAACGACCACACCCGCAGAACCTGAACGCGCGGCCGCCAAATATAAAGCTCGTAAAGTCTGCCCAACGCTCGCACGAAGCCCATCAGATGCCAGCGTGCCCAGCAACGCATCAACCTGCTCTTGACGAAGAGCAGACAACGCGACACCCCCAATCGACGGATACACATGAGCGCGCAACCGAGACTCATACGTCCGTATCGTCGATTCAGCCGCACCTGAGGCTTCAAGGTCTTTCAGCCACCGCTTCGCCCACGCCTCGACCGTCACCGATTGCGCCAATTCCGCCTGACCGCGAGCGCGCGCGTCCAACATTTTCCGCTTCTGCTCAGCCCTCAACTCTGAGGGGGAAACGAACACGCCCCTAGCGATTTCTCCTAACGCGATCACGCGCGCCGCTTCGGCGTCCGCGAGCGCTTCAAAAGTCCCGATCGAAACCCGCCTCCCCTCGACAGTTAGGCGAACTCGATAGGTTCCCTCAACGGTCACACTGATTCCGGGCGACATACGCACGGCAGATTTCTTCGACATTGTTACTTGCCCTTCCAATTTTCAAGCAGACTCGGCGGGTTCTTGATTTCCACATCTCCACCCGGAAATCCGTCCCGTCCCCGTCCCGAAACACCTACCCTAAACTACCATTAACTACCCTTAACTACCATAAGCATTGCAAGGGAAACGGCGGAATATAAAGGAAAACCCCGGAACTTCAACAGTTCCGGGGCTACACAGTGGAGATGGGGGGAATCGAACCCCCGTCCGACGGCCGGCCCCGAGGTCTTCTCCGGGCGCATCCTGCTATTGATTTCTCAGCTTGTGACGTCATGCAGGCCTGCTGTCAGCGAAGCTCAGTCGATGAAGTGTCGGAGCACGCCCACCGACATAGCGCGCACCCAGTGGCCCCCTGAATGACGCCAGACACCAGGCTGAGGGCACCACCTGGGCTGACGGACTAAAGGTTCACGCGGCGATATCAGGCGGCGAGAACGTAGTCGGTGCGGTTCTGTTCGGCACCTATTGGTTTGCACGCAGCGTTAACGAGTTGAGCGCACATTCTCGGCCCGCTTCCCCTCGATCGACGACCGCCGTCGAAACCGATCATCCCCTATTGAGTTCTTCACTCACCGGCAAACAGACTGCCGGGTTGGCTCTTCAACGAAGTTCTAAGACTCATCGAAGAACCGTTTCCAACCGTTCGGCTGGACGTTTAAGAATAACCCCGCTTACGCGAAGTTTCAACAGCTAGCGCAATGCCAGCAAACGCAAGGTTTCAGTAGAAAGCGCGACACGCGCGAAGCGGGCACCCACTACTTGTAGTTCGGTCGCTTCGTGTAGGCGCGCATTGCACGTTCAGCTTCACGCTTATCCTGTGCCTCGCGCAACGACTGGCGCTTGTCCCATTCCTGCTTGCCTTTGGCCAGCGCGATCTCAACCTTGGCGCGACCGCCGATGAAGTAGAGCTCCAGCGGGACGACCGTGTAGCCCTTGGCCTGCACCTTCTGGCCGATCCGCTCGATTTCTGAGGCGTGCAGTAGCAGCTTGCGCTTCCGCGTTGGCGCGTGATTGTTCCACGAGCCCTGCGCGTACATCGGAATGTTCGCGCCGTACAGCCATGCTTCGCCGTCTTTGACCTCGACCCACGAGTCGATCAGCGACGCGCGCCCCATCCGCAGAGCTTTCACTTCGGTACCCGACAGGACAAGACCAGCTTCCCACGTGTCTTCGATCAGATAGTCGTGGCGCGCTTTCTTGTTCCGCGCGATCGTCTTCTTCGCGTCCGATGCAGCTTTGCGCTTCTCGCCTTCGGTCAGCTTCGGCTTTTTCCAGTCTTTCGGCATCGTGCACCTCCTTTCTTTGATTGACGAGGCCACGCCCCGCCACTCAAGGCGTTAATTCTAACGCGTCCGCGAGCAAGGGTCTTGCTCAATCCTCGTAAAATGCCAGTATCAATGGAAGGCGGGGACAAGCTGAGCCTGTCCCCGCCTTCCGACTCAGCCAATCATCAAATCAGCGAGCCACATTGGCTTACAAGTAGCCCATCGGGTCAACGTTCACGCCGTTCTGCAGAACACCGAAGTGCAGGTGGCAACCGGTGGCATAGCCGGTCATACCGACCTCACCGAGCACTGTTCCGGCACTCACCGACTGTCCGGGTGAAACATAGATGCGTTGCATGTGCAGGTATTCGGTGATCACAGAGTTACCGCCGAGCATTCCGTGGTTCACGTCCACGTAGTTGCCGGCAGAGATACTGCTTGAAACATCCAGAACAACGCCGGATGTCATCGCGTAGATAGGCTCACCACACTGCGCACCGAAGTCAACGCCCGAGTGGAACTTCTGGTAGCCGAGCACGGGGTGCATACGCCAGCCGAAGGGCGACGTAATAATCATCGAGCTGTCTTGAACCGGGTTGTGGAAACCGTTCGCATTCGCCGACGAGTAGATCGTGTTTGCAGCCCTGTTAGCCGCATCGATCTCTTGGATCTTCGCGGTCTGAGCATCATAGTCAGCCTGCGCTTGAGCCAGCTGTTGGTTCACTTCGGACTTCTTAGCGTCCCATTCCGCTTGCTTCACTTGGGCGTCAGCTTTGGCTTTCTCTAGGGCGTCGACACTCGCTTGGGCTTCAGCTTCTGCCGCTGCAGCGTCATCAAGAGCCTTCTGAGCTTGAGCTTCAAGTGCTGCCACGCGGTCAGAGATTGCTTGCTGGCGACTTGCTTGGCTACGTTGGGTCGCTTTCATTTCCATCGCAACGTTGAGCGCTTGGGCTTGAGAACGCGCCATGGCGTCAGCTGCCGATGCTCGATCGTCAATTGACTCGGTTCCATTCTTCGTCAGGGCAAGCAGGACTGCAGAACTAGTGCCGTCCTGGTACATGGAGCGAGCCAAGTTACCGATCGCCTTGTTGGCTTCCTCTTGGCGTGACGAGGAAGCGTGGATCTCTTCGTCGATCTCAGCTTTCTTCGCTTGAGCGACCTGAAGCTGTCCCATTGCGACTTCGTGTTCACGATTCGCAGCATCGCGCTTCGCCTGAGTGGCATCCAGCGCTTTCTGAGCAGCAGGAATCTGCGCGTTTGCTGCTTCAAGGTCGTAGAAGAGCTGCGAGAGTGTCGCATCAATACCGTCAATCTCAGTCTTAAGATGAGAGACCTGCTGAGCCGCGGCATCCCGTTGGCTAACAGCGTCATCTCGCTCGTCAGCATTCGCAGGAATGAAGCTGTACATGCACAGCGCACCAATCGATGCGCTCCAGGCAACTGCAACAGGAACGTGAAGACGAATCGACTTCTTCATAATCAGACCTTCGTGTATTTCGCCAAGGAAACTGCGGACGCGATCAGCGCCAACGCAACCGCTGCGAGGATAAGGATCGGCGTCATAATCCACACTTGGGTGGCGCCGATAAAGCTGGTCCAGCTGAATGACGGAGCCAACCAGCCTTGGACAAGGAAGTGAACGCCAGCGAACAGTGTTCCCACTGCCAGGATTGCGCCGGCAATTGCGGCAAGCGCGCCTTCGATCATGAAAGGCGCTTGAATGAACAGGTTCGAGGCGCCGACGTAACGCATAATTTGTGTTTCCGTCTCGCGACTCATTGCCGATAGGCGGATCGTGGTCGAAATCAGCAGGATGGCGGCAATAATCATGACGCCACCCAGGCCAAGGGCCATCAGGCGCGCAGCGTCAATGACGTTGAACAGTGGCTCGATGATTTCGCGCTGGTCTTTCACCTGGGAAACACCGGCAGCACCGGAGAATTCTTCCTTGATGATCGAATACTGCTCGGGGTCAACGAGCTTCACGCGGAAGGAAACGGGCATCATGTCTACCGTTGTCCATTCGCTGATCGTGGAATCACCGTAGAGCTTCAAGTAGTTTTCGTACGCTTCTTCCTTGGATTCTTCGAATACGTTCTTCACGTACTGCGACATTTCCGTGGAATTGAGCTTGTCACGAACGGCGCTGATCTGAGCCTCGGTCGCTTCCGTTGCGTTACAGGACGGCGTTGCGTCGTCGGTAGCGCACATGTAGATCGAGACCTCAATCTTGTCGTACCACTGCGATTTCATCTGCATGACCTGCATCTGCGATAGGCCAGCAACACCGACGAATAGTAGGGAAACGTAGGTGACGATGATGACGGCGACGGACATTGCACGGTTGCGTGCCAGCCCTTTACCGACTTCAGAGAGAATAAAACGAAGCTTCATGGTTAGTTCACCGCCCCGTAGACGCCACGCGACTGGTCTCGGATGACGTGACCGCCATGTAGTTCGATGACGCGCTTGCGCATCTGGTTCACGATGTCGGCGTCGTGGGTTGCCATGACAACCGTGGTTCCCTGGCGGTTAATGCGGTCCAGAAGACGCATGATGCCAAGCGAGGTATCGGGGTCGAGGTTACCGGTGGGCTCATCCGCCAGTAGCAGTTCGGGGCGGTTCACCATTGCGCGTGCGATTGCGACGCGTTGTTCTTCACCACCGGAGAGTTCGTGGGGCAGGCGGTTTTCCTTACCTGCCAGATCGACCAACGCCAGTGCTTCTGGGACGGCGGTCTTAATGGCGTGCTTCGGCTTGCCGATCACCTGCATTGCGAGCGCGACGTTTTCATACACGGTCTTTGATGGGAGCAGGCGGAAGTCCTGGAAGACGGTTCCGACTTGACGGCGAAGTCCGGGCACCGCCCAGTTACGGAGCTTGGAGACCTCTTTGCCAAGGACCCACACGTGACCGGAGGTTGCTTTAATTTCGCGCATCACAAGCTGAAGGAAGGTGGATTTGCCCGAGCCGGACTTACCGACGAGGAATACGAATTCTCCTCGTTCAACTTCCAAAGACACATGGTCGAGCGCCGGCTTCGCACCTGCGGTGTACACCATGGTTACGTCATCAAATCGAATCATTAGGCCGTCCAATTGAAGGTTATGGTCTCAATCAGACTAGGCAAGGTTTTCTAACGCGGGCTGAAGCGACACGCGCCGGATTCAGTTCCGTCCTCACCACCTGTTAAAAAGGTGACGAGGGCGATACTTTCAGCGTTTTCTAGCCCCCTGCTTCGTCGCGCCACGAGTTTACGCTTCAGTGCAGTATGCCAACCGTGATCGACGAGGCCGACCAGCATTCGATTCTTTTCCCTGAACCGGGGTCGGATTAGGTCAGCCCTCTGCCTGTTCGTTCGCTTGGTTCTTGCGCCAGCGGATGCCCGCGTTAATGAAGCCGTCAATGTCACCATCGAAAACGTTCTGCGGGCTACCAGATTCGAACTGGGTACGAAGGTCTTTCACCATCGTGTAGGGCTGGAGAACGTAGGAACGCATCTGGTCACCCCACGATGCTTTCACATCACCGGCGAGTTCCTTCTTCTTCGCCTGTTCTTCTTCATGGCGAAGGACAAGAAGTCGGGATTGGAGAACTCGAAGAGCGGCCGCTCGGTTCTGAATCTGCGACTTTTCATCCTGCATCGACACGACAATGCCGGTTGGAATGTGCGTCATACGAACAGCGGAATCGGTCGTGTTCACGGACTGACCACCGGGGCCGGACGAGCGGAAGACGTCGATCTTCAGTTCGTTTTCCGGAATTTCAATATGGTCGGTGGATTCGATCAGCGGGATAACTTCAACTGCCGCGAAGGAGGTCTGGCGACGTCCCTGATTGTCGAAGGGGCTGATTCGGACCAGACGGTGAGTGCCTGCTTCAACCGAGAGAGTGCCGTAGGCGTAAGGAGCCTGGACTTCGAAGGTTGCCGACTTTAAGCCAGCTTCTTCGGCGTAAGACGTATCCATCACCTTGGTCGGGTAACCGTGGCGTTCTGCCCAACGCAGGTACATACGAAGAAGAATCTCTGCGAAGTCAGCGGCATCAACACCACCTGCGCCGGAGCGGATCGTAATGACAGCATTGCGCTCGTCGTACTCGCCATCAAGTAGGGTACGAATTTCAAGGTCGGAGATATCGGCCTTCAACGTGGCAAGATCCCCGTCGGCTTCTTCCAGGATCTCTGCGGATTCTTCAGGATCTTCGCCCGCCATTTCAACCATGGCTTCAAGATCATCGATGCGATCCACCATCTTGGTCACGCGATCAAGTTCGCTTTGACGATGACTGAGGGCCGAGGTCACTTCCTGGGCGTGCGACGGGTCATCCCACAGATCAGGGGCCGTTGCCTGCTTTTCGAGGTCTTCGATTTGGCTACGGAGCTTATCAAGTTGGACGACCGCGAGGACGTTCTCCATAGTCGTACGCAGGTTCTGGATCTCTTCTGAAAATTCTGTAGCCACGCCACTACCCTAGTCGATTCAGAGCATCTGGTAGATACACCACTGCCCAGTAGCGGTATGAGGTTCAACCTACACACGGCTACCGGGCAGGAGTTGAAGCGTTCAGATGCTCAGAATCCGGCTGATCAGATCAGACCAAAATCAACCATCGAGTCAGCAACCTTCAGGAAGCCCGCAAGGTTTGCGCCAGCAACATAGTCTCCGGCCACACCGTATTCTTCGGCAGTTGCAACCGAATTCGCGTGGATGTTCACCATGATCTGGTGGAGCTTCGCGTCGGTTTCCTCGAACGCCCACTGCGTACGACCCGAGTTCTGCTGCATTTCCAGAGCGGAGGTGGCAACACCACCGGCGTTCGAGGCTTTGCCGGGAGCGTAGGCAACACCCGCGGACTGCAGGGCTTCAATCGCTTCCGGAGTGGTCGGCATGTTTGCACCCTCGGCGACCAGCTGAACACCGTTCTTAATCAGGGTGTTCGCGGCCTCAACGCGGAGTTCGTTCTGAGTTGCACACGGCAGAGCGACGTCACACGGCAGATCCCAGATGGAGCCGCCCGAAACAAATCGCGCTGAAGAACGCTCGCTGGCGTAGTCGGAAACGCGACCTCGTCGAGCTTCCTTGATGTCCTTCAAAAGTGCAACATCGATGCCAGCCTCATCCACCACATAGCCGGAGGAGTCCGAGACGGCGATGACGGTCGCGCCCAGCTGCTGAGCCTTTTCAGTCGCGTAGATGGCGACGTTACCGGAACCGGAAACGACGACCTTCTTACCATCGAACGAGGTACCCTTCGACCTCAGCATTTCCTCGGCAAAGTAGACCAAGCCGTAGCCGGTTGCTTCGGTACGCGCGAAGGAACCGCCCCAGTTCAGGCCCTTGCCCGTCAGGACACCCGCATCGTAACGGTTGGTGATGCGTTTGTACTGGCCGAAGAGGTAGCCAATCTCGCGACCACCGACACCGATGTCACCTGCGGGAACGTCGGTGTCGGGACCGATGTGGCGGTAGAGCTCAGTCATGAAGGACTGGCAGAAACGCATGACCTCAGCATCGGACTTGCCCTTCGGGTCGAAGTCGGAGCCACCCTTGCCACCACCAATCGGCAGGCCGGTCAGGGAGTTCTTGAAGATCTGTTCGAAGCCAAGGAACTTAATGATCGACAGGTTGACGGACGGGTGGAAGCGCAGACCACCCTTGTACGGGCCGATCGCGGAGTTGAACTCAACGCGGTAGCCACGGTTCACCCGGATCTTGCCGTTGTCGTCCATCCAGGGGACACGGAACATGATCTGGCGTTCCGGTTCGACAACGCGCTTGAAGATCTCAAGGTCAGCGTATTCAGGCTTGCGTTCGGCAAGCGGAGCAATCGTCAGCAGGACCTCGTAAACGGCCTGGTGGAATTCGGGCTGACCCGGGTCGCGGGCAACAACGGCCTCGTAAACAGGTCGAAGAGTGTCGGACAAACGATTCATATCAAGTGTGCTCATGCCCTAATTATGGGCACGCATTACACATACTTGACCATCCCTTTCCACATATTGGCCCTTCAAGAAAGATCACATACTTTGAACCTCTTCCCGAACCGGCCACTTACTACGGCATTCAGCCAAATCATCGGCGAGGCCGGCCTCATCGCCCAAGAAAACCTGACGAAGCGCAAGCCGCACCATCGCTTCAGGCACACACCCATGTACCGTTGAAGTGTGATGCGCCCGAAAACTCCGCTTGAACTTGCTGCCCTAGCGACCGCCGCCGTCCCCGGTCTTTCCGTTGCGGGTCTGCGCGAACCGCAATTTGCCGACGAGGTCCTTTCCGTCACCGGCATCATCGATTCAGCCGGCAATAAATGGACCGTCACCTGCCCGCACTCCAGCGTCGGCGGACTCGATTTAGACGCTCAGTCAGGCGTCCTCAGCCGGCTGGCGAAAGCAAAAGACGCGAAGAAAATCCCCTTCGACGTCCCGCGAATCCACGGCACAACCCTGACCCCTGAAGGTGATCGTGTCATCGTCCACCAAGATCTTGGCGGGCACCCGATGAGCGACGACGACTTCGACAATCCGAACCTTCTTCCCGCATCGCTCGGTAAAGCCCTGGCAGCACTTCACAACCTTCCTCCGGTCATTTACACCGGCATTAACCTGCCCGCATACTCCGTCTCTGAATGTCGCGAACGCCATCTGGCGATGCTTGACGAGGTAGCGTCTCAGGTCCTGATTCCCGCGAACCTCTGGAACCGTTGGGAAGCAGCCCTTGAGGATCTGTCATTGTGGCGCTTCCCCGCAGCCCCGATCCACGGCGATATTCAAGGCAATTCCGTCATCGTCGAAGCTGGCATTGTTCGCGCGATGACCGGCTTCACTTCTGCGCACGTCGGCGATCCCGCTCAGGACATCGCGTGGGTTCTTGCGTCTGCATCGGATGCTTTCTTGGAGCGTTTCCGCGCCGCATATTCTCAGGAACGAACGGTTGCTGACCTGCAGTTATTTACTCGTGCACAACTGTTGTCTGAGCTTGCTATTGTGCGCTGGCTGGTTCACGGCTTGCACGCGGAAGATCGAAGCATCATTTCTGACGCGCGCCACATGCTCAGTGAGCTTTCAACAGATCTGGGGGATGCGCAAATCATTGAACGCCCGCATGAGCATGTCGCTCAGACGCAGGATTCTCAGGCTTCTGCTTCTGACACTACCGCGCCTTCCACGCCGTCGTCTGCTTCCGTATCCGCGCCGTCGTCTGCCGTCTCTTCTACCTCCGCTTCTGCTTCTTCTTCGCGCCGGGCAACAGCTTCCACCCCGTCGTCCTTAGCTGGCGCGAAGCTTGCGAACCAGAAGACTGAGGTCATTGATTTCAACGTCGTAGCAGGCCGCGTCGGCGCCAATCTTTCAGATTCTGGCGATTATGTGGACTCAGACGACTACGCCGAGCCGGATCGTTGTGCCGACGATGACTCTTACTCTGAAGTCGATGCTGATTTTGATCGGGACGTGCCCGAAGAAAAGGCGAGTCTTGCAACACGATTTGGTTTGCCAGCATCACTTTTCACCAGGTTTGGGCGTCACGGGCGTCACGGGCACGACGTTGAAGCATTGCTTGCGGACTACGACGATGCCAATAAACGCGTGGATGATGACCGCGCAGATGATGACGATACGCAACGGTCCGGTTCTCAGGCAGAATCCGGTTCGGCTTCCACGTCTTCGGCTCGCTCGGCTTCGTCCGTCTTCCGCGCTTCTACCGATGTGAACGAGGCTCCGACTGAACGCCTGCACTTCTTGGATCAGGAGTAATGGCCAGAACCTGAAGCACATTCCGGCAAAACATATTTGGCGCGTTTGTTCGTGCCCACGCGGTGTCCGTGTGGGCACGAACTGTATTGCGCCTAGGGGCGCTTCAAGGTCCTTTTCACTTCGTCTTCTAGGCTTTTTTCGAGGCCTGCACCGCCTAGTTTCACCAGATCATCAAGGGAAACAGTTGTGTTGGCGTCCACGAAGACAAGCATCGGAGTAATTGATTCTTCCGCGAGCCCGGTGAGTTGCGCCCAAGCCAGCCGGTAGAGGCGGAGCTGAGTCGCGTAGTAACGCAGTGTTTCCTTCTTCGTGTTCCTGTGTGGAGCCCGCCCCGTCTTCCAGTCGACGATGATTGTTTTACCGTGTTTGTCTTCGAAGACAGCGTCGATCCTGCCATTGACTGAAATATCAGCGACTTTGACGCTGAATGCTTCTTCGATGGCGATCGGTGTGCCCGTTTGGACGATGGGAAGCTCGATGAAGTTGTCCTGCATGTGTCGCAATCGGGCGCGTTCGTGATCATCAAGGGTCTCGATCCCGGCAACGGGCTCGTCGCGTTCGTCTGCGCTGGCAAGATGCAGTTGTCGTTCAACCCATGCGTGGAAAATCGTTCCAAGCGTTGCGCTGTCGCTGGGTTGAGCGGGCATGGGTCTGCGCATATCCAGAGCAAACGCGTCAATGTCTTCGAGCATCTTTGAAACCGAGGTTGCCGGAATATGGTCCTGGCGGATCACCATGGTTTCTTTACTTGATGCAAGACGATGTTCCTCGATGAGCGCTGTCACGTCTTTAACGCGCTGGGATTCGCCCAAGGCGTCGAGCAGTTCGAAGACGTCGGCGTCCGTTTTCAGCTCTGCTTGAGCTTGTCGCACGCGCTGAGCACCCTTGGCGACTGCTTGACGTGATGGGCCAATTTCGAAGGGGAAGTGGATGGTTTCTTCCTCGCTGCCTTGCGCAAACGACTCCGGTGTTGGAGCTTCGACAATGACGTCGTTTAAACCGTCAATTCGTTTTTGAAGTTCCTGCAACTCGTTGCCGTCTTTGACATCCACGTTTCCGTTTGCCCACACGACTTGCCCTGTCGCCAGGATCTGTTCGAAGTCTTCGATCATCGCGTGCCGTGATGCCATGAGGTAGCGGGAAGGGTTTCGTAGGGTTTTGCTCTCATCTAGCCACGAGCCGATGAGGAGTTGCGTGTGGCGTGCTCGTGTCATTGCCACGTATGCCAGACGACGTTCTTCCCTTTCTAAGTATGCGCCAAGTTCTGGCCCATAAGCGGTCTTTAACCACTTTGAGAATCCTGCGGATGGGGTGCGTCCGTTAGAAACATCAATATTGAAAGGTGGGAGGTCGCCATAGTCGCCTCGCAACGGATGCGGGAGTTCTTCGGGAGCCATGACCCAGCCGGTTTGGGCTGGAGGCTCGTCCCGCCAATACACGCTCTTGCTACGGTGCGAAGGGAAAATCGTATCGGACATTCCGAAGACAATGACGCTATCCCATTCCAGGCCTTTGGATCCGTGCACTGTCAGGATCTGCACTGCGGACGGGTCTGGTTGAACGTCAACGCCTTTGAGCCCTGCCGGATCACTTTCTGCAACGTTCAGCCATTCGACTAGACCGGCAAGAGTGGGGTTATCAACGCTTGATTCGTATCCTGCGATCTGGTCGATAAAGGCATCGAGCGATTCTCTAGCACCTGAACCCAGCGGGTCAGCGATCGCATCATCTAGGATCCCCATGATCTGGCTTGCTCGTTCTGCGAGTTCAACCAGCCCATGCCCACGCAACGAGCGTAGTTTTCGCAGGCGCTCTCCGAGGCGAAGAACGCGACGATATCCAAGTTCAGAGAACGATGGGCCATCAAGCGCCTCCGTCTGCGCATCCGATTCTTGAGGAGCATCGTTGACACTCTTAGCAACGGAATCGGATTGTGACAATCCCGCTTGACGATTCGTATACGTCCAGCCCACTTCCGGAGGAGAATCAACGGCCGACAGAAGCACGCCCTCATACGGAGTTCCTCTGCTCTTACGGTTCAGACGGTGTGCCCACTGCCCCAGCAAACGCAGGTCGGACGCTCCGATATCTTCACGAACAAGGAGCCTCAACAGGGCAGGAGATGCATCTACTGAGTTCGTAATCTCAAGGGCTGCGCGCAGGTCAGCAACAACCGGTTGTTCCAGCAGTCCACCGAGTCCGAGAACTTGGGTGGGAATGCCATGCTCGCGAAGTGCACGGTCAATGGGAAGGAAGTGACTCTTCTTGCGACAGAGAATGCCGATCTCCCACCCATGCGGGTGGGTATCACGAAGGCGTTGCACATAGTCAACAACGTGCGCAATCTGGGCATCGCGATCAGCTTCGTAGGCAATTTCAACGTCGCCTTCAGTTGCCACTGTAGATTCGACGAGGACCGGAGACGTTGCAGCATGCGAGTGTGAGCGAAGCGGTTTTGCCACTTCGTTGGCGCATACAAGGATCTGACGATCGTTACGCCACGCGGTTGACAGTGTCAGAGTCTGTTCCGGCTTGGGTTTTTCAGAACAGAAACGTTCCATGAATGATTCTAGCGAGGATGCCGAAGCACCTCTCCAGCCATAGATTGCTTGGTTCGGGTCACCGACGGCAGTCACCGCCTGGTCTTTGAAGAGCGTTGACAGGAGTTCCATCTGGATGACAGAAGTGTCCTGGAATTCATCGAGCAGAACAAGCCCATATTCTTTACGGATCTGCTCAACAACATCGGGCACGGTCTTCACGATTCGAGTGGCCAGGGTCAGCTGATCCGAGAAGTCCATGACTCCGAGTTCACGCTTACGGCGTTGGAACTGGGCAATGGGATCAAGTAGGGCGATACGAAGCTGGTTACGCTCCTGCACCTTACGTGCGTCTTCGTTAGAATCGCCGACTTCGGTGAGTTCCGCTCCGAATTGTCCCAGCTGTTCGCGAGCTTGTTCGATGCTGAGTCCATGCTCCCCCAACTGTCCGTTGAGGCTCAACGCCGCCTTGACCGCAGACGAAATCGTGATGTTCTCATCGAGGCGTTTCGGCCAATTCGTCATAATGTCTGTCATCAGCTGAACCGAGCCAGCTTGGCTGAGCATTATGACGTCAGGATTCAAGCCGATCCTTAAACCGTGTTCGCTGACAATCTGACCCGCGAAGGCGTTGTAGGTCATTGATGTCGGTTCTTCGTGCGGGTCGATCATCTTTGTTTTCGCAGAAGAATCATCATCGTTGCTGGCCTTTTCCTGTTCGAAAACTCCGATGCCGATGCTGAGTTTCTTCAATCGTGAACGGAGACGATCTTTCAGTTCACCTGCGGCTTTCTTTGTGAAAGTCAGGCCCAGAACACGCGACGCTGTGATGTTCGGTTCGTTGGCAACCGCCCAGAGAACGCGCATTGCCATCGTTTCCGTTTTGCCCGAACCCGCGCCAGCGACGACCAGCAGCGGGTGCAGAGGTGATTCGATGACTTTAATTTGCTCTGGGGTTGGATGGATTTTGGGGTTAATCAGTCGCTGGATCTCTTCAGCGCTATAGGCAAGCTGTGTCACTGTTCAGTCCACCGTCCTTCGACCGCTGTCTTGTGCAGGACATGAGCGCGCAAACACGCACCGTGAGCACTTCGTATTATCTGGTTTCGCCTGCAAGCGAATGCCACGCGCGATTTCTCCTGCGCTTTGAATAACGGCATGCCAGGCGCATTTTTCGTCTTCGTCAAGAACGCTTTGTGTGCGCTCTTGCAGTTTCTTTGCCAGAAAGACCAGCTTGGCACCGTTTACTTCACTGGCCTGACGGTCAAGCCCTAGGTCTGCACCGTTTGCGATCATCTGACCGAGAGCAATCTGATAGATCGCCAGCTGAGCGTGGTCTTTTGCTTCTTGTTTGCTCGCAACTTTTCCTGTTTTAAAGTCAACAATTTGAACGCGACCATCGGGGTCAACCTCAAGGCGATCCAGGCGTCCACGGATCGTGACGCCATCCATGTCGACTTCGATCGAGCGTTCGGTAGCAATCTCAATGTCGTGCGGACATTGCGCGAAGTATTCAGCAAGATGTTCAACCTTGTCGAGGGCGGCATCTTTAAACTCAATTCCGCCCCAGGTCTGCATATCGATATCGATTCTTTCTAGCTCATGGAGCAGGTGGGATTGGAGTTCTTCTGCGCTCCCGCGAGGGAAGACTTCAGCAAGCCCATGGACGATTTGCCCAACTGATTGGGCATTCGTGGCACGAGGCTGTGCACCGATAGACGAGAAGAACCAGCGAAGAGGACAATCCATCATCGCTTCGATACGCGACGGAGAAAGAACAACGCGTTGAAAGGCAATGCGTTGCTCGGAAGTCAGCGGACCTTCACCAGTCCATTCATCGGGATCCGCTGAGGAAATGCCTTCTCGAGCCAAAAGGGCAAGAAGAGATGCTGCCGTCGATTCGTCTTCGCTTTCATCGGGTGCAGATGCGGCGCGACGGAGTTCAGCGATCTGACCTTCGAGATTCAAAGGAGCAGGTGCCGGAGTCGGAACTGCTATGTCACCGCCCTCTTGGCCTTCAGGATTCACAAGAATCGCGTAAAAGCTTGAAGGCGCATAGTCTTCAGCGACGACAACACCAAGATGCAAATATGTTGAACATCGAGAAACTGCGGCTGCCAGCAAACGACGTTCGTCATCAAGGACTGCTCTGCGCGCCACCTGAGGTTCATCAAGAAGAACACGCCCATTCGCGCCGTCACCTGTCCTACCTAAAGCAACATCCGCCAGCAGGTCACCGCGCATCGCGCGTGTGCGCAGGCGCGTATTTGGCCACACACCGTCTTGCAACCCCATCAGGACGACTACGCTCCAATGGCGACCCATCGCTTGTGCTGGAGTAATCACGCGGACACCCTCAGGCCGCAGCGCAACGCGAGTGATCGTATCGACGGGAACAGTTTGATCAAGCAGTTCTTTTGCGAAATCGCGGGCGTTCCCATCAGGGTTACGCTGCTCCCAGACGTCTGCCACGCGCATCAGGGAGAGAACAGCGTCTAGCTGGTCGTCGTACCACGATGAGTCCTGATCATTGGCTAGAGCGCGCTCTTTCCAGTCGTCACCAACATTTGCCGCATCCCACAGCTCCCATAGAAGTTGGCGTGGACGCTGTTTGTGATCCGTCGGAATACCCCACATCTGCGCCGCGCGTTGCAATTCCGGCGGAACAAAACCAATGTCCTCGTTCGTTAAAAGGTCCGGCTGGTTCATCAACGTGGAAGCCGTAACCAGCGGAGCATCCTGGACGCTTGCACCCATCCATGCGCTGACCCGTTGAAGAACCGAATAGAGTTTCATCCCATCGCACTGGATGAGTGGCGAATGGATAAGAGCCTCTGCGCATTCATCACCACGGGCCTGCGGGTGAGAATTCATCAGCTCAAGAAGAATGCGAGTTGTTGCAATACTCCGGAAATCGAAGGCAGTAGAGTGCGAGGCAACTGGGATTCCACCGCGACGTAAATAGCGACGAGTTTCTTCAGCGAGGGCCTCTGATCTGACGATGACGACCTGATCGTCCCAAGCAATCTTGTCGTGCAAGAAGTGGGCACGCAGGGCGTGCGACACGTGTGCGCCAAGTTGCGCGTATGAGCCACCAACGTGGGTGATTACCTTGCCGTCGAGCTTCTGAGCCTGCGGAGCAACCCCACATTGACGCCGAGGATTGTCGTCCGAATGCGCAATGCCCTGGGCGATCATCTTGTAGCGTTCACGCAACACGGGCGCGGTTGTGTACACGTCACCCAGCTCATGAGAATTCAGATGGAGCTTCCTTTCAAGGCGACCGTCCAAATGGGGCTCACCACCACGGTACGTAGCGACGGCAACATCTGAGTCAGCAAAAGCAACAATACGAGTACCCAGCTGATGCAGTTGGGCGAGCAGAGTGATCGTGGATGCCGTACAGTCCTGCAAGTCGTCAACGATGACGAGGTCAGGAAGTGGCCGTTCGCCCGTGATCCCCAGAGAAGCAGCTTTGTCCTGCCACTGTCCAAGAACATCCGCTGCCAGGGCTTGAATACGGGAAATGTCGACCGCCAGTGTGCCCTGATATTCAAGAGCGAATTGAGGTTGTTCAAGGTAGCGTCGGAGCAGTTCACCGGCTGCAATCCACTGGGGTTTATCAAAGTCATGACCGGCGTGGCTGAGCGCGATACCGTCCATTCCGGCCTCACCCGCGCGCGAAAACAAGTCCCTGAGTTCATCGCGGAAAGCAGACATTCCGCGCATTTCCTGCGAGATTGAGTCCGGCCATTCAATGTCAGCTGATTCCAGTAGATCTTGGATCAGCTGATCTTGCATTGCGCCGGTGACAAGCTCAATGCCACCCAGGGGTTCTTGACGTTCAACGCGCCACTGATTCACAATCCGATATGCGAAAGCTGACAGGGTACGAACAGGTCGAAGAGTTTTGGGAGCAAAAAACTGAGCCCGAGGGGTCATAATCTGCGCGCGGACGCGGTCAGGAACAATGATGACGGCATCTTCACCTTTTTCAATTGCACGGCGGAAGATTTCTAGCGCACATGTCGAGCGCCCCGACCCCGGCGCGCCACGAACGATAAGAGAATCCCTTTCCGCTGAATCGCATGCCTGTTTCTGAGCCGGGTTCAGCGGCGGAATATCAGCCCATCCATGCGGGCGCGTAGCAATCTGTACGTTTATTTCGCTCATAGGGTAATCATCTCAGGAGGCATGTAGAAACCAATGTGCATAGCATTAAAGTCAGGTTCGAAAAACAGATTACTCATTGAGTGAAGGAGTGGGTATGAATATCATCGTCGGCGTTCGCGAAAGTACTCGTGAACTGCATCTTGAGTTGGATCTGACCGCTGATGAGCTGACCGCAAAGGTCGCTCAAGCGCTCACAGGCGACTCTTTTCTGGATCTGACGGACGCCGAGGGCGCTCGTTATCTTGTGCCCGGACGCGCGCTGACTTTCGTGCAGATTGCTGATGAGCCCAAGCGTCGCGTTGGCTTCATGATCTGAAGCCCGGTCTTCATACACTGAACGCTCTTCCGCAGCTCGCAGAAGAGCGTTCAGGTTTGTCAGGCTGAAAGTTGACGCTGTTAGGCCTTCAGATGAATCTGCTCCATACGTTCACCGTGACGCTTGGTGACGAATGCGACGATCGCATCAACAGTGTCGGGGTCCTGGCCAAGGGCGGGGTGCGTAAACAGTGTTGCGCGCACAAGACCGAGTGCTTCACCAGCGACGCGTCGCGCCCACAAGGACAGGCGGGCGCCGAGTTGCTCGTCTGCGCAGATCAGCGGAGCGATATTGTCGCGAACCCATGCTCCCTGCGCGACATCCCAGTTTCCGGCTTCTTCGATGAAGAGTTCGTGACGGCTAGCGATTTCGCCGAGCAGGTCAGAGATGATTCCCATGGTCACGTAGGTTTTCACTGAGCGCTCGAACCATGTTGTCGGGCGTGTGCGAGCATCCAGATCGTCGTAGAGACCGTTGTACTGTCCGGCTGCTGCAGGCAGGTCGATGTCACGGTTCGCGCACCAGGCTTCAAGCTGGGTGAAGAGCTCAAAAGCCTGTGCGGACATGCGCGCATGCTCGATATGGGCTTCGATGGTCGGCGCTTGATCGCCGTCCTTTGACAGTCGCGTCATTGCGGCGAGTGCCGTGAACGCGAGCAGACCGATTACTTCAATATCTGCGGCTTCAACCGCACCGTTTTCAGTAGCCATGTTCCAAGCCTAGCCTCGTCTGCACTCCCCCGATATCTCAATTGTGAAGACGAATGTCCACGCGACCTGCGCACTTTCCCCACCCCGTGCGCATACTGAACGTGCGCACCCGGGCGGTCGGGGTGGCCTCGTGAATGCAGTGTGACCATAACCTTGGGATGAAAACTGATGCGCCAGCGTACAATGGGAGTGACCACAGCTGACCGGTCGCTTTGAATACCATGTTTTTGCGCGCGCTTTGCGCCTCGATAATGCGCGATCGGCTGCTATCCCCACCCCGGCGTGTCCGGGAGAGAAGGCAGATCGTGACTTCCACGAATACCCAGGGCGCCAATGTGCCCGTTGAAAATACTGACGAGGCCACCGCAACCGCTCAGCAAGCTGATGCGCAGGCCACAAGCGAACCAAAAACCGTTGAATACTCTGCAGGAGTTGTCCGCCTAGGCAATATTGTTCCGGTCTGCGTTGAACCCGAAGCAACGCCGGACGTTGTGGACACGGGCGACGAGGATCTTGAGCACAAGTCCTTCGCTGATTTTGGCGTAACCGACCCGATCGTTGACGCGCTGGAAGAAAAGGGGATCACGCACCCGTTCCCGATTCAGGCGCTGACGCTTCCGCCGGCTCTTGACCGCCACGACATTATTGGTCAGGCGAAGACGGGTACGGGCAAGACACTCGGTTTCGGTATTCCGGTTCTGGAAGACGTTATTGCTCCTGATGAAGACGGCTATGACGAGTTGTTGAACCCGAACATGCCTCAGGCTCTGATCATCCTGCCGACGCGCGAGCTGACGAAGCAGGTTGCTAACGATCTACGCGATGCTGCGAAGTACCTGTCGACGCGCATTGTTGAAATCTACGGCGGCGTCGCATTCGAACCGCAGATCGAGGCGCTGGAAAAGGGCGCGGACATTGTCGTGGGCACACCCGGTCGTTTGATCGACTTGCTGCGTAAGGGTGTTCTGCATCTGAACGGCGCGGAAACGGTCGTTTTGGACGAGGCCGATGAGATGCTCGATCTGGGCTTCCTGCCCGACGTTGAGACTCTCCTGTCACGTACTCCCGCGAACCGCCACACGATGCTGTTCTCGGCGACCATGCCCGGCCCGGTTGTGGCTTTGGCTCGTAAGTTCATGGAACAGCCGACGCACATTCGCGCTCAGGATCCCGAGGATCAGAACCAGACCGTGAACTCCGTGAAGCAGGTGATTTACCGTGTTCACGCGATGGATAAGGTCGAGGTTGTCGCGCGAATCCTTCAGTCTGAGGACCGTGGCCGTTCGATCATTTTCTGCCGCACGAAGCGCACTACTGCTCGCCTTGGCGAGGACTTGACGGAGCGCGGTTTCGCAGTTGGTTCGTTGCACGGCGATTTGGGTCAGGGGGCGCGTGAGCAGGCTTTGCGCGCTTTCCGTAATGGCAAGGTGGACGTGTTGGTTGCCACCGACGTTGCTGCACGAGGCATCGACGTTGACGACGTCACCCACGTCATTAACTACCAGTGCCCCGAAGACGAGAAGATTTATATCCACCGTATTGGCCGTACCGGTCGCGCGGGACATTCGGGCGTCGCGGTCACGTTCGTGGACTGGGATGATACGCCGCGTTGGTCACTGATTTCGAAGGCGCTGGGCTTGGGGGTTCCGGAACCGCTGGAAACCTACCACACCTCTCACCACCTGTTCACCGACCTTGATATTGCGCCGGAAACCACGGGTCGCCTGCCACGCGCACAGCGTAAGCTTGCGGGCTTGAACGCCGAGGTGCTAGAGGACTTGGGTGGTTCTTCGCCGCGTGGCAATCACGGTTCACGAGGCCGCTCTGGCCGTTCGGGTGCTCGCTCCGGTTCGGGGCGCGGAGGTAGCAAGGGTGGATCCGGTTCGAAGGGACGCTCGCACTCACCGGAACGTAATCGCCGTTCAAAAGACGGGGATCGCGAGTTCCATGCGGGCCAGCAGGGTCGTTCTGACCGTGGAACGAAAGGGCGCGGTCGTGGCAACCACACGCAGGCTCCGCGCACTGAGGGCTCAGCGCCGAAGGCTCGGCGTCAGCGTGTGCGCCGCCGTAAGGACAAGGGTGACAGCGCCGAGTAGGGCATTCATTCTTGCCTCTCATCTTTCTTGAGCATTGGGTTGTGTAAAACGCTCCCATTGGGAAGCTCGAGTGCGAAAGAATATCAAGAGTTCTGGTAACTGATTCCCCAAATAATAATTTCAGTTCAGGAAAACAACATTAGAGCTGGAAGCACAATTCAATGCAATACACCTTGGGGGTAGGGCGCATTTGCGCCCTACCCCCAAGGTCCGTGCGGAACCTCGTCGATTGTGACGAAGCCCGACAGTCGGAAGCTGGAACTAACGCACCGACGTGTGGCGCTCGATCGAACGCACACTCCACCATGCGACACCGATTGCCAGCAGGACCACCCCTACGGGCGCACCAATGCCGACAAACTGCGGATCCGTATCAGTCAACAGCGCATTCACTAGGTCCGTGACCCAAAAGCCGAAACGTAATTCGCCCGTGTTGATATCCATCTTCAGTGGGAAGAACGCCATCGCAGCAAAGGTCACCACCTGATTCGCCAGATAGAGGATCACGAAACCCACTACCGCAGCTCCAAAGCCATGCTTCTGCCAACGCTCGCGAGCACTCAGGCTCATTACACCAGCGACCTCAAGAACAATCGTCACCAACTGCACCACAACAGCCACCACAGCGAAGCAGACAATCCAGCTCGGAAGATCCCAAATGACAGCGGTGCGATGCCAGAACTCCTGCACGCTCAGCCCCGCCTTGTGAGCCTTCAGTAGAGCCAGCACACCCCAATTCACCAGGGTCAACACGATCGCTACTAACGCATACACCAAGGCAACCAGCACTTTCGACCAGAAAAGATCCCGGCCACGAACCGGTAGCAAATGCGTAAAGTACGCCATCTGACCGTGCATACTCTTCCAATACGCCTGAGCCAGAACCAATAGAACAGCAAGCGGCATCATCGGAGCCACAAGCAGAGCAAAGCTACTAGAAAAGCCTGAAAACACGGGGAAATCAACAGCGACCGCCACGAAGGCAACAAGGCACATGACCTGCAGGATGCCTAACGTTTGCGCAACCGACTTTGCGTTCTCACGCAATTCATACCCAAACAAGGTGCCAAACATCAGCGATACTCCTTCTTGAAAATACCCTCCAGCGACAGGCCATAGTCGGCTCGCAGATCGTCCACATTCGCATGAACAAGCACGCTCCCCGCCCGCATCATGATGACGTCATCCAGAATCTGCTCCACGTCAGCAATCAAATGAGTGGAAATCAGCATCGCCGAATCCGGGTTAAAGTCGCGCAGAATCCCCTGCATGATCGTGTCACGCACCGCTGGATCCACGCCCGACAGAGGCTCGTCCAACAGGTACAGCTCAGCACTGCGTGCCATCAGCAGAGCAATCTGTAGTTTCTCCCCCATGCCCTTCGACATGGACTTCAGCTGCTGATCCATTTGCAATCCGAAGTAGTCGATTCCTTCACGCGCCTTCTCAGCCGAGAAATCCGAATAGAAACGCGAGTACACGTCAATTGCTTTATTCGCATCCCACATCGGATCCAAGAAATCCAAGGCGGGAAGGAATGCGACTTGCGCCTTCGTAGAGGCTCCTGGCTTCTCACCTTCGATCAGAACAGTCCCGTCCCAATCGAAAAGAACGCCCGCCATGATCTTCAGTAGCGTCGTTTTTCCACAACCGTTTTCGCCGACCAGGCCAGTGATTGTGCCCGGCTTGAGCTCAAAATTCACACCTTGCAGGGCAGTCGCGCCACTCACATAGGTTTTCGTCAAGTTTTTCACCTGAACAACTGCATGTGTCGATGTCATTGCGCATCACCTTCGCGTGTTGTGCGTTCGATGTCGGTCCACTGTTCAGCAAGCAACTCCTGCGCCCGATCGAGGCTCAGCCCGAGTTGCGTGACAGTAGTGATGTGATCGCGAGTTGCATCGAGGGCGAGCTCTGCCCTGGTCGCATTGATCACGTGTTGGTCCGCGGTGACGAAACGCCCCTGCGCGCGTTCAGCTTCGGTCAGTCCCTGACGATCCAATTCACCAAGGGCACGCTGGATCGTGTTCGGATTAACTCCCGCTTGTAGTGCCAGTTCGCGGACACTAGGAATCTTCGAGGACGGCGGCCAAGCTCCAGACACGATATTGATCCGGAACGTTTCAACTAGCTGGACCCAAATTGGTCGAGAATCGTCGATAGTCACGCCCCTCCCTCCTGTATCGCTGTATTAATACAGTAATACTATGACACTCCGCGAGGTACTGTGTCAAGCGCTTAATACAGGCGCGAGGGGTGAGGGTGGGTGCTCTACTCCTTCGATTACACGAGGCAACGAAATCCGCCCGACGCCAGGAGTCATGCACGCGACCGACAACCTCACACGAGGCAACGAAACCGGGAACCAGCACAGACAGCGCGAAAATATCGCCTCACACGAAAAACCGACGGCGTGAGCCTCGCAGGCGACCGACAACGTCATACGAGGCGAGGAAACCGGGAAGTACTGCAGACAGCGTGAAAATAACGCTTCACACGATCAAACCTGCCCCCCAAAACACCCCACGCAGAGGCACACACGCCAGCAGGCGTCCCGTCTCCCACTCAAACCCGACCGCGCACACAGAAAACTGCGGGGACAAGGCCTTTCGGACCTGCCCCCACAGTCAGAGCCAGCAGAGCGCCGGCGCAAAGCCAACACAAAGCCAGCGAGAAGCTAGCAGAAACTAGCGCGTCGCCAGATCAGTCGATCGGCGTTGCGTCAAGCTTCCAGACCTCGTTCGCGTAGTCGGCGATCGTACGGTCAGAAGAGAAGCGACCGGACTGAGCGATATTGACCCACGCCTTACGCGCCCAACCGCGTGCATCGCGGTAGTCGGTGGCCATACGATCCTTCGCGTCACGGTAGGCCGCGAAGTCGCCGAGGACGTAATAGACGTCGGCGGGCTCGTAGCCGGCTTCGAGAAGCGACCAGCGCAGATCGTGAAACCAACCGGAACCGCAATCATCCAAGGTGCCGTCTGTCAGAGCGTCGAGGACTCGCTTGAGGCCGGGGACGTTCTCGTAGTGCCAGCGCGGATCGTAGTTCTGACGCAACTCGGGAAGTTCGTCTTCGGTGGCGCCGAAGATGTAGGCGTTCTCGTCACCGACGGCGTCGAGAATCTCAACGTTTGCACCATCGAGAGTGCCGAGGGTCAGGGCGCCGTTCATCATGAACTTCATGTTCGATGTGCCCGACGCTTCCTTACCCGCAGTGGAGATCTGCTCGGAGATGTCGGCTGCCGGGATGATGTGCTCAGCAGGAGACACGTTGTAGTTGTGGATGAAGACGACCTTGATGCGACCGTTGATGTCTTCGTCGTTGTTGACCAGGTCAGCGATCGTGTTGATCAGCTTGATAACGCCCTTTGCGCGGATGTAGCCGGGGGCTGCTTTTGCGCCGAAGACAAAGACGCGCTTCGGGACGTCCAGCGTCGGATCATCCTTGATGCGGAAGTACAGGTCAAGGATGTACAGAGCATTCAACAGCTGGCGCTTGTATTCGTGCAGGCGCTTGATCTGAACATCGAAGATGGCGTCGGGATCGATGTCAACGCCTTCGCGTTCCTTGACCCACGCCGCGAAGTCAACCTTGTTGGCGTGTTTGATCGAGGTGAGTTCGTCCAGAACATCCTCGGAAGCGGAGTCAACGTAGCGGGACAGGACGGAGAGGTCCACGACCCATTCATCAGAGCCGGTGACGCGATCGAGAAGAGATGCGAGACGAGGGTTGCACTGCTTCAGCCAACGACGTGGGGTGACACCGTTCGTCTTGTTGTTGAAGCGCTCGGGCCAGATGTCGTGCCATTCCTTGAGGGTTTCGCGCTTAATGATCTCGGTATGCAGGGCTGCAACACCGTTGATCGAGTAGGCGGCGTAGCAGGCAATCCATGCCATGCGGACCGTGTTGCCGGAAACCGGTGCCATGTAGTCGATGGTCGACTGTTCCAAGCCACGTTCTGCCATCTCAAGGCGGAAGCGACGGTCGATTTCGCGAACGATTTCGGCGATGCGCGGGAACAGACGGTCGAAGATCGTCATTTCCCAGGTTTCGAGGGCTTCGGCCAGAACAGTGTGGTTCGTGTACGCGAAGGTCTTGGCGACGATTGCCCAGGCTTCTTCCCAGCCGAGTTCGTGCTCGTCCATGAGCAGGCGCATGAGTTCCGGAATGGCCAGAACCGGGTGGGTGTCGTTCAGCTGGATCGCGTTGTACTTCGCGAAGTCTGTCAGATCCTTGCCGTGGTGTTCGACGTAGTTATCGACGATGGCCTGCAGGGATGCGGAGCAGAAGAAGTACTGTTGGCGAACGCGCAGGACCTTGCCTTCGAACGTGGTGTCGTTCGGGTAGAGGACGCGCGAGATGTCGTTGGTGCGTTCACGGTCGACGATAGCGTCGGTGAAGCGCTGCGAGTTGAAGGCGTCGTAGTCGAATTCCTCGACAGGCTCTGCGCGCCAGAGGCGCAGAGTGTTGACATTCTTTGTGCCGTAGCCGGTGATCGGCATGTCGTAGGGCACTGCTCGGACGGTCAGGTCAGCGTAAGAAACGATGCGCTGGGCTTCTTCACGACGGATGACGAAGGGATAGCCCTCTTCCATCCAGGGGTCCGGGTGTTCGGTCTGGAAGCCGTTGTCGAACAACTGCTTGAACAGGCCGTAGCGGTAGAGGATGCCGTAGCCGGCGACCGGCAGATCGAGCGTAGCGCAGGAATCGAGGAAGCAGGCCGCCAAACGGCCGAGGCCACCGTTGCCGAGGGCCGCGTCCGGTTCTTCTTCGAGAACGACAGAGAGATCGTCGCCGTGTTCGGCGAGTGCGGCACGCGCTTCGTCAACAAGGCCCAGGTTGGACAGGTTGTTCAGCAGAGCACGTCCCATGAGGAACTCTGCGGAGAAGTAATGCTCTTGACGACCCTTGGCGTAGGTTTCGGTCGTTGCATCCCACGAGTCGGCAATCTGATCAACAACTGCGGCTGACAGGCCCTGCCAGAGCTCCATCTTGGTGGCTTTTGCGATCGGACGGCCAGAGACCGCGCGGACCTGCGTTGCCAGGGTCTGGCTGAGGTTCTGAGTCATAGGTACTCCCAGTGTTCAATGTTGTCGTGGCTCATTTGCCGCTTTGGCAAAGACACCCTAGCTACGAGATTACCGACTATTTCTGGGCAATTGCGCCAAAAGTGATCGTTTGAAAGGTGAGCCACAGTGGGAGTTTTCACCCCACGGGAACTAGTGTAGCGCGTTTTACGGAAACGTTTCCGTTATCGATGATAATCAACCGAGTTTCACCCGGACAGATCCAAAAGGGACAAACCCCTTATTCAAGGAAAAAGACCTTAAATTGCCGCTTCAGCAATGAAGTCGAAGATGCCACCCATGACCAGCTGGGTCGCAATAGCGGCCAAGAGAAGGCCCATGATCTTCGTCAGGAGCATGATGCCACCGGTGCCAAGCAAACGCGACAGGATCAGCGAGAAGTACATGGCGAACCACATAATCAGGTGAGCGACAACGACCGCCGACACGACGGCGATCCACCCCGCAAGAGAGGCATGAGCCTGCGCGACGGACACCATGACGGCAACAATCGCGCCGGGGCCTGCCAGAAGAGGCGTGCCCAGCGGAACCAGGGCGACGTTGACGTTCGGGTCACCCGTATCGGGCTCATCGCTGTCTTTGCCCATCAGCAGTTCCATTGCGACAAGGAACAGCAAGACACCGCCGGAAAGCTTCAGTGCCTCCATCGAAATTTGTAGGAGACGAAGAATCTGCTGACCAAGAACGGCGAACGCCAAGATGATGCAGAAGGAAATAATCGTTGCCTGGCTGGCAGCTTTTTTTTGCGCCTGTGGCTTCAGGCGACCGGTTAAACCGAGGAAGACGGGGATCGCGCCGAAGGGATCGAGAATGACGATCAGGGTCGTAAACGTCGTCGCAAAAAGTGTGACATCAAAATACGACGATGCGTTCACGGGCGAATTACCTCCATTGTTCCTGCGTCTTCAACCTGAGAAATTACTTCAGGATCCGTTAGATTCTCACCCAACTGGTTCGGTTTTCCCAAACCGTGGTAGTCAGATGAGCCGAAGATCGCAAGCCCCAGACCGTCGGCCAATCGTTGGACAACCTCGCGGTCCTCAGCCTGATGATCGCGGTGATCGCGTTCGATTCCGAAGAGCCCGGCATCCTTCATGTCGTAGATGACTTCGTCGGGGAGCAAACGCTGGCGCGCACGCGCTTTCGGGTGCGCCAGAACAGGCACTCCCCCAGCCTTCACAACAAGCTCTGTCGCTTCGACAGGATCCGGCGCCCAGTGGTGAACGAAGTAAGGACCGGACGGATGCAGGATCTTTTCAAAAGCCTGCGACCTGTTTTCAAAAACGCCGACTGCGACCAGAGCGTCCGCGATATGAGGGCGGCCGATTGGTCCACCATCGGGAGCAAATTCGAGGACCGTATCCCACGTAATCGGGTAGTCTTCCGCGAGGTTTTCAACCATTCGCTGGGCGCGAGTTTCGCGAGAATTTCGGGCTTTCTCGAAGCAATCAAGCAGTCCGGTGTTCGTGGGGTCTGGCAGATATGCCAGCAGGTGCACCGTGATCCCCGAGGCCGCGCATGACATTTCAACGCCTCGGATTAACGCGACGCGCGATTCTTTGACGCTCGCCTCAGCTTCATCCCACCCGGCAAACGTGTCATGGTCGGTCAATCCGATCATGTCAAGACCAGCATCGCGAGCCTTGAAAAGCAGTTCAGTTGGCGTATCGGTGCCATCTGAATACGCGGTGTGAGTGTGGGAATCAATTCGGAGCATAAAACTGAGAGTATCGACCTTCGCCCGAAAGTGCCATCATGGAGACTATGAACGACACGACGAATACTCAGTCAACGCAGGAAAACAAGGCGGAAGAAGCGCCCGCATCGATGGCTCAGCGAGGGGAAGGACGAAGCCGTCGCCCCTCGTCGGATGCGTTCCGCGCGTTCATGGGCTCCGGTTGGGGGCCTCGTATCCAGACGGAAATGAAGCGCAGTGGAGCAGCCGACTATCTGCCCGAGCGCGCCGAAGCAGCCGGCAAGCCTTTCAAGGGCGAGCGCTTGGTGATTCCCGCGGGCACGTACAAGGTGCGCAATAACGACTGCAATTACCGCTTCCGCGCATACTCCGCTTTCGCGCACCTTTCAGGCCTCGGCGGCGAGCGCGAACCCGATTCTGTCCTGGTTCTTGAACCGCATGAAGACGGCTCACACGAGCCGGTTCTGTACTTCCGCCCGCGCGCTTCGCGTTCTTCCCAGGAGTTCTACTCCGACGCAACCTACGGCGAGTTCTGGGTGGGCGCCCGCCCCTCTTTGGAAGAGGTCAGCGCCGAGACCGGACTCCGCTGCGAGCACATCGATACGCTCCGCGACGCTCTGTCGAAGGACGCCGGGCTGATCAACTTGCGCATCGTGCGCGGTGTGGATGCGAACGTTGAAGCAATGGTGAACGAGGTTCGTACTCAGGCTGGATTGAAGGCCGGAGACGACGCCCGCGAAGCAGACGAGAAATTTGAAGAGCGCCTGTCGGAAATCCGCTTGCGCAAGGACCCGTTCGAAATCGCTGAGCTTCAGCGCGCGGTCGATGTCACCTATCAGGGCTTCACCGATATCTTGAAGGCTCTTCCCCGCGCCGTCGGTCACCATCGTGGCGAGCGCGTCATTGAGGGTGCCTTTGGTGTGGTTGCTCGCGAAGAGGGCAACGGTCTTGGCTACGACACGATCGCAGCATCGGGCAATCACGCGAACACTCTGCACTGGATCGACAACGATGGTCCGGTGAACGAGGGTGATCTGGTTCTGGTTGACGCTGGCGTTGAGGTCGATTCCCTCTACACCGCCGACATCACCCGCACACTGCCGGTCAACGGAAAGTTCACCGAGGTCCAGGCACGTGTCTACCAGGCTGTTTTGGATGCGTGCGAGGCCGCGCTTGCCAGAGCAAACGAACCTGGCACCCGCTTCAAGGACATTCACGACGCAGCAATGCAGGTCATTGCCACTCGTCTGCGCGAGTGGGGTCTACTTCCGGTCACCGTTGAAGAATCCCTGTCCGCTGAAGGTCAACAACACCGTCGTTGGATGCCTCACGGCACCAGCCACCACTTGGGTCTGGACGTTCACGACTGCGCTCAGGCGCGTCGCGAGATGTACCAGGAGGCACTGCTCGAACCGGGCATGACCTTCACCATCGAACCCGGCCTGTACTTCCGTGCCGACGACGAACTGATTCCGGAAGAATTCCGTGGCATCGGCGTGCGCATCGAAGATGACGTGATCGTGAACGAAGACGGTTCGGTCACGCGAATCTCCGAGAATATCCCGCGCACCATTGAAGACGTCGAGGCGTGGATCGCGGCGGCGCAGCAAAGCTGAGCCGCATCAGTTTCGACTGACCGTTTTCAACTCACGCTGGTGGGGAGCAGGCAATGCCTGCTCCCCACCTTGCTGTTCAGTCGTCTGCCCGATGGCGTCCATACACTGGCTTGGAATCGTCTGCGTCGTTAGAATCAGCCTTTTCTCCTGCGGGCTGGCCAGCGTGGACTCCACCGCGAGTAGGCTCCGATCCTTCGGAAGAAAGAGAGTCTGAGGAAGCAGGATCGGCCTCGTTCCCCGAAGAGGAAGATGCAAAAGACGCAGAGCCATCACTCAAGCGGACACCGAAACGAGGCTTTTCGTCCGGGCGCGACCCGTATTCGGTCGGGCCGGTGGATTCTGGGCAAACTCGACGCGGCTTCGGACGCATCTGGTTACCCGGCGTCTTCTGCAGCATCTGGAACGCGCGATCGATATCCGCTGACGCAAGTAGCGCGTATCGCGACGCCACAGTCTGTGACTGGGACGTGAAATCCCTGCGCCCACTCGTCATCGCATACAGCAGACCCGACATGATGATGCCCGCGAGCGCACCACCCAGAATGCCAATGCCAACCCACACGAACGCCGATCCGTTCGGTGCTGCGAAGGACAGCATCAAGCCCATGAAGGCACCCCACAGAGCGCCACTGGAGGCGCCTGACAGGGCCGCGCGTCCCATCGTCATCCGACCGGTTACGCGCTCAACAAGGTGCAAGTCGGTGCCGACGATCGTAATCGACTTGACGTCGAATTCCTGGTCGGACAGGTAGTCGACCGCTCCCTGAGCTTCCGCGTAGGTCTGGTATGAGGCCACCTCGGTCCCTGTCGGCATTACCGGCATGCCAAAGTTCAGGTCATTCGGGCGTTGCGCCATGGGTTTTATTCCTCACAAACTGGACAGTTTTCATTACGTGCTATCCACTATCATTCCACCCAAGGGCATAGGCTGTCCCTGTGAACAGCGCACCTATGGAACTCAGAACAGCCGGGCGACGCGTATACATTGGCAAGCTCGCAGGTACTTCCGTCTTTGACCCCATCGGGGATCAGGTTGGAAAGATCCACGATGTCGTCGTGATTTTCCGCTATGGATCAGCCGCGAACGTCATCGGATTCGTCGTCGAGGTCGGTCCGCGTAAGCGTGTTTTCTTGCCAATGACACGCGTGACGTCCATTGAGTCCGGGTCGATTATTACGACGGGTCTGCTCAATATGCGTTCGTTCACCCTGCGTCCCATGGAGACGCTGGTGCTTGGTCAGCTGTTCGACCGAGTTGTTGCGTTGAACGATGGTTCGGGCGATGTGAAGATCCTTGATGTTGCGATGGAGCGACGTCGCCCGAAGGATTGGGTGATTTCAAAGCTTCACGTGCAACGCCAGCGCACGACGGCACTGGGGTTCATTCGTTCCGGCGAGACGCTGAACGTCTCGGTTTCTGAGGTGACCGGCCTGCGTAGTCGCGACGTGGAACAGTCCGCGGCGACTCTTATTCAGCAGACCGAGGATATGCGTGCTGCCGACCTAGCGGACTTCCTGCATGATCTGCCTGCCGAACGCCAGATGGCTGTCGCGAAGGAACTGCCTGACGCGCGTCTAGCCGACGTCCTCGAAGAGCTCGGCGACGATGACCGAGTTGCCATTCTGTCCGGCCTTGAAGCAGCCCGAGCTGCAGACGTTCTGGACGTCATGCAGCCTGACGACGCAGCGGACCTCGTTTCCGAACTTCCCGAAGCCCAGGCTCAGCACCTGCTGAACCTGATGGAGCCAGAGGAAGCTAAGGACGTTCGCCGACTGCTCACCTACGCCGAGTCGACGGCAGGTTCGCTGATGACGACCGAGCCGATTGTGCTGGGCCCGGATGCAACTGTGGCGCAGATGCTTGCTTCTGTGCGCCGTGAAGATATTCCCGCGTCCCTTGCGACCGTCGCGTTCATTACTCGCCCGCCGGAAGAGACTCCGACCGGCCCATACTTGGGTATGGTCCACATTCAGCGCGCCCTGCGCGAGCCCCCGCAGACTCTGCTGGGCACAATCCTCGACTCTGATATTGAGGCCGTTTCCCCGCAGGCTCACGTCGCAACTGTCACACGACTGTTGGCAACGTACAATCTGACAGTCCTTCCCGTCGTAGATGAAGACGCGCACCTTCTGGGCGCAGTCTCCGTTGACGACGTGTTAGACGAACTGCTACCAGAAGACTGGCGCGATTACGATGACGAGGTCACTGACCGCATGATGGCAAGGAGCATTGATGGCTGAACGTCTAGATACTCCCCGCGAAGCTGGCTTCCGCTTCTTCAAGCGTCGCAAGTCATCGGGTGATAGTTTCGGCAAGTTCGCCGAAGCGACCGCCCGTTTCATGGGCTCGCCGAAGTTCATCTTGTACATGACGATCTTCGTGGTCACGTGGATCATGGCGAATGTCGTGCTGTACCAGGTGTCGCAGAAGTATGCGTGGGATCCCTATCCATTCATCCTGCTCAATCTTGCTTTCTCAACCCAGGCGTCGTATTCCGCTCCTCTAATTCTTCTTGCGCAGAACCGTCAAGATGACCGCGACCGTGTCCAGGCCCAGCAGGATCGTCAGCGCGCCGAGCGCAATCTGGCTGACACCGAATATCTGACCCGCGAAATTGCGAGCCTGCGCCTGTCCGTCCAGGAAGTTGCCACCCGTGACTTCGTGCGTTCCGAGCTACGCGATCTGGTCGAATCCTTGCGTGAGGACATTCGCGAAGAATTGCACGCCGAACTGCTTGCCTCCCAGAAATCCGCTTCGAGCATTGATGAGTCCGCCGAAGAATGCACCTCGCCGGATTCCGCGCACGTTTCAGGGAACGAGGCCGCCCGCTGAGATAAGCGTGGCCTTGTGCATTGGGCGGAATTCGAATAACTCACCGCCCGCGTTACTCATATCCGCACGCCACGGGCTTCTGACTTTGGGGGCGGGAAAATGGCGGTTGCCTACGCTTTGACACTCACTTTCGTGCACCGGCCGGCTTAGGAAACGACCCCACGCGCACGCCAACGTAGGATAAGAGCATGTCTGTCTCAATCGATCAGGTGATGGCCGCGCTCGAAACGGTCATCGATCCCGAAATTCACCGTCCCATCGTCGACCTCAACATGACCAGCGCCGAGCAGGTCACCATTGACGGCTCCACCGTCACCGTCGAGGTTCTTCTGACCACCGCCGGTTGCCCGCTGCGCACCACGATCAACGCTGACATCATCAAAGCTGTTGGCGCCATTGAGGGCGTTGAAAACGTCAAGGTTGATATGGGTGTCATGTCCGACGAACAGAAGAAAGCTCTGCGCGAAAAACTGAACGGTGGTCGCCCCGAGCGCGAAATCCCGTTTGCTCAGCCCAATTCGCTGACCCGTGTTATCGCTGTTACTTCCGGTAAGGGTGGCGTCGGCAAATCCTCCATGACCGCGAACCTTGCTGCCGCGATGACGCAGGCAGGCCTGAAGGTCGGCGTCATGGATGCCGATATCTACGGCTTCTCGATTCCGCGTATGCTAGGCGTCGACCACGACCCGCAGGTCATCGACGGCATGATTATTCCGCCCGTCGGCGCTTCCGGTATCAAGGTCATGTCCATCGGTATGTTCGTCCCCGACGGCCAGCCCGTCATCTGGCGCGGTCCCATGTTGCACCGCGCACTCCAGCAGTTCTTGGCTGATGTCTTCTGGGGGGACCTGGATGTTCTGCTCATTGACATGCCTCCGGGCACCGGCGACGTTGCCATCTCAATCGCGCAGCTACTGCCGAATTCCGAGGTCCTGGTCGTCACGACCCCGCAGGTTGCTGCCGCCGAGGTCGCAGAACGTGCAGGTTCCATCGCATCGCAGACCCAGCAGAAGGTCATCGGTGTTGTCGAAAACATGTCCTACTTGCCTCAGCCCGACGGCTCTCAGTTGGAGCTCTTCGGTTCCGGCGGTGGCGCATCGGTTTCCGCTCGCCTGACGGCTCAGCTCGGTTACGAGGTTCCGCTGTTGGCGCAGGTCCCACTGGACATCGCGTTGCGTGAAGGCGGAGATGCCGGACGCCCCGTTTCCCTTGATGGTGGTCCGGCTGCAAGTGAACTCGTCGCGCTGGCAACAGCACTGGGCAAGACGGAACGAGGCCTGGCGGGTCGCCCGCTTGGGGTCTCCCCCATCAAGAACTGAACGATTGCCCTGCGTGGGCAATCACTTCGACATCGTTGCTCAACGTCGATCCCTTGGGCATCCAAGGCCCCGGCGGGTCCTTTAATAAGTAACTTTGTCCCTACTAGGCGCCCTCACGCGAAGCGTGAGGGCGTTAGGCTATGCCTAGACATCACTTTCAACTGATTCTTTTATATGGAAAGGCCCTTCGATGGCAGATAAGGCTCAATCTTGGGTGTACGCCGAAGATTACATCGCCGAAAACGAGATTCTTCTTGAAGCCCGCGACGCAGCAAATGAACTCGGTGCTAACCCCGTGTCGCCCGGCACCGGCGCGGCCCTGCGTATGCTCGCAGCCTTGACCGGCGCACGCGCGGTCCTTGAGGTCGGAACCGGCGCTGGCGTGTCCAGCCTGTGGCTCCTCGACGGGATGAGTCCTGATGGTGTCCTCACCACCATCGACTCCGAAGTCGAGTTCCACAAGCAGGCCCGAGCCATGTTCAACCGCACCGGAATCGGCTCCGAACGTATCCGCACCATTTCTGGTCGTGCGCTCGACGTTCTGCCCCGCATGACCGACGGAGGCTACGACCTGGTTGTTCTGGATGCGGACATCTCCCAAACCCCCGAATACTTGGATCACGCCGTGCGCATCCTGCGCCCCGGTGGCACCGTCGCGCTCGTACACGCCATGTGGAACGATCAAGTGTGTGATCCGGCTCGTCGCGACGCTGAAACCGTGATGTGTCGCGAACTGATCCGCTTCCTGCGCGAATCCCCAGACTTCGTGCCCTGTCTGTTGCCCGTCGGTGACGGACTGGCGGTTGCGGTGAAGCGCTGAGCGACAAACAAAACGGGCGTGACCAGCATTTATGCTGGTCACGCCCGCGCTGTATAAAAATCTGCTCAAACCGCCTGAGCGAGCGCTTCCGCAAGAGCCGAAGCTTCATCCGGGGTCAGTTCGATGACGAGACGGCCACCACCTTCGCTAGGGATTCGCATGATGATTCCGCGCCCCTCTTTGGTGGCTTCCAACGGTCCGTCGCCGGTCCTTGGCTTCATGGCTGCCATGTGCCGCTCCTTGTTCCTACTGTCCGCGAACGCGGTCGCGTTACGATAACGTCCCTATTTTACCTGTAATCACCACAAGTTCGCGAGGAAAGAGACTCATCATCCTCCGCAGGCGATACGAACTGCTTCGGCAGGATCGTCAACAATCTTCACAAGATCAATATCTTCGGGGGAAATGGTTCCCTCTCCAATCATCTTTTCGCGGATCCAGGCGATCAGCCCTGACCAGTATTCGGTACCGACCAGGACAATCGGGAAGGAACCAACCTTGCGAGTCTGGACTAGGGTCATTGCTTCGAATAATTCGTCCATGGTGCCAAAACCGCCAGGCATGACGATGAAGCCCTGCGAATACTTCACGAACATCGTCTTACGCGCAAAGAAGTAGCGGAAGTTAATACCCACTGTGATCCATGGATTGAGCGCCTGCTCGTGTGGCAGTTCAATGCCAAGACCAATAGACGTTCCACCGGCATCCCACGCGCCTTTATTCGCTGCCTCCATCGCACCCGGACCCCCACCGGTGATGACACCTATTCCGCGCTCGGCAAGCATGCGCCCGATTTCGTAGGCGGCCGTCCAGTAGGGCTCGTTCTCCGGAGTGCGAGCCGAACCGAAGACCGAGATCGCGGGCCCAACTTCAGAGAGGGCACCGAAGCCTTCAACGAACTCAGCTTGGATTCGCAATACTCTCCAGGGGTCTGCGTGAAGCCAATCCGAGGTCTCCTGCGCCTGCAAGAGCCTCGCGTCCGATGTTTCTTTCGGGATTGCTTTACCGCGCAGGACAACCGGGCCACGCTGGTATGAGTGACGTACAGTTTCGCTCATATTTTCTCCTTGAAATAGTGGCGGTAGGCTGCCACGTCCTTCGATTCTAGTTTCGTTCTTCGCTGATCGACGAGGCCGCCCCCATATAATCAATCAGTATCTTCGCGTAGTGGCGGAGCTGGGAGACCGGAACTGCTTCATCTTGAGTATGAGCTTGAAGCGGATCACCCGGACCACAATTGATCGCCGGGATCCCAAGAGCAGAAAAGCGAGCAACATCGGTCCACCCAACCTTCGCACTCACGCTGAGGTCTTCGCCTTCTGGTGCCATGACTCGACGTGCTGTTTCGATGAATTCCTGCGCTAAAACAGAGTCCGCACCGGGGCGAGCACCTTCTGATTCGTCGTCAATTTCAAAGAGTGCATCGACCCCATCAAAGTAGGACTCGATGTGAGCGATCGCGTCCGCCGGCGACATCGATGGAGCAAAACGATAATTCACGGTCAAACGCACCGAATCGGGAATGACGTTGTTTGCGATACCACCGTCAATTCGGGTGACGGACAGGGATTCTCTAAAGTCCAACCCGTCAACATTCACCACCGGATTGCCGAACATGGCGATCTTTTCAATGATTGGCGCTACCTTGTGGATGGCATTATCGCCTCGCCACGCCCTAGCCGAGTGCGCAGCAACACCCGAGACCGTCGCAATCACACGAACCGTTCCATTGCAACCACCCTCAATCTGAGCATTCGTGGGTTCACCGAGGATCGCGAACTGACCATCAATCCAATCGGGATGATTGCGATAGACGCGCCCCAGCCCATTCAAGGAAGCCGCAACTTCCTCATGATCGTAGAAAACCCATGTCACGTCATGTTTCGGTTCATTCAGCTTCAGTGCAGCATACAGGGCTCCGGCCACACCGCCGAGCATGTCAACAGTCCCCCGGCCTCGAACCCTCTCAACCCCATCTGTTTCTTCGCGGACGTGTGGCACATTCCCGGAAATCGGCACCGTGTCAATGTGTCCGGCGATAATCACTCGCTGAGAACGCCCCAGGTTCGTCCGCGCCACAATCGCATCTCCATCACGCAGGACTTCCAGATGCGAGGCGCCGCGTAGCGCCTCTTCAATCGCATCCGCGATCGCCTTTTCGTCGCCGCTGACCGACGGAATATCGATGAGGTCGCAGGTCAGGTCCACCACGTCATCTGTTCGCAAATGCGTCACGGTTGTCGCCTCTCAGTGTCCCACAACGTGTTCTTCACCACCGACATCGCACATTTCACAACGGCGAAGACGGCACCTGCTTTGAGGATACGTGGTTGTCCCCACTTCAGCCTCACATGCCCACACATTCGTTGTTTTCTTAGAACGGCTAACGCCAGTCTCCGCCCCTCTTTCTTTCCCGACGCGAAGAAAACCCCTAGATGTTTCATTGTGGGGCCGACCAATTCTTAACAAAAAATATCCCTATGACCAGCGCAGATATTAGCCTTAAACCCATGAACGACATCGAGGTATTTGCACGTAGTGCTTGGGGGATTGCCGCATACCTGGAACAGAAAATCGGCGAACGTTTCCGCGTGGTCGTCGGCTACGACCACGCGCCCCAAAGCGAAGATGGCGCAGAAACGCAGAACCTGACCGACGTTGCCCGCATCATTGAGGCAGCCGGCGGGCACGCACTGGTGATTCCTCGCGCGCTTCCTTCCCCCATTGGAGCCTTCAGCCTACGAATGTTGCTCTCTGACGCGGCGATCATTTTGCGCCCAGCTTCTTCCCCGCGCGCAGGCGGTATTCCGCGCGTGGAGTTTGCACTCGGTGGACGCGCAACCTCACGCGAAGCTGAAGGCGTCTTGGTCACTGCTGAAGAACGCACCGCAATCGATACGTTCACCGCATCTGCCCCTGCTATGCCCGACATTCCACGCGCCGAATCCGGTTGGGAATTCATCGGCCAAGGCATGGTGGACGCGTACGTGGATCGAGTCGTTCTAGGTAAGCCCGCGACTGAGAAGCAATCGAAGATTGTGTACGCACCCGAATACGCAGCTACTCGATTGCTGACAACCACGATCTGCGAACGCATCGGTTTTCGTGATGTTGACGTTATTGGTGCGTCGAACGCTGGCGTCGACGACGTTGCCGCTCAACGAGTTCTTGACCATGCGTCCCAGAATGGCGCTGACCTGGTTGTTATTACTTTTGATAATGGCCGTCGCCTGCGCGTTGGACTCCCTTTTGGTGGGGATAATCCGCACTGGGAGTACCTCGACAACGATACGGTCGCCTACCTGTTGGCATCCGAAGTCGCGCGACGCCACGCGATGGATTCTGACGCCGTGCTGGTTGCCGCCGAGTCGTGTTCGGATGCGCTTGAGCGTGTTGCTACGCGTTTCCACGTGCGCGTAGCTCGTAGTGCCGATTCGATGTCGCACGTTGCGCGCACGCCAGGCATCGTGTTCGGGTGCGATGAAGCTTTCGGCTATTGTTTGGATCCGGCGATGGTGCGTGACGCCGACGGCCTGGCAGCCGCTACCACTTTCGCGTTACTCACGGAAAAGTATGTGTCACGAGGCCGCCTTCTCTCAGACGCGCTCCCGACTTTCTAAAAGGGCAAAGCTTCTCGGTCTCGTATTTGTCTGATACAACCCGCACTCCGTTTAGTACAACTCACACTCTGTTTACTCAGTCGGCGCAACCGCGCAGAGTACGTTCTTCCAGTGCCCCATCGAGGCGCGAGCGCTTGGGGCTCCGGCGTAGAAATCGTCCGCATTCACGCGGAACACCGTGCCACTTGAAGGCTCAAACACCGCGTACATTCCCGTATCCGTGCCACCCGCAAGCAAAAGCACCACATGCCGTGGGATCCACGCCGACCCGGGCGTATCCCCGCCACCGGTGAAAACCAAGACATCCCGGCCTCGGCAAAGAGCGGAATCGACAGCCACACGAAGGTGCTTCCCGCGCACAACAATACGGTGGCGCTCCCCCGTCGCTTTCGAAGCCAACTTCGCCAGCGCCCACGGCGACGTACCCAGCGCCTGAGGCCACGGCACACCCACGCGCGACGCAACACGATGCAGATGAATTTGCGCGCGCTCACGCTTATCAGGTGGCAAAGACAAGTACACGGGATCCGCGTTCGCACGGGCAGCAAGCACAGCAAGCGTCGCAATCCCACACGTCGTTGGATCAGCCTGCTTGGGGTACGAGGCCGGGATCTTCACACCACCCACCGCCGGACATGGCCCGGATGTTTCACTCACTCGTGTTCTCGCTTCGACTCGCAGGATTTAGTTTCACGATTCTTTCAGGCTGTAGCTCGCACTCAATCACTCGCAGTGGGAGTGTGCCCTCGCTTCATAGTCTACGCAGACGTTGAAGGCGGGCGAGGCGACAAAAACAGCCCCACAAACCCCAACAACGTGGGTTAGTACCCAAGAACGTCGCCTCACACGATAAAACTAGACACCCGCCTTCTGGGGCCACTGCTTACCTCGGCAACGATCCGCGGGTTAATAGCCAAAATGTGTGTACAGAATCGCTGTTTTTGCTGGTTTGACTAGGGGTTTTAGGGGTTTGCACATGCTTTGAGAGCATGTGGTGTGAAGGGTGTTTGTAATCAACCTGTTTGTGGGGTATGTGGCTGGAAGCTAGTTAAGAATGGTTCCACTAGCGCAGGTAGGACTCGTTGGCGTTGTCAATCTTGTGGTGCCTCGACTACTCAGGCCCGCCCCGATATAACGGCTAAGGCCCAAGCCAGTATGTTTCTGGACTGGTTGTTAGGCAAAGGAGGCGTAAAACAGCTCGATATTCCTAGACGGACTTTCAGCAGGCGAATCAGCTGGTGTTGGCACGTCGAGGCGCCTAAACCACAGGTTACTGGCGAGGTCTACGATCAGGTGCTACTTGATGGAATCTATCTTGCCTACGGCTGGTGCCTAATCACCGCTACCAACGGGGAAAAGATTATCGATTGGCAGTGGTGCCAACGGGAAAACTCTGCCGCCTACCAAGCATTAATGAACCGGCTACCCGCCCCGACGGTAGTACTTACTGACGGCGGGGCAGGCATCGCCAAAGCACTACGTTTGACCTGGCCACAAAGCCGCATCCAGCGCTGTCTTTTCCATATTCGGGCTAACACCATCACTGATCTAACCCATAACCCACAAAGCCCGGCTGGTAAGACACTACTGGGACTAGCAAACCAGCTGATGGGCCTTAAAACACCCGAAGACGCCAGAAAGTGGCTAAGCCTGTTACAACACTGGTATCGGGTATATCGCGATTACATTAACGAGAAAACCTACACTACCGAGCCAGGGGCAAGGAAATGGTGGTGGACACACAAGCGGGCCCGAAAAGCCTATAAACGTCTTGAACGCCTAGCCCGGTTCGGTTACTTATTTACCTGGCTCGACCCGAAACTCACTGGGCTTGATATTCAACGCACTACCAGCCGCCTTGAAGGCGGGGTTAACGCCCCGATCCGACGCCTACTAAACACCCACCGCGGCCTATCCGAACCCCACATGAAAACAGCGGTCGAATGGCTGTTAAACCAAAAATCTATCGACCCGGCAGACCCTATCACCTGGCTGACACATCACCGCCACAACACCAGCCAACAACCCCCACACCCAGCCACCACCGACCCAATCGGCCCGACCGGCTACGACACCGCCATCGACTACAACCCCGCCTACCAAGACGGCTCCCTACACATCCGCAAAGGCTGGGCAGGACGATAAACCAGCCACGACACGCCGAGCCCATACACACATTTTGGCCATTAACCCCGATCGCTCCATGTTCCCCTGGACACAGCAAGGCGGGCGAGCCGCACATACGACCCGCCCGCCTTGAAAGAAAACGCTACGCGCTAGTTCTCACTCAGCGTCGCCTTCTTCTTCCGCTTCTGCCGGAGCTTCTTCTTCAGGTTCTGCAGCGAGCTCGGAGATAATGACGACATCCTGCTCGGCGTCGAGTTCGCACTCAACGTTGGCCGGCAGAACCAGGTCGGAGACGCGGACAACGGTGCCAGCTTCGAGGCCGGTCACGTCAACCTCGATAGACTCGGGGATGTCGGTTGCCGGAGCCTTGACGGTCACGGTGTGCTCTTCGACGTTGTGGGTGGTGCCGGGGACTGCTTCGCCGACGACGACGATTGCGACCTCGACGTCAACCTTTTCGCCAGCCTTGACGGCCAGGAAGTCAACGTGGAGCAGGTTGCGCTTGACCGGGTGACGCTGAATGTCCTTGACAAGTGCGAGCTGCGACGTGCCGTCGATTTTGAGCTCAACAAGAGCGTTCTTGTTACCACGAACGATCAGGAACAGGTCGTGTTCGGGAAGGTCGAGGTGGGTGGTTTCGCCGTGGCCGTAAACAACGCCCGGAACCATCTGCGCACGGCGAGCGCGACGTGCGGCGCCCTTACCGAACTCGGTGCGGGTGGTGGCGACAAGGATCGGGTTATCGCTCATAAGAAATGTCCTCCTGAGTATTAAGGTTTCACGCTCAAGCGTCGAAGAACCCAGGCGACCGGTAAAGATCCGAAAGGCCCTGTCGATAACGGCGGAATAGAGAAACCGCCCTCGCCGGAGCAACTCAATCAGAGTACCCGACGAGGGCGGTGAAAAGCGAGTCAGTCGAACAGTGATGTGACCGATCCGTCGTCAAAGACCTCGCGGATGGCGCGTGCCAACAGCGGTGCGATCGACAGAATGGTCAGAGTCGGGAAGCGCTTCTCGGGAGGAATCGGCAGGGTGTCGGTGACGACGACTTCGGTTGCTCCACATTCGGAGAGGCGACGCGTTGCCGGATCAGAGAGGATGCCGTGCGTTGCGGCGATGATGACCTTTTTGGCGCCTGCGTTGTTGAGAACCTTGACGGCCTCGGTGATCGTGCCAGCAGTGTCGATCATGTCGTCGACCAGAACACATTCCTTGCCTGCAACTTCACCGACGACGCGGTTGGCGATGGCAACGTTTGGACGGGTGGTATCGCGGGTCTTGTGGACAAATGCCAGCGGGCAACCGCCGAGCTTCGAGGACCACTTTTCGGCGACGCGAATACGGCCAGCGTCTGGGGACACCATGACGGTGTTGGAAAGGTCGAGGCGCGAACGGACGTAGTCAACCAAAACCGGCATTGCGAAGAGGTGGTCGACCGGCCCGTCGAAAAAGCCCTGTTCCTGCGAGGCGTGCAGGTCAACGCTCATGACGCGGTCAGCGCCGGCGGTCTTGTACAGGTCAGAGACCAGGCGAGCCGAGATCGGTTCACGGCCCTGGTGTTTCTTGTCCTGCCGCGAGTAGGGGTAGAACGGCGAGACAGCGGTAATGCGCTTTGCTGAGGCACGCTTGGCAGCGTCAATCATGATGAGCTGTTCCATCAGCCACTTGTTGATGTCGCCCGTGTGTGACTGGAGGACAAAGACGTCCGCGCCACGAACGGATTCATTGAAGCGGACGTAGATTTCGCCGCTCGCAAAATCGTAGGCGGTCACTTGCGAAAGCCCGCACCCGATTTCTTTGCCGACCTCTTCGGCAAGTTCCAAGTGCGCTCGACCCGAAACGAGGACGAGGCTCTTCTCTCCACTGGTGACCAATCCGCTCATGCGGCGTTCCTCCCCTTGCTTAAAGAACCCGGATCGGTCAGTCCCGACTGGACTGTCCGATGACGCTGAATGGTGTAACCATCGTATCGGGTGCAACCGACACGTTGAACACGCATGCGTTGTGGATAACCGCACGATTCCCGACATTCGCGGTATCGAGGGTCGCTGAGGGACCGATCTCACACTCGGATCCGATCACCGTCGCGCCACGCAACACGGTTCCTGGCCAGATTGTTGTGTCGTTTCCGATCTCGACATCAACACCGATCCACGTGGATTCGGGGTCGATGATGGAAACGCCTTCGCGCATGTGCTTTTCGCAGATGCGTCGGTTGAACTCAGCGCCGAGTTCTGCAAGCTGGACGCGGTCATTGCACCCCTGTGCTTGCCATTCGTCGAGAAGTTCTATGGCGCCCGCACGCTTTCCAGCGGGGGCGGCCGCCGCCAGGACATCGGTCAGGTAGACCTCGCCCTGGTCGTTGTTGGTTCCTACGTTGGCGAGGGATTCACGCAGGTAATCGGCGTCGAATGCGTAGATACCAGCGTTGATTTCGTTGATGAGGGCCTGTTCTTCGGTGGCGTCACGCTGCTCGACGATGGCGGTCACGCGACCGCCGGCATCGCGAATAATGCGACCGTAGCCCGTGGGATCATCGACGCGCGAGGTCAGGACGGTGACGACATTCGCCTGTTCGATATGGGCATCGACGAGGTCTTTCAGGGTCTCGGTGCCCAGCATGGGGGTGTCGCCATAGGTGACGACAACAATGCCGTGGATCTGGCCAACCTGGCGTTCCAGCTCTTCCAGGCCACATTGAACGGCTCGTCCGGTGCCGGGGATTTCATCCTGATCGGCGATGATAGCGGTGGGGCTGACGCGCTTAATTTCAGCTTCGACAAGGTCACGCTGGTGGCGCACAACAGCAACTAGGTGCGTGGGGTTCAGGCCTTCGCCTGCTTTCAGGGCATGTCCAATCATGGAACGGCCGGCAACGGGGTGCACAACCTTGGGAAGAGAGGACTTCATACGAGTGCCTTGACCTGCGGCGAGGACAATGACAGCTACGGGAACGGTCATGATCTACCTTCCAAAATTGTGGCTGTGACCCACTTGTAGCTCCGCCCCCAGGACTCGAACCCGGACCAAAGGCACCAAAAACCCATGTGCTGCCGTTACACCAGGGCGGAAAACGCCTTTTGATTCTGCCATATGTACCCCTTGCCTCGCCACGTCGGTCAGGTTCAGAAGGCTCGTTCGCGCCACACCTCACACCTTCCGCGCGACCCGATTCAGATGACATACTGACGGTATGAGTGAAAAACGCACGCGAATGAGCGGGTTCGAACGGCGCGAACAGCTAGTTGAGATTGGACGCTCACTTTTCGCTCAAAAAGGATTTGATGCTTCGAGCGTTGAAGAGATCGCATCGAAGGCAAAGGTGTCGAAGCCGGTCGTCTATGAGCACTTCGGTGGCAAGGAAGGCCTGTATGCGGTCATCGTGGACCGTGAAGTTCAGGCGCTTGTGACGAAGCTTCACACGTCGTTGGAGTCCAGTGCTCGGCCTCGTATCCTTTTAGAAAACGCGACACTCGCCCTTTTGGACTACATCGAATCGCACACGGACGGCTTCCGCGTACTGGTTCGCGACGCCCCCACCGATCGCACGCAGGGCTCGTTCTCTTCCGTGCTCGGCGATGTCGCGTCGCGCGTCGAATACCTGTTGGCCGAGCAGTTCTCGCACACGGACATCAACGCGAACCTCGCTCCCCTGTACGCGCAGATGCTGGTCGGCCTCATTGCGCAGGTTGGACAGTGGTGGCTGGACGATCGGCGAATGAAGAAGGACGAGGTCGCCGCACACGTTGTGAACCTAGTCTGGAACGGCATTCGCAATATGCGTCCCAGCCCATCGCTGGTCGTCCGATCGGAGGACTGTGTGCAATGACTTCAGCTGATCGCACTTCCTGTCCGACTTACAAGGCGCACGATGAGGTCGCTCGCATTGTCGAAGCGTGGATGAACGAGCGCCCAGATCTGGATCCCACGCCGATGTTCGTTCTGTCGCGAGTGACTCGTCTGGCCAAGCACCTCGACCGCGCCCGCCGAGCCGCATTCGCCGACCACGGCTTGGAAACGTGGGAATTCGACGTTCTTTCGTCCCTGCGTCGCGCGGGGGAACCCTATGTGCTGACTCCAGGTGATTTGATCGCCGAACACTTGGTGACAAGTGGCACGATGACGAACCGTATTGACCGCCTACAGGCGAAAGGCCTGGTCACTCGCTCTTCCGCACTTGAAGATCGTCGCATCGTTCAGGTGAAACTGACCGAGGAGGGCAAGACGAAAGTTGATACCGCGCTTGCGTCCCTACTCGATTCTGAACGCAGAATCCTGGCTCCTCTGTCATCTGGCGAGCGCGAAAAACTCGCTGATCTTCTGACAGTTCTACTGTCTCCCTTCGAAACTGAGGAATGACTGTGACCCGTGAATCTGAAGCACTGGAACGCCTGCGCCACATGGAAGAGCGCTACAACGAAGCGTGCGCGCTGATGGATCAGGCAGAAGCTGCGCTGGCCACTATTGAGGCACTGGAACAGACAATGATTCCGCTGATGGATCAGTATTCGTCGTCGTGGATGAACGACCGCGAGGTCGCAATCGAAGCTGGTGAACACCTTGTTGTGACCGGCGAAGACGAAGTGTGGAACCTCTATGGTCGCCAGTGCGCCCTCATGGCCAAACTATTGGCGGATTCCAGCCGTTTCTTCACCGACGATCTGCTGGGTGACTGAGCTCTTCGTCCTCATCGGTGGCTGAGTCCTGACGGTAGCTGAGTCCTGGCGGTGGCTAAGTCCTGACGACGCCTGGGCTGAGTCCTGGCCGCAAACTCCCGACTAATCCAGCAGTTCCGCCACTTCCAGCCACGCCATTTCGAGTTCATCGATCTCGTCCAGAATCTGGCGATGTTCGGCTGCCACCTGTGTCAGTTCGTCGACCACCGAGCCGTCTGTGGCAACGTGGGCGCTCAGATCGGCGAGGCGATCAGACAGTTTTGCTTCCGAGGCGCGCAGTTTCTCGAGTTTACGTTCGATACGATCGGCGTCTTTCTTCGCCGCCCTACGAGCGGCGGCGTGAGAGATAGTCGGAGCGGCCTCGTTCCCCGCGGAATTCGAAGCAGAATTCCCCGCAGACTTACCTGCCGAATTCCCGGATACATTCACCGACGCTGATCCTGCATTACTGCCGGAAGCCGTGAGCCCCAGAGCCTCTTCGCGCATGGCGAGGTACTGTTCGACACCGCCGGGCAGGGCGCGCAACTTTCCATCGCCGAGCAGTGCGACCTGGTGGTCGGTGACGCGCTCTAGCAGGTAGCGGTCGTGCGAAACGACGACGAGCGTGCCCGGGAAGGAATCCAGCAGGTCTTCCATCGACGCCAAAGTATCGGTGTCGAGGTCGTTCGTCGGTTCGTCAAGCAGGAGCACGTTCGGTTCAGCCATCAGCAGGCGCATCAGTTGCAGGCGACGACGTTCACCACCCGAAATCTCGCTCATTCGCGTGTAGGCGCGCTGACGGGTAAAGCCCATGCGTTCCGTCATCTGCGCGGCACTAACCTCGCGCCCGTCGACGATCAAGGTCTGCGCAACCTGGGCGACAGCTTCGACGACTCGCATATCCGCGAGCGCATCCAGTTCATGCGTGTCTTGGGACAGCGTGGCCACTTCGATGGTTTTACCGCGCTTCACGCGACCGGAGTCAGGCTGGATGTCTCCGCGCAGAAGGTTCAGCAGAGTTGTCTTTCCTGCGCCGTTGACACCGACGATGCCGACTCGTTCGCCGGGCGCGAGGCGCCAGGTGACACCGTCAAAAATGATGTTCGCCTCGCCGTTCGGGCGCGTGAATGCGATCGAAACATCCTCAAGGTCTAGGACGTCTTTGCCCAGGCGCGCGGTCGCCATTTTCACCAGTTCAACGGTGTCGCGCGGTGGTGGCACGTCGGCGATCAAGGCTTCTGCGGCAGCAATGTGGAACTTTGGCTTTGATGTGCGCGCGGGCGCACCTCGACGCAACCACGCGAGCTCTTTGGTCAGCAGATTCGCGCGTTTTTGGGCAGCCACATCGGCTTGGCGGACACGTTCGGCGCGAGCCAGCGTATAGGCGGCGTACGAGCCGTCGTAGATTTCAACGTGGCCAGCGATCTGCGGACGGTCGCCACCCGGGTCGACTCCGGCGACGACTTCCCAGATGTGTTCGCACACGGTGTCGAGGAACCATCGGTCGTGCGTGACAACCAGCAGAGCGCCATTCGTGCCGGGCTTTGCGAAGCGCGCGTTCAGGTGACGGGCCAGCCATGCGACGCCTTCAACATCGAGGTGGTTCGTCGGCTCGTCCAAGCAGACGATGTCAGATTCGGTGGCGAGTACTCGGGCAAGTGCAACGCGGCGCCTCTGCCCACCCGACAGTGTTCCGATCAGTGCGCGCGTGTCGATGTCGGACAGCAGACCAGCGTGGATGTCGCGGATCGCTGGGTTCGAGGCCCACTCGTATTCTTCAAGCCCGGGGTGGACAGCGTCGACAACACTCATCTGCGGGTCGAGCGAATCCACCTGATCCAACACGACGATGCGGACACCGTCGCGCTTGGTGATAAGCCCAGAGTCCGGTTCCTGAATCCCGGCCACCAGGCGTAGCAAGGTCGACTTTCCAGCGCCGTTCGGGCCAAGAATACCGACGCGCGACCCATCGAACAGGCTGACGGTGACGTCATTGAGCAGTTTGCGCGATCCCGCCATTGCGGCCAGGGATTGCGTTCCTAGAAGGTGAGCCATTTATGCGTTGTCCTCGTGCTCAATCATTGCGCCACGCGCAGCCCCCCACGTCGTGGGCGCTGCGGAGACGTTCGGGAGCTGGGCAAGTTCGTCGGCGATGCGCTGGGCGTCTTCCGCGCTGGTGGCAAGAGCAGCGATTGTCGGACCTGATCCGGAAAGAATCACGGCCAGGGCGCCAGCGTGACGCGCGTCAGCAATCGTCTTAACCAGTTCGGGGCGCAATTCAAGTGCCGCTTCGGTCAGATCATTGACGAGGCAGGGCGCGGCTTGCTCAGCAGAATCTGTCAGTAGAGCGCCCGCTTCATCACTGAGATCTTCAAGAAGCTCCCACTTGCCTGCAGGCCCGCCCATCTGGTCAAGCTGACGGAAAACAGCTGGCGTTGATAAACCCTCGTGTGCCAAGGCGATCGCCCAGTGGTGACGCGGTTCGTCTGAACCGTCGGCAAGCAGACTCATGCGGTCGCCTCGACCGGTTCCCAGCGCGATACCACCGGTCAGGCATGCGGGAACGTCAGCACCCAGCGCTCGCCCCATCATTTCAAGCTGATCGCTATTGAGGCCCAGCTCCCAGAGTGCATTGCAGGCGACAAGCGTCGCGGCAGCATCCGCGGACCCACCGGCCATACCGCCAGCCATCGGCACATGCTTTTCCACGTGGATCTCAATGCCGGCAGCCGTGTGTCCCCACGGTCCCATCGCAGCAAGTTTCTGCAGGCTACGCGCAGCTTTGACGCACAAGTGGTTTTCGGGATCCAAGTCCGCCATTGCAGCAGTCGTCGCTTCATCAACCCGGCCGTTAGGCAGGTACGCCGTTGTTGTCACGTGAATACCAAGACGGCGGGACGTGCGAACAGTGACTGTCTCGCGCATATTGAGCGCTTCAAAGACCGTGACCAGCGGGTGATATCCGTCCGCGGTGGGTTGTCCCACGCGAAGAGTCAGATTCACTTTGCCCGGAGCGCTCGCCCTCACTTCACGCATCAGCAGAATCCCGCTGTTGAGCGCCCACCGGCTCCGCCCCATGGTCAACGCCAAGGGCTGCAGTGGAGGCGGTCTGATCTATTGGGGAAGAACCCACGGACTGTCCTGTACGCGGATCGACGCGAGTAGCCAGCACCCCACACGCACGCAGGTCGAGAACCGCGCGACCAAGGCGCACGAATTCTTCAATGCCGAGTGCTTCACCGCGGGCGGTCGATTCCACTCCGGCAGCGTCCAACAGTGCTTCGGCAGCAGCCGGCGAACCCGCCCACGTCTTCAACGCGGCGCGTAGAGTCTTACGGCGCTGACCGAACGCCACATCACAGACCTCGAAGGTTGCGTGACGTAGGTCTTCATCGCCACGAGGCTCACCATCACGGCGCAAACGAACCAACGCAGAGGCCACGTTCGGAACCGGCCAGAAAACACTACGACCAATCGTGCCCGCACGCTCAGCCTGACCGTACCACGCGGCCTTCACCGACGGCACGCCATAGGTGCGCGACCCGGGGCCTGCGGCCAAGCGATCAGCGACCTCAGACTGGACCATGACAAGAACATCCGTCAGCGTCGGGAACCTCTCTAGCATCGCCAGAAGCACCGGAACAGCAACGTTATACGGCAGGTTTGCAACCAGCTTCGTCGGAGGCGGCCAATCCACACCGAAGTCATCAACACCGTTGATCTTCGTCGCATCCGCGTTCACCACGTGCAAACGATCAGCGGCTTCAGGCATACGAGCAGCAACAGTCTGCGGAAGAGCTTGAGACAGTGGCGGATCAATCTCGACCGCCCGCACGCGCGCACCGGTCTGAAGAATCGCCAGCGTCAGCGAACCAAGGCCGGGGCCGACTTCAATGACCTCGTCCCCCGCTTCCACGCCACCGGCGCGAACGATGCGACGAACCGTCCCCGCATCGTGTACAAAGTTCTGCCCCAAAACTTTCGTCGGGCGAATACCGAGCGCATCGGCAATCGCTTTCACTTCAAGCGGGCCAAGCAAGCCGGTTTCAGACGGCTGGGCGCCCTCTGGAAGGGTCGGATCCAGGCGAGTATTCGGGGTGCGGGTACGAGATCGAGTCACCCTGTCATTCTACTGGTCAGGCAGGCTGGACCGTGGCGCGGAAAGTGTGCGCTAGGTTGCGCTCGCCATGACAGTGAACGTTGCCCGCACAATTCACGCGGAGGATTAGTACCAGCCGACAGACTCAGAATGAGCCCATGCACCACACGGGCTCTGGTAGCGACCCTTAATGTACTTCAGACCCCACTTGATCTGGGTTTCTGGGTTGGTTCGCCAGTCGTCACCCTCGGACGCCATCTTCGAGCCGGGAAGCGACTGCGGGATACCGTAGGCGCCCGAGCTCACGTTCTCTGCTCTGGGGTTCCAATGAGATTCGCGAGTCCACAACTTATCAAGGCACTGGAATTCACTGATGTCCCAGCCAAAACTGACCACTAGTTCCTGGGCAATGCCACGCGGATCGCCAGCGGCATAGGAAGCGACGCTGACATCGTACGCGGACGCAGCGCGAGCCTTCGCACGATCCGTCGCGCTTTCAATCGATGCAATAACGGCGTTCACTTCGTCTTCGGTAGAGATCGTTCCAAGCTTTGCCGTGTATGCGGTGATCGAGTTGCCCGCGCTGTCCGTGGTTGTCTCCAGCGTGGCCTTCGGGTCGATCCCGGCGATAGCAAGCGCCTGAGGGGTCGCTTCCTTTGTACCATTCGACCTGACCTGCGCGGTGGGAGCGGTTGTCACCGATTCACTGATCACGGCGGAAACAACGGGCGTGCCGTTCACACTTTCCTGCCATTGCTTCTGAGTAGCAACACCTTGAACACCCGCTTGGGTAATCTTCGATTCTCCCTTGAACAGGTCCGCAGACTCTTGGGTGGTTTCGCTGAATTCAACGGGGACATCCACATCAACGTATCCGCGAGTCACGCGGTCCACGTTAATTTTCATCGATCCATCAGGCTGGGCACTCACGTTCAGGCGGTCATTGGGAGCCAACTGGACTCCAGCCTGCGCGACGATGTCATCGGGATGCTGTTCAGGAGAGGCCTGGACCGTAGTATGCTGGCCGTCAGCCTGGATCGTGATGTTCTGTGAACGCTCGACAATCTTCGTCATGTCTTTCCTGACAGACCTACGATCCGCCGCAACGGCAACATCGCTACCGAGGGACGTTGAACCGGCAAGAAGAGCCTGCACGGAGGAAGCGGTCGACCAAATCGTCGTCGGCGCCCCATCAACGGTTAGCTTGTATTTCTTCGCGGTGCGCACGATGATCGTTCCCCCATCGGGAGCAACCGTGTTCAACGACGGCTGAATCAGATCGTGTTCGCCAACCGCGACACCCGCGCGCGCCAGAACGGACGAGACGCTTCCACCCCACGTCGTGATCGGCTGAGAAACCCCATCGACTTCGAGCGTCAGCTCGGCGCGAGACGACATTATTCCACCGGCAGCAACAACCGCCATCGTCGCAGACGCCACCCATGCGGTGGCAACGACTGCCTTGCGCGTTGGGTGTAATCCGCCCAGGAAAGCACGAGTGGGGTGCAGGACGGTTTCAGAAAGCATCGAACGTGAAATCACGGGGTCGGTGGCTCCTTGAGTGGAATGTGAGTAGTTCACCGGTATCCACGGTACGTGATTCCAGGGGCACTGCATAGGTGAACAGGTGCAAGGTGATCCTTTACACCCCACTTATTTTAAGAAAGTCAACGCTCGCCTGTGGCGTGTTGAGAATCAATGCCGTTCAGCAACGCGGATTCTGCTGAAGCTAGCAGGCAGATTCTGTCAGTTCAGCCCACATTACCGGTCAGTACAGGCCCGCTACCCGTCAGTACAGACCCATTGCCCGGGTGCACGACGGCCACTGGCCCCAGCCTGCACGCGCCTGCAATGCTTGAGCTCGGGCAGTTTGTTCTTCAGCGGACGCGTCGGACGGAAGCCCCGTACCACCCACCGACCGCCAGGTCGACAATTTGAACTGGTAGAGGCCATAGTATCCGTTTCCCGTGTTCGTTGTCGGGTTACCGCCCGACTCACACTGCGCAAGGGCTGCCCAAACACCAGAAGAATCAGCAGATAGCGAGTATGCGCTTCCAGTGCCGGTAGAAGCGGTAGCAGTTGAAGCGGTGCGCTCCTTGGTTCCCTTGGCAACGATCTCGTTAGTTGCCTCGGTCTTGGTTTCAGAAATTACGCGGTTCACGGTGACCTGCCCGTCGACTGTTTCGCGGAACAGCTTGCGGGTGATAGAGCCGTTCACACCGGCCTGAACGACCGAAGTTTCGCCCTGGTAGAGGGTGTCATCTTCACGCTCTTCGGTCGAGTAGGCAACCTCCTCGGTTTCGGTGACGGTTTCTCGGCTCACTCGGGTGACCTTCAGCGTGGTCTTACCTTCGCTGAAGATGTAAGAGAAACGATCGAATTCGCCGAGCGTGACACCGGCGTCTGCGAGGACCTTGTCAGCTCCCTTACCGGACGCGGTGATTTCGGTTTGTGTGCCATCAACGTCAAGAATGATCGGCGTACCGTCGATAACAACGGGCATTTCAGAACGTAGCTTGGAACGATCCGCAGCCAACGTAATCGTAGACGCGCTGTTGATGGAGTCCAAGACGCCGTCAATGCTGTCGGCGGTTGACCATGCGGTCAGGTCTTCGCCGTCAATGTTCACCGCGTATGCGGAGGCCATGCGGACTACGATCATGTCGCCGTCGCGGACGCGAGTTGAGGTCGCGGGAGCAACAAGGTCGTGCTCGCCAATATTCACACCTGCGGATTCAAGAACATCATTAACAGTGGTGTAGAAACCTTCGACCGGCAGTGAGACACCGTCGAGTTCGAGGGTGACCTGATGATGAGCGGAGGCAACTCCGCCCGCGGTGATTCCCACCATTGCAAGGGCAAGCGCCGACGCGCCAGCGATGACGCTTCGTTTGCTCGGGTGTGAAATGATCACGTGGCTCCAGACTTTGCAGGTTCCGCTCGGGTGACTCGATGCGCGCATCGTGTGAGCCGATAACGGACTAACACACTTACCGTAACCGTTTTGTTATCTGTGTGCGCCAGTTCGTGTCTATCTTCACGAAACAAATTGACGAGGTTCATCACCGATCTTGATGCCTCATGGGACGAAGCTAGCGCGTCCTCAACCGCTAAAAAGGCGCACCCACCCCTACTTTCCGTAGACTCTGAGCGAGTTTTCCATCAATCGACGGCAGGCCTCTTCTTCACTGACTTCCCAAAGACCCGCAATAAATCGGACGGTGTGAGCCATCACGTACGAAGAGTTTGGCGAACCACGATGTGGGACGGGTGTCAGGTAGGGAGCATCCGTTTCGACAAGAACAAGTTCGCGGGGCATCCGGAGAAGCCCCTGGCGAAGGTGATCATTGGCGGGATACGAAATGGGGCCCGCGAACGATGCATACCAGCCATTCTTTGCCAGGATGTCTGCCAGTTGCCCATCTCCAGAGAAGCAGTGGAAGACAATCCGCTGATCCGCGTGCGCCACGTCATCAAGGACGGAAACCGTGTCATCGTGAGCGTCACGATCGTGGATCTGCAGGGGTAGGCCGGCTCGCTCAGCCATCTGGATGTGGGCGGCAAACGATTCTTTTTGCGCTTGCTTACCTTCGTCTGCGGTACGGAAGTAGTCCAACCCACTCTCTCCGACTGCGACGACCGTCGGGTCACTTAAACGTCGTTCAACTTCTGACAGCGCTTCATCAAGGGGAATGTGATGATCGCGTTGAATCGGGGTTAATCCGTCGGGGGACGGGACTTGGACTCCAGCGTGAAGAGCGGCTTCGTTTGGGTGGATCGCCAGCGAAACCTGAACGCCGTGGAAGGATCGAGCGATCTGAATCATCGGATCGAAGTCAGGGAGCTCGCAGGCAGAGGAGATCTGGCGGGTGATATTCACCGATCGAGCACGCTCAATCTGTTCTTCAAGAGACAGCTTCACACCGTCAGCTTTCGGAATTTCGCCCTCATGAACGGGAAGGTGTGTGTGATTATCCATGACCGGACCCGCCAGCGGAGCTGGAATCTCTGGCCATGTGCGAGGACGTCGTTTACCCACGTCAGACTCCCTTCGGAGAATAGACGGACAATCCGGAATCTGGAACCGGGAACAAAGCAAAACCATCGTCACCGATCTGGACGGGTTCACATCCGCCGATCACGCACTCCCAGACCTGACCAGTATGTTGAGCTCCCACATTCAGGGTCTTTGCGCTTTTGCCAGAATCAGAAACAACAACGCCAACACCGTCACTGGCGTCATCCGCCTGCCCTTGTCTCGCCCAACCGACCACGTGAGAATCGTCGAACGCATCCCACTGGACACCGTACGCGTGCGTCTTACGTAGCTTCATCAGGGTTTCTAGCCCTTCAACCGGAGCAATAGGATGCTCACCTTCGGCCCCGAATAGGTCGGCGTGGAATACGCAGGGGTAGCCGGCCTCGCGAAGAAGGATCAGCGCATAGGCTGCGGGCTTGAACCAACTATCGACCGGCGACGCCAACGATTGCCCATCCTGAGTGTCATGATTCTCCACGAAGGTGACTGCCATCGTGGGGTCTGCATCCACCAGCGTGCCATTGAAGATTCCGCCCATGTCGAAGGTGCCGTTGGCGCGCGACGCGTGGTGGAAGTTGAAGTGGAGCGGGACATCAAACAGGCTCAGTCGGCGATCATCACCGATGAACGCCCGCAGTTCACCAAGGTCAGCGCTCCAGTATTCGCCGACCGTGAAGAGCTCCTTGCTGGAAACATCACGCATGCGGTCGAGCCATGCCATCGTGAAGTCGCGTCCCATGTGTTTCAACGCATCCATACGCAGGCCGTCAACACCCGTTGTTTCGAGATACCAGGATCCCCATTCGATCAGGTGATCCATGACTTTGGGATCGGTCAGGTGGACGTCAGTGCCCATCAGGTAGTCAAAGTTACCGAACTCGTCATCGACGTTTTCGTTCCACTTTTTACCTTCGAACAGCCAGAGCCCCTTGCGCCCAGTCGCTTCATCCCAGTCGGTCCCGTGAAAACACGTCCAGTCCCATTCAAAATCCGAGTACGTGCCAGCGCGACCTGGGAACGTGAATCGCGTCCAGACCTGGATCTGTTCAGGGTTGCCAACTTCAATGGTGCGATTCTGCTGATCGATCGGGGTTGCGGTCACCGTTTCTGACGCGTCTGCGCCCATCTTGTGGTTGAGAACCGTGTCTGCAAGCACTTGGATCCCGTGAGCGTGCAAGGCCTGGATAGCCTCCAGATACTCTTCGCGCGTCCCATACTTCGTACGAACAGCACCCTTCTGGTCAAACTCCCCCAAATCCCACAGGTCATACACGCCGTATCCGACGTCATTGATGCCCGCCTGGCCCTTATATGCCGGAGGCAACCACACGGCGCTGACTCCCAGGTCAGACAGGTTCTGCGCCCGATCAGCAATCGAACGCCAATGCGAGCCGTCATTGGGCAAGTACCACGAAAACCCCTGCAACAAAGTGCCGTTCATGTCAGTCGTCCTGTTTCACGATTGCGATTTCAACCGCCTTAGCGGAATCTTCACCCAGCAAATGGTTCACGAGGCTCAGACCAAGCTGGATAGCCGTCCCCATTCCGCGCGACGTGAACACGTTGCCGTCCACGACAACCGAATCGGTCAGAGCGTGCGCCCCGCCCATTTCGAGGTCCTTCATAAAGCCCGGGTTCGCCGTCGCGTTTCGACCGTCGAGGAATCCAGCGTGAGCCAAGATCGAAGGAGCCGCGCAGATTGCAGCGACAGGCTCGCCGAAGGCGATGCGACGAGCAATCTCTTCACGAATCTTCGTGTTTTCTTCAAGGTTCACGGTGCCCGGCATGCCTCCGGGCAGGAACAACACCGTGTATTCAGACAGGTCTGCGTCATCAAGATGCAGGTCACACACCAATGTGATGCCGTGCGACGACGTGACGGACAGGGAACGGGTAGTCGACGGCAACGACGACGCGCTAGCAAAAGGATTGGAACGAGGTTCTTCTACAGCCTGACTGTCTGCTACCGGAACGGCAATCAGGTCAGCGCGCACTCCCGCCCGATACAGACAATCGACGACCGCGAGCGCTTCCACTTCCTCTAGTCCGGGCGCGATAAGGACGCCGACGGACGCATCGGTTGTGACAGTGGTCGGGGTTGGCATGAGGACCTCCTAATGGCTTTCTGCCTTCAAGTATCGCGCTGACCATGGACGAATTCACTTGCAGCAAGCGTGAAACAACCTACTCCCCCGTGTTTACGCGCTACTCCCCCGCGTCTACGCGCCGAATTACTCGCTTTGCAGGGCTTCGACGAGGCCTGGGCTACAACTGATCGGTAGATTTAGCCGATGTTGAGCATGATTTCTTCTTGGTCCAGGCGCTTCATTGCCGTTTCGAGGGCGTCGGATGAGAATACGCCTTCATTACGTGCTTCGAGCAGAGCTTGACGCTGTTCGCGGATCGCTTCGAGGGCAAGGACTCGTATCTGTTCGATGGTGAGGGCACGTTGCTCGAGCATCATCTCCGAATTGGAGCTGGCGGGCACCAGGTCACGCCCGTCGGTTTCACCAGTGGGAGCAGTTTCTGACGCTCCATCTGTGACGCTCGCTTGGATGCTGGTCGCTCCGATTACCCCACCGAAAGGCATGGGTGTCTTGAAAGCGGAAGAATGCAGGGCCTCTGCCAGAGCGCTCTCTTTGAGAGAGGAGTGCATGACGTGGAGGAGGTGCTCGCGTTCTTGTTCATTCACTGCATCTGCTGCCATCTGAGGCTTCACCAAGCGGATTACCCACGGCAGGGTCAAACCCTGTAGCGCCAACGAACCGCCGGCCACGACCAGTGCGATCAGCAGGAGGACGTTACGCATCGGGGTCGCGAAAGGCAGGGTCTGAGCGGCCGCCAGCGTGACGGCGCCTCGCATGCCTGCCCACACCAGAATCGACCCCTCGCGCACGCCCAGGGGTTGGGCGTTGAAGTATTCCAAGTCGTTTCCGCGACGCCTATGTTGTCGCCACCCGCGTTCGACCTTGCGGTGCCAGCGTTCAACAGCCGCATTCCATTGGTCGGGGCTCATGTTTCGGGCTTCAAGGAGCTCCGGATCAACGTCGCACGCGTGCGCTAGGCGCTCTTCGTGCAGACGCAGGCGTTCTTTGTCACGTTCCATTCGCGCGCGAGTATGCGTTTGACGGTGGTTCAAGAAAGCCAAGAGGGGCGCAAGGAAGAGTGTGCGAACAACAACCGTGATGAGGCCAAGAAGCAGGGCGAGGAGCAGGGCGTAGCCGACGCCGATCTGGCCTTCCTCAACCTTTTCGAAGATGCCGAAGGCTTGGATGCCCATGATTAGGAAGACGAAGCCTTCCAAAACCAACTCCACTGTGTGCCAGTTCTGCTCAGAGAATCGCCTGTTCAGAGCAGGCATACGCACGTTGCGGTTGTAGGAAACGATCAAACCCGCGACGACGGCCGCGACCAAGCCTGAACCACCCAAGTGTTCAGCGGGGATCGAGGCAATGAACGGCATCGCGAACGAAAAGACGGTGTCTGCTGCAGGCTGTTTAATCTTCGAACGCACGCGAATACCGACTTCGCCTACCACCCAGCCAACAGCAACGGCGATCAGTAGCGCGATAACAAAATCGCTCAACAGGTTCGCGGGGTTGAGGGCATCCGCGTCAACCAACAGTGCGGCCGACGTTGCCGACGACAGCAGGACAAGTGCCGTCGCGTCATTGAATAGGCCCTCGCCCTCCAAGATGGTGATGATGCGTGGAGCGACACCTTGTTTCTTCGCAATCGACACGGCGACCGCGTCAGTCGGCGAGAGCACCGCGCCCAGCGCAATTGCCCACGGGAGCGAAATAGCTGGGACCAGCCAGTTCAAGACGAAACCGATGACCAAAGCGCTGATGATCACCAAGCCGATTGCAAGGGCTGCGACCAATCTGAGTTCGCGCCGGAAATCCATGATTGGCATCGACACTGCGGCCGCGAACAGGAGCGGGGGCACGATGACTTCGAGGATCAGATCGGGTTCCAACTCGATTGGATCAACCCATGGTAGAAAGCCGATTGCGATACCCAGTGCAAGCAAGATCAGCGGTGACGCCACGCCCACTTTCTGCGACACCTGCGCAGCAAAAGCGATAGTAATCAACGCGACAACGGCAACCAGCAGGATGTTCATACCCTCATTTTATTGAGAGAGCCGTAGGGTTTCTCGTTGTGTCTTAGCGCAGGCGCTCACGGCCGGCGAAAAACCTATCCCCCAAAGCAAGTAATGCCGGCAGGACAAAGATAATCAGCACGGACGCACACAACGCGCCAATCGAAATGGTGCGACAGATCTGCGCGATCGTCGGGTTCTCAAACAGGAAGCCAAGAATGCCAGTCACGAGAATCATGATCGACCCGGACGTTGCGATCGTGTGCATCGAATTGTCGTATGCGCGAGCCAGCGCATGGCGGATATCAAGTTCTTTCCGGGCCTCGCGATACTGGCTTGTCAGCAGGATGCCGTAGTCGATCGTCGCACCCATCAAAATGCACTGCACCATCAGCTGGGCCAAATAGTAGTTGTCGTATCCCTGCAGGCCAATCGTGGCAATCGTCAAGAAAACGCCGCACTGAACCAGCAGAACCAGTAGCAGCGGAACCGACAGCGACAGGAAGGTCAGGGCGACGACAAGGAAGATCGAGCCGGAAGTCAGCCACTGGATCAGACTCATTTCCGAATCGAAAGACGACTTGAGCTCGTGCACCAACACCGAGTTGCCGACCAGGTAGCAGTTCCCACCCAGCTCCTCTGCGCACGCCGATTCCAGTTGGCCGATCAACGCTTCGGTCGCATCGGATTCTTCAGGCAGGGTCGTAGTGATGACCATCCGCGACCAGGTGTCCCCGACCAGTTGAATTCTGGCCTGTCGGATCTGGTGTGACGCGTCGGTGATTGCCGTGCGCGTCTTGTCATCAATGAACGAAGCAAAGCGCGCATCATCCAAAATCTGCGTATTCAGCGTGTCCACCAATTGCGCGATCGACAAAGTCTGACCAGCGGTTTCACCTCGATCAGTTGCTCTTTGTGCGCCATGAACCAGGTAGGCAAGCGCGACATGGTTCGTATCGAGCGAGTAACTTGAAGCGGTCAGCGCCGAAAGCTGTCCCAGCAGGCTCGTCATCTCAGTTGGGTTCAGCTGACTGTCATCAACGACAGCGCGCATGACCTGACGCAGGGCACTCAGCTGGCTCACCTGGCTTTCACTGAAATTCCCGGACGTTTGAGGGTCGTACGCCATCGTGTCGAGGATGAAGCTCACGGCGTCATAGGCGCTCATATTCCACGAACTCGTATCGCCGTGCATCGAGGTGCGGAGCAAGGAAAGCTGACGAACTTGGCTGGCGTCCATGCCGAGGAAATTCGCCAATTGCCTGGGCGTAAAGTAGGTACCCGCAACCGAAGCATCGATGATCGAACGCAAGGTGGAGACCTCGGCTCGCTGTTGTTCTGATAGGGACGAGTCATTCGCCAAGTCAGAGGCAATCGTCTGCGGAGTGTAGAGCCAGTCGGTCGCATGCGCGGGCGAGTCCGCAATCGCCATGACCAACTGAAGCTGAGCCGAGTTCATCGACACGATGGACGCGAACGTCGACAGTGGGATCTGCTGACCGGACAGAGCAAGGGAAGCGATCTGATACATCTGCTCGATGCCCGCTTTTTGTTCATCGGTCAGAGATCCCGCCAGCGCAGATGCGTCTCCCGCCCGGACCTGCGTGTTCAGGAAATCGATCATCTCCCACGGGCTGGCCGTAGTCGCGGTTGCAGGGTCTTGACCCGAAAGCATGGCGCGCATCGCAAGGATCTGCCCCACCTGTTCGGACTCCATTGACAGGAACTGAGCCAGCCCCTGCGCATCCATCGGCGTAGCGAGCGTTGCGGTATCAGTCAATGCCATCAGGGTAGCCAGCTGCGCTGACCTCTCCCCCATTTGGGCACTGACCTGCGGTTCGTTTGTTGCAACCGCGTTGAGCGCTTCAACATAAGCCCTCAGTGTTCGCGAATCGTTCGCGTACTCCCCCGCTTCAGCTTTCTTCTTCGCGTAGAGCAGACGCACCTGCGACGAATCAACACCCAGCAGATTCGCCATCTGTTCCGAAGAAATCGGAGTGGTCATCGCCTGAGCATCGGTGAAACGTTGCAGATTTTCCGCTTGAACCCGCGCATCACCACTGACCATGGGCGCGTATTGAGTGTTCGGCAAATCGTTGACAATGAAGTCAGCGAACTGGCCAAGCGTCATCGAATCGGCTGAAATACTTGGGTTCGAGATCGCGTGATACAGGTAGATTCCGCGCGCCTCCGATTCGCTCATCCCCAGGAAGTTCGCCAAATCTGCGGGGCCTCGCACCCCCAACAGAGCATCACGGTCAAGATAGGGCTCCAGTTGCGCCAGTGAATTCAACGTGTCTTCATCCGTGCGTGACACGATCAGCCGATTATTGCGGATGAAAGAAATGAACGCTGGCAGACTCATGCGCTCAGTTGTCTGGCCGTCATGCGCTAAGAAGTAGACCAGAGACAGCATATCCGAGTCGAAACTCAGGTCCTCACTCCCCATTTCGCTCAGGGCAACAGACATATCGTCGACGGAACGCTGGCGTCCGATCGTCGTCGGTTGAGACATGACAGAGCGAACCCCATCAGCATCGGAAATACGCTCAGCTATCTGGCCCGCAATCGCATCATCGCCATTGCGATACAGAAGAACAATCGAGTTTTCCTTCTCGAAAACATCCGCAATCGGATCCGCCTTCGCCAGCGTGTACGCAACCGGCGTGCCTCCGGCCATCACGCCACCGCCAGCGAATAAAGCAATGAAGGCGACGAGGATCGGAATACGAGCTTTATATTCAAACCGGGCAAGAGGATGAAAGTTTGCCCGAAGATAAGGCTTCGCGGTCTTCTCAATCGCCTTATCGCACCACAGGATCAGCGTCGGCAAAATCGTAAACACGCTCACCATCGACAAGAACACGCCCTTGGCCAAAGCAATACCCAAATCCATGCCGATCAGCAAAGACATGAAACAGAGCATCAGCAGGCCAACAACCGTGGTCATCGACGAAGAAACGATCGACGAAAAAGCCCCTCGAATTGCGCGCACCATCGCCTCTGGGCGCGAGCCATCAGGCGTCTTCTCCTGGCGGTAGCGATTCATCAGGATGATCGAATAATCCATGGACAAGACCAGCTGAAGGATCGCTCCGATCGTGAAAGTCACGTCTGCAATCGACCCCCGAATCAGGTTCGTCCCCAAATTCAGGACAACGGCCATACCTATCGTGACCAAGAACAGAATCGGCTCAAGCCAGGACGCGCACATCGCAAACAGGATCAGTGCAAGCAAACCAACAGCAACCATCACGATCCACAATGGAAGCTCTGAGGTCGGTGACGGGTTATCCGACTCAATCAACGCGCCCTTGGTCGCGAATTGATCGGTGAGTGCCTGCTGGATCGCCGCATCTTCTGCCGACCCATAAGCATGCTTGGATTCAACAATGAACAGAGTGTGATCGCCCTGGTGATAAATCCCGTCTGAATCCTCAGTCCGAGCCTCGTAGGCCACCGAATCAACATTCGGGATCGCCTGAAGCTTCGCCAAAGTCGACTCTTCTTGGGAAGCTGTCAGGCCGGTGAACATGACGCGCGTCGACGACGTGTCTATGGAGCCGGGGAACTCCGCCTCCATAATGTCGGTGCCGGCACGCATCTGGGAGGTCGCGGGTAGGAACTCCACCATGTCATTGATGACGCCAACCCTGGGAGTCAAGACAGCGCACACACCGGTCGCCACCACCATGATGGCAAAGATCAGGTGGCGGAACCTCACCAAGAAATTGGCACTTGCGGTCAGCACTGACGACTCCGTTTGCTCCATGACATGCGGATACTTACACGGTACCTGGTGGCGCGTGCGACACGCTAGTGAATCGGGGCAGGTGAGGGCTCGGTTGGCGGGCTGGGTCTACGCCCACCGCTACACCTGCGAACAACAACGGCGCGATACCTTGAGCGCCTGGATCCCCTTCCGCAATCACCACACGCCCCACTCAGCCTGCGCGAACCTCCCACCCATCACACAATTAATCAACGCCCCCGAACAGTACACCTAGCGACGGCCTCCGCCTCCAACACGCGTGTGGCGGCTTTCTCGACGTTTGGCGGGTCACAATGCTCTGCTGCGCACCGCCAAACACTCACAAATCTGGCAATGCTCCGCGCATGGCGAAGCGGGTCGCCCCGAGGGGCGACCCGCTCACACCGCTTTCTGCGACTACTTGCTCAGCTCCTGCGCTTGGCTCGCGTCGAAACAACGGCTCCAGTCGTGGCGAAGAGCGCGGCGAGAGCCATAAGACCCGCCACATCGGCGCCGGTCTTGGCAAGCCCGCGACCCTTGGTCGTTGCGGCCTCGACGAGGAGAGGCGCCTTGGCGCTGGCCCCGGTCGCCACATCGGTGAGGACGATCTCATGGGATCCGATCGGCGTCGTCGCGGGAATCGTGTACGAGAAGCGCACAACTCCGCGCTCGTCCGCGACTGCGGTACCAATCGTGATCGGATCGGAGTGGAGAACCGCGCTGATCTCGCGACCGGCAGTGAAGCCCGTTCCGACGATCTCGATGCTCTCGCCGATCTTCACGGTGCTCTTCTCGAGGGTAACGGTCGGGGCGGGGTTCGGTCCAGGGTTCGGGATTGGGCTAGGCCCGGGGTTGGGGTTCGGGTCCGGCCCGGGGTTCGGGTTTGGGTCCGGCCCAGGGTTCGGGTTCGGGTCCGGCCCGGGGTTCGGGTTAGGCTCGGGCTCTGCGGCCTTCACCTTGAGCTCGACGATCCCGGACTCTGCGGTTCCGACGGAGTTCGTCGCGAGCAGGCGGATCGCGGCACCGTCGGTGCCGGGGGTGATGGCGATCGAGGTGGCCAAGCCGGTCTCCCCGTCAAGGTCGACCCACTGGTTCAAGCCCTTCTCCTTGATCTGCCACTGAAGATCCGGGGCAGGATTGCCCTTCACATCGGCAGTAAGGTCAAGGATCGTATTCTCGGGTGCGGTGACGGTGCGGAACTGATCGTTTCCCGCGATCTCGACCTTATCCATGTCGTCCGACTCGATCGAAATCGGCGAAATGTGCGGCGCCGTATTGCCGAGCGCAAGGTTCTCCGGAGCCGCGAGGGTCGGGGATGCGATGCCCGCGAGCGCGAGTGCCACAGCCGTCGCTCCTCCCAGAATAGTTCTGGTGAAGTTCACCTTCTTACCTTTCGAAAAGTTTCGTGCCAATGAACTCTGTCGTCGGCCAATCTTTAATGAAGCGTTCCAACGATAGCGGTTGCCGATCCATTATTACAGTGTTTGAAAGAAGGATCACATGGTACTCACGACTTTCCCCTAGGTGTATTGATCGGGGTGGTTGGTTAATTGTGTGATGGGTGGTTTGTTTTCGCAGGCTGAGTGGGGTGTGTGGTGATTGTCGAAGTGGATCCAGGAGCTCAAGGCATCCCACATATAGAGCACGGCATCCCTCCCCTTCGACAGCATCGCTCACTCTTCTCACATCCTTACACGCGGTGAGCGTGATCCAGACCTCACGCTGGCGGTTGCGCGGTTCACAGACAACCCTGTATGGTAATGCAAGCCATTCTCATTATCACTAGAAGGTTCGTCATGCGCGCCACCCACCGCGGGATTCATCCCCTCCTCGCCCTGTTCACCGCGCTCCTCGCCCTCGCGCTCTTTACTACGCCGACGATTGCCACACCCGGCACGCAGAGCGGAGAATCAACGACGAAAGTGCTCCTCACTCGCGGGCACGCCGACGTCTTCGCCCTCGTCCCCAACGGGCCGACGATCTCTCTCGTCGCCAAAGAGGACGTCACTACCCCGGGCGCGCCGACCTACCACAACCCCGCAAAGCTGATCCTCGGCGTCACCGACGCCGCGAAGACGAGCGCGACCGAAAAGATCGAGGGCGTCGGAACCGCCGGCTACGCACTCCCCCAGTCCGAGAATCCCGCGCTCCTATGGCCCGGTTGGGACTCGAACGCCCTCGCACCTCTGCGCCCAACCGCGATCCGCCTCGTCATCGACGAGGTCTCCGGGCCTGGCCGCATCCTCCTCTGGCGCTCGTCCGCATTCGGCGCGACCTCCCCGATCTTCGAGCAGGGCTCCCTTGAGGCCGCTCCCGGGCGCTCGATCCTCCAGAGCGCACCCGCCCACGAGCACGCGAACTGGCTCTTCACAGCCGCAGGCACCTACTCTCTCACTCTCCACGGCGAGGTCGATACCCCCAACGGGCGCCTCGTCTCCGACCCGGCCGCCTACACTTTCGCCGTGGGCGCCACCGCGATCGCGCAGGCCACCCCCGGAGCGTCGGCTCCCGTCGAGCCGTCGACGCCCGGCACCGGATCGACCCCGTCCCCCGCGCCAGCGCCTCAGTCCACCGCCCCCCAAGCGCCCGTACAGCCAGCCGCCGAGCAGTGCCTCCCCACCCCCGTCACCTCGAACGGGAGTGGCACGGCAGTCGGCGGATCCCACACGATCCGCGCGAACACCCACGTCCACCCGAACTGGGTTTTCACCGCCCCCGGCGTCTACAAGGTCTCGATCACCCAGACCACGACCCTGAAGTCCGGTGCCCGCGTCTCGACCTCCGGCATCCTCTCCTTCAACGTCGGCGGTGCCGGAAACGCCGACTCCGGCCACTTCGACATCGGGACGAGTGCCAGCCCCTCGTCGATCTCCATGCTCGTCAAAGACGACCGCTCGCAGCCCGCGCGCTGGGTCGCCCCTTCCTCCCTCGTCTTCGGACTTGGCTCCGCAGCCGAGACGACTGCACCCGCCGGTATCGAGTTCATCGCGAAGCAGGGTCAGAGGATCTGGATGATCTCCTCAAGCCAGGTCCCCTCCGTCCCGTGGCTCGGTGCAAACACGATGCACCCCAGCCTCCTCGCCCGCACGACCGGCGATGTTACCTGGACGCTCAACGGCGTCTCCGGCCCCGGTTCACTCGCCGTCTTCGAGTCCGGCAACTTCGGCTCGCTCGTCGGCACCCGCTGGTTCGGCGGCATCGGCTCAGGCTCGACGACCGTCTACGTCGGCCGCACCGCCGATGGGCGCCCCTGCGAACTCGACCAGGCGACGATCGATCGTCTGCGCGCCGAGGGTAAGATCGTCGATGGCTCGGCCCTTCCCGGCGGTCTCGCGACGACCGGCGCGCGCGCCGCCACCCCGGTCGCCCTCGCCTCGCTCCTTGCCCTCGCTGGGCTCGCCGCACGACGGTGGGCAAGAAGGTGAGGCGCACCCGAGCGCGTCGCCCCGGGAGTGCCTTCGCGCTCTCCCTTCTCATCGGTGCTCCTTCGCTGCTCCTCGGCGTGTGTGCTCCCGCCCTCGCGAACGGCGGAGCCTCTGCCGAGGAGACTCCCGGCACGCGATCAGAGTCCGTTGCACCTAGCAGCGGCGATGTGGCCGATGATGGGTCGCAGCCTCGGATCGTTGCGACGACGCCGATCATCGCCGATCTCGTGCGCGCGGTCGCCCCGCGAGCGCGCATCGCGACGCTCGTCCCCGCAGGCGTTGATCCACACTCCTTCGAGCCTTCGATGGCGGCCCTCCGCGACATCGCGCACGCCGACATCGCTTTCTCCAACGGGCTGCTCCTTGAGCAGAGCGCACTCACCTCCTCCATCGACGCGAACCTCCCAAAGGGCGCCCAGCACGTCGCCCTCGGCGAAGAGTCCGTCCCCTTCGGTGCGCGTCCAATTCCCCTCGTCGAGGACCTCTCTCTCGCGACGATCTGGCTCGGGCTGCGCGTCGACGGACGCGCCTCGACCGACTCAACCGTCTCCTTCGAAGCAGCCTCGGCGACGGGCCCCGGCGACCTCGCCGCCTTCACGACCGGCACCTTCGGTGAACCGCGCCCGTGGATCGCCTCGAAGGATGGGATCGACTCGAACGACCGCGTCGAGCTCCCGACTAACGCTCACACCCACATGTCGTGGGGTTTCACCGATCCCGGTGTCTACTCCCTCTGCCTGCGGGCGACGCTCCACTCGCCGACGGGCGATACTCCACTCGGTGAAAAGACTCTTGTCTTCGCCGTCGGCGTCGACCCGCACTCCACCGGGCGGAGCGTCCTCGACTCCGGGCACGCCGATCTCACCGCGAAACTTGAGGGTTCGATGACCCTGCGCGCAGACGCCCCCGCAGGCGACCTCGACCCCGACCGGATTGTCATCGCCGTCCCGGACACGACGACGACCACGATCCCCGACAACCGGTGGCGATTCCTCGCCGAACCCGGCGCCTCCGCTCGAATCCTCGCCCAGGCCGTGATCGGAACCCACGTACACGGTGAGATCGACCCGCACATGTGGCACGACGTGAAGAACGCCATCGCCTACACTGACCTCGTCGCCGAGCGCCTCGCAGCCCTCGATCCCTCGCACGCGGCCGAATATCGGGCGAACGCCACCGCCCGCGACGCCGAACTTGAGGCCCTCGACCGGTGGATCCACGAAGTCGTCGCCACCATCCCTGAAAAGAGCCGCGCCCTCGTGACCGCGCACGACTCCTTCGGCTACTACGCGAAGGCCTACGGGCTGCGGATCGGCGGGTTTGTCGCACCGAACCCGTCCCTTGAGCCCTCGGCTCTCCAACTCGCCAATCTCACGCGAGTCCTCGAGCAGACGCCGGCCGCCGGAGTATTCCTCGAACCGACCTCCCGCTCCCACCTCGGCGAGCTCGTCGCACTCGCGCACACGACCGGTAAGTCCGTCTGCTCGCTCCACTCCGACACGCTCACGGACGAGGTTCCCACCTACCTCGACCTCATGGTGTTCAACACGCGCTCAATCAAGTCCTGCCTCGACCCCGCCTCGCTGCCCGCCTGGCCCTTCGAGTCGGAGGCGTCCAACCCGAATCCCACCCGAGGAGACCAGTGAAACTCACGCACGCACTCGCGCTTGCCGCCGCGACTCTCATCGCCGTCGCCCCCGCCTCACTCGCCACAGACACGACGACGCAGGACCCTTCCCTCACCCAGGTCGTCGAGTCGAACGAGACCGTCGCCCCCGAAGGTACACCTGTCGAGATCTCCGCCGGACACGTCGACCTCGGACCGAAGTTCCTCGACGGCGCGTGGACCTTCCTCGCCCGCGACGACTCCGGTCAGACGCCGACCTGGCGCCATCTTGACGACGTCGTCCTACGCGTCTCCGACGCCGCGAAGCTCGAACTGCCCGCCGACGACGACCAGTACTCCTTCATCTCGGCGAACGGCCCGGTCTGGGCCATCCCCCAGTCCGAGATCGCCAACGTCGTGTGGCTCGGCTGGAACACCCAGGACCCCGAGGTCGTCGGCAGGCTCGCCCAGGGCGCGACCCTCGTCTTCGAGGGACACGAGGGCGAGGGGGACTTCCACGCCTTCGTCCAGGCCGGAAACTTCTCCGGCCCCCAAGAACTGTGGAACTCGACGAAGCCGAACTCGCAGCCGATCCACGTTGACGCAAACACGCACACCCACGCGAACTGGGTCTTCACACAACCGGGGATCCACCTCATCCGCCTCAGCCTCCAGGCCCAGCTCACCGACGGCACCACTGTCGAGGACACTCGCGTCCTCCGCTTTGCCGTCGGGGACGCCACCGACGCGCAGAAGGCGCTCGAAGCTCAGTGGACCGTCTCGAACGCCCCTGAGTCGCCCGCTCCCGTCGACTCGCCGTCACCCCTCGACCGCTCGACCATGCTCCCGCTGTGGATCGCCGCGGGGCTCGGCGTTGCAGCCCTCGTCCTTGTCGCGCTCGTCCTCATCGCCCGTCGCCGTAGCCACGAGCGCGAGCGGGCCGCTGAAAGGATCGTCGAGGGCGGGGCTTCCGGCTCCGTCGAGCCGAAGCCGGAAGCGTCCGATGACGGCGACGACCGGGGGTCTCAGCGATGAGCCGCGCGCTGGAGGTGTCCGGCCTGCGCGTCGACCTTGGCGGGCGGACAATCCTTGAGGATGTGTCCCTTCGAGTCGACGAGGGCGAGCTTGTCGGCCTCATCGGACCGAACGGGGCTGGCAAGACGACGCTCATGCGCGCGATCATGGGACTCATCCCCTACCGCGGGAGCATCGAGGCGAGTGGCTCGGTCATCGGCTACGTCCCGCAGCGCCAGGACCTCGACTGGAACTATCCGATGAGCGCCGCCCAGCTCGTCGCGACCGCCTTCACCGGTCAGCGTCGCGCGCCTCGAGGCGCGGCGCGCCTTGAGGCCGTCTACCGGGCTCTCGACGCGGTCGGCATGTACGCGTACCGCAACCGGACAATCAACGAGACTTCGGGCGGTCAGAAGCAGAGGATCCTCGTCGCCCGGGCACTCGTTGCCGCCCCGCGTCTGCTCCTCCTCGATGAGCCCTTCACCGGGCTTGACCACCCGAACCAAGACGCACTATCGCGCCTCTTCGTTGACCTCGCCCGCTGCGGAGTCGGAATCCTCATGTCGACGCACGACCTTGGGCAGGCAGTCGATATCTGCCACCGACTCGTCATGCTCAACGGGACTGTGAGGGCCGAGGGCGAGCCCTGTGAACTTAGCTCGCCGGAGCCGTGGATGGAGACCTTCCGCGTCTCTCAGGACTCCGCGCTCCTGCGCTCCCTCGGGATGGTGCGCCGATGAGCCTCCTCGACTTCCTCTCCGACCTCGCAAACCCCTCACTCGCTTTCCTCCCAAGGGCGCTCCTCATCGCCGTCCTCTCCTCACTCGTCTGCGGTCTCGTCGGCGCGCACGTCGTCCTGCGCGGACTCTCCTTCGTCGGCGATGCACTCTCACACGCCGTATTCCCCGGAATCGCGATCGCCTTCGCGCTCCAGGGGTCGATCCTCCTGGGAGGAGCCGCAGCCGGGATCCTCGTTGCGATCCTCATTTCCGTCTTCTCCCAGAACCGCCGGGTCGGCGAAGATTCCGTTATCGGCGTCTTCTTCGCCGCCGCTTTCGCCCTTGGCCTCGTCGTCGTCGCTCGAACACCCGGCTACACGGGGTCTCTTGAGTCGCTCCTCTTCGGGTCGCTCACCGGCGTGACGAATACCGATGTCCTCATCTCTCTCGGGGCGTGCGTCGCGATCGGCATCGCCCTCGCGGTCTTTCACGACCGGATCGTCCTCGTCAGTGTCGACCGTGATTTCGCGATTTCGACGGGCCTGCGCGTCGGGCACATTGATGTGCTTCTCCACCTCGCCATCGCGACTGCCGTCGTCGTCTCCATCCAGACGATTGGGAACGTCCTCGTCCTCGCGCTCCTCGTCGCTCCCGCGGCGACCGCGCGACTCCTCACTGACCGTGTCGTCCCCATGATGCTCATCGGCCCGACCATCGGCGCCGTCTCTGCCTTCCTCGGCATCTGGGCCTCCTGGTCGCTCGACATCCCCTCGGGCGCGGCGATCGTCCTCGTCGCGACCCTCCTCTTCGTCCTCGCCCAGCTCCTCTCGCCCGGGCGCGGACTCCTCCTTCGCGCCCGACCGGCGGCGCAGACCACAGAAAGGACACTCGCATGAGGACCCTTCCGTTCACCGGCCTCCTCACCGCGGCCGCCCTGCTCGCCGCATCGATACTCGTCGCGCCCGCGACGCACGCAACCCCGTCAGAGACGCTCTCTCCCACGGGCTACACTTCCGACGGCTCCGGCCCAACCAACGCCGAGGCCTCGCCCTCGTCCCCCGGAGCGCCCGACGATCCCGAGCACCTGCCCGGAGAGGCCGGCTACGGGGACCTCGTGCCCGCCGACCTCACGGTTCCTGCGGGCTCGCCCGGCGCCGACCCGGAGGCGACCCCCGGGCCCGACGGTCGCGTTCCCCACGTGTGCGCTGGCCGCAAGCTCCTCCATCACGCACACGTTGACGCCGCCTACGTCACCCGTGTCGACCAGACTTTCACCGTTACCGTTGTCGACGGGCGCAAGGTCATCAAGGACCCGAACTCCGTCTGCGTCCGACTCGCCCCCGACGCGCGCTCCTCCGACTCCCAGGAGGTCTCGCGCATGGTCGTCCCCTCGGGTGGCCTCTTCGACTTCATTGGTAAGCCCGGCGACATCGTCTGGCGCGCCCCTCAGGAGCAGATCGATAACTGGCGTCCCGTCTGGGCTGGCATCGGTGCCTTCGACACGGCGCACGAGGTCGCCCAGCCTGAGGGGATCCTTCTTGACGAGGTGAAGCTCTCGATCGCGAACTCCTCCGGGCCTGGAGCCGTCGAGGTGTGGCGCACCATCGGCACGAACTCTCTGACCCGAGGGCTCTCTTCCGACCCCTCGCTCGCGCCGCTCTCCCTCCAGGCTGGCTCCCACGGCCACTGGAACTGGACCTTCTCGAAAGCGGGCGTCTACCGGCTCGACATGGTTGCTTCCTACACGTCCACCTTGTCCCAGAGAGCCGTTAATTCCTTGCCCTCGACCATCACGTGGCTCGTCGGCTCTGACGACGAGGTCGGCCTGCCCGCAGGCACCACGACCTCCCTCACTCCGATCAGAACGACTGCCGAGCAGGTAAAGGAGAAGATGATCGCCTCCGGCGAGCTCTCCACCGAGGAGACACCCGCCGAACCCGAGCCCCCCTTCACCCAGGCCGAGGCCCGCAAGCAGATCGAGGCACTCTTCGGCTCTGCTGCGAAGGCGCCAGCCTCGCCCTCGTCCCCCTCCCACTATGTCTACAAGGGGACCTTCAAAGACGATGTGCGAGCTGGCGTGCCGATCAAGCGGGTGACCCTCGACGTGAGCGCGAACGGCACGTCGATCCCCGGGGAACCGATCCTCGAAATCCCTGACTCACTCAAGCAGACGACCGCCGACGGCGACCGCTGGGTCCTGCCTACTTCCAGCGAGCACGGTTCGCTCGGATTCGACTTCACCGGAATGCCCGCCGATTTGCGCTCCGAGCCAGCCGTTTACTCCGTCGACACCTTCGACGGCCCCAAGGGTGGCCGCTACATCGCGGGAACCGTCACCGACGGGGCGATGAACGTCACCCTCGATACGACGCGCGACCCCAACCGTGGCTTCACCGTCGATGCAGTCGCAGTTCCCCTCGCCCACGTCTTCACGAAGCCGGGCGTCTACACCGTCGGTTTCAACATCGAGACGCGCGACAAGGACGGGAACTTCTCCTACAAGTCTCGCTCCGCTCACTTCGTCGTTGGCGACGTCGCGATCTCGGCGTTGCGCGCGATCACCGCGGAGAACAACGGCGAGGCGCCCTCGCCCTCGCCGAACCCTGCGGACCCGGGTGCCGACGCGCCACCGAGCGGTGGCGCTCAGCCCGGCAATCCCTCGACACCCGATCCTGCCGACCCGTCCACCCCTTCACGTCCCGGCGACTCGGCGATCCACATCATCACCGAAGGCCACATGGATCAGGCGATGTCCCTGAAAGACGGAAAGGCGGAAGTCTTCGTCGATGACACCGCCGACCCGCGCCACCCCGTCCGCCGTGCCTCCGGAACCTTCGCCTACGCCGTCCCCGACTCGACGCATGCGAAGATCCCCGCCGGCGCGAAGGGCTACAGCGAACTCGCCGCCGCGGCGCCCGAGGGCGTGTGGAGCCTGCCCGAGACCCAGCTCGAGGGTATCCCCTGGGTCGGCTTCTCAACCCAGCGAGTCGACTACTCGCAACTCTCAAGCAAGGGCGTCGAGGTTGCGATGAGGAACTTCACCGGCCCCGGTCGCCTCGTCACCGGTATTTCCTCTCTCTTTGACGGATTCACGCCCCGACTCGACTCGACGAAGCCCGACATGGTCCTCCACTACCTCTTCGGGTCGCACGATCACCAGGCTTTCTACTTCACGAAGCCCGGGCGCTACTCGACCGACTTTGTCTACACCGCGCACCTCGCTGACGGCTCCACCATTGAGAAGACGCTCCATGCGATCTTCCTCGTCGGCGACGAGGCCATCAAGAGGGGGGTTGAGCCAGACCCCGCGCCCGCTCCAGATCCCTCGCCCTCGCCCAGCCCGGAGCCCGGCGCGACCCTTCCCATCGACGAACTCGTCGCGAAGCTTAACGCCGAGTCCCACAGGAACTGGACGAACCCGAACACCGGTACGCACCGACCCAGCCAGCCCGCGCCGGGCACCTCCCCGTCACCCGGATCACCGTCCACGGGCTCCTCCTCAGCAAGTGCGAGCACTCCGGACTCGCCGATCGGGAACCCGAACGTGGCCGGCGCGCGCCTCGGAGAGGGCGCCGGGCAGACCGGAACCCCGGTGACGGGTGGGTCGACCGTGTCCGGCTCGCTGCTGTCGTCGAACTCGGCGGCTGGCGCGGGGTCGACGAGCTCCGACTCCGACGCATCGGGCGCTTCCAGCGCCGACGGCTCCCAGTCGAGCGGTGTCGAGGGTCTGGACTTTGCGGACTCCTCACAGTCGGGAGGGTCCACGACGCGGGCGCTCACCAAGCCCGCTACCCCCACGAGCGCCCTGCTCAACCCCGAGCGCGGGTCCGCCTCGTACGGGAGTGGTTCGGACTGGTGGCAGTGGGTTCTCGTAGGGATCTGCGGCAGCGGACTCGTCGGAGCGGGCGCTTGGGCGCTTCTCCTGCGCAGGCGTTCATCGGTGGGCAAGTAGAGTTCACTGACGCCTCTCTCGGATCACCTGGCCAGCCAGTGACTGAGTGAAATGCGAGCGGCGGCTCGGACCTTCCCGGTTCGAGCCGCCGCTTCGTCGTCTACTTCTTCGTTTGCGCCTCAGCCTACTTCTTCATCCGAACGAGCCGCTAGCAAACTTGGCGCTGGCGTTGATTTTGTGGTGGCGCTGACTTTGACTTTGAGTCTGATTTTGGCACTGGCACTGGCACTGGCACTGGCACTGGCACTGGCACTGGCACAGCCTCCACCCGCCTCCGCGTCCCGCAGGCAACACCGGCTCTCCTTCGGTCGAGCTTCTCCCGAAGCATTTCAGCCGTCGCGCGTGAAATTAAGCCCGTCCCCGTAGTGGCCGTGGGCTCGCGTCCTCCAGCATCGCATCCAACAGAGGGCACGAAGACAGACACTCGCAAACCTGGGCGTACGTGACACGCCCACAAGAACAGCTATCCTCTCACCCGCGACAACACAAAACGGGGTCCCGCGCTCGTTTCCGACGCGCAGGACCCCGCGAGAGTGGGATCAGGCGTGCTCCTTCTCCCACACCTCCTTGTAGAAGTCCTTGAGTTCGAGCTCGCTGGCGGCATCCTCGTCAAGGAGGACAAGGACGTCGTCGTGGTACTGGAGAGCCGTCGCGGGCCAGCGCTGCGAAACACCGCCCTCAATCATCTCCTTGACCGCGCGGGCCTTGCCCTTGCCGGTCGCCATGAAGACGTGCGCCTTCGAATCCATGATTGTGCCAATGCCCTGCGTCACGCAGTGCGTCGGAACCGCGTCGATGTCACCATCGAAGAAGCGGGCGTTGTCGCGACGCGTCTGCTCCGTGAGGACGCCGACGTGCGTGCGCGACGTCAGCGAGCCACCGGGCTCATTGAAACCGATGTGACCGTCCGAACCGATGCCGAGCACCTGAATGTCGATGCCGCCCTCGGCCTTAATCGCCTCGTCGTACAGGCGGGCGCCCTCGTCAAGATCCTCGCACCAGCCGTCCGGGCCGTGCGCCGCACCCTCAGGCATATCGACGCGACCGACGAGATGCCGGCGGATGAAATTCATATAGCCTTCGAAATGATCCTTCGGAAGACCGACGTACTCGTCGAGGTTGTAGGAGCGAACCTTCGCGAACGAGATCTCACCCGCCTCATAGCGGCGGACAAGCTCGTCGTACAGGCAGATCGGCGACGATCCTGTCGCGAGGCCGAGGACGAAATCGGGCTTGGACCGGTATACCTCTTCGATCCGGTCCGCCGCGAGGCGCGCAATTTCCTCGGGAGTACTGACGATGGCGATTCGCATGGCGAGTCCTTTCTTAGTTCATTTGCGGAAGTCTGATGCGATGCGGTGGCCCGGCTCTCAGGCTAGGGAGCCGGCCTCCTCTTTGAGGCAGAACTCGAAGAATGAGCGCATTTCGCCTTTCACTCTCTCCCAGATCTGGGTGCCCGGAACGGAGAGCCAACCGTGCGTCGTGCCCGGGAAGGAATGGAGTTCGACCTTGACACCCGCACGGGCGAGATCAAAAGCCCACTCCAGCGCCTCATCCCTCAAAGGATCCGCCGCGTTGACGAAGACCTGGATGGGCGGGAATTCGGCTGGCAGTTCGCGCACGGGAGGATGGATCTCCCAGGGCTTGGCGCCATCGCCGAGATAGGCCCGCCAGGAGTCGACGGCAAGTTGACGCGTCCACCCGGGTCCCTCGCGGTTTTCCCAGGTCGAGAGTGAGTCGAACGCCGGGTCCAAACAGGGCTCCAGCAGGATCGCCCCGCGGATCCGCTCAAGCTCGACCGAGCCGAGTCGGCGCAGCACCTGGTTCGCCATTCCCGAACCCGCAGAATCCCCATACAGGATGATCGGCGTATCCGGGTAGCGCTCGAATACGGCGCGGAGCGAGGCGAGCGTGTCCTCAAGCCCCGCCGGATGGGGGTGCTCGGGAGCGAGCGCGTACTCCGGGACGACGGTTGTCACTGCGAGATCCGAGCCCCCGAAAAGCGGGGGCGTGAAGGAGCGAAGGATATCGGCGCACCGCTGGTCCTCGAAACGAGCGCTCCCCATGACGTAGCCTCCGCCGTGGATGACGAAGAGGACCAGCCCGGTTCGCTTCCCCGCCGGGGTCATGATCCGGTTCTCGACACCCGCGAGTTCCTCGATGACGAACTCGCAATCGGCCGGAGGATCCATCGGGGGATTCATGCGCTCGCCGCGTTCGCGGGCGGTCGCGAGGTCCATGTGCGGGGCCTGGGGATTCGCCGCGATCAGCTCTTCGATCTCCGGGAGAATCCAGGGGTGCGCGATCTCGGCTTCTGCCGCGGAATCGAGGAGTTCGCGCAGGGTTACGGGCAGGGCGTCCTCGGCAATGAAGACCGCGGGCGCGCGCACTCCGGGGGCACCCTCCCCCTCCTCGCCCTGGGCGGAGCTAGGCACTGGACGGAGGGAGGCGCTAGCCTCCTCGTCGGTGAGGAACAGTGCCCGGCAGGATGAGGGCAACGCACGGGCGACCGCTGCTGCGAGGCGGGATCCAACTGTCCCCGCTCCGACGAGGACCGCAACGCCCATAGGGATACGGTGAAGCTGTTCGATCGCGAAGGCGAGGGCCACATCAGAGGCCACATCGGGGGCGGCCCCCGCAGACGGAGCGGGAATATCCGCGACGACGAGGCGCCAGGAATCAGCCAGCCCCTCGAGCGAATCGGCGAGGGCGAAGGCCCGCCCCGGGTCCGCGAAGGCGATGATCGCCCCTTTCTCAGGCTGGCCCGAGATGATCGCTCGGCTCCTCATTGCCTCTCCTTCTCTTTCCGGTACGCGCGTCGGGTCTGCGGGGAGCACGGATGCCACGCTCACCGCAGAGCATGCGGGATTCAGCGGTTCTCGATCGCCTTCGTGAACCAGGTAGTGATGCGGGTCGGGTGGGTGATCGCCGTCCCGACGATCACGGCGAAGGCCCCCGCGTCGAAGGCGGCTACGGCATCGGAAGGTGTGTGGACTCGGCCCTCGCAGATGACTGGCCGGTCCGGGAAGGCCGTCACGACCTCGGTCAGCAGTTCGATATCGGGACCCTCCGTCTGGGGGCGATCGCCCGTGTACCCGGCGAGTGTCGTCGAGAGGATGTCAGCGCCGGCATCGTAGGCGTTCTTCGCGTCCTCGTAGGAGCCGCAGTCCGCCATGACGAGGGCTCCTTCGGCGTGCATGGCAGCCGTCGTCTCGGCGAAGCTCAGGGCGTCGAGGCGCGGACGCGAAGTCGCGTCAATCGCGACGATGTCCGCTCCGGCCATCTGACAGGCCTTCGCATGGCGGAGCGAAGGCGTGATGTACACGCCCTCGTGTCCCTCCTTCCACAGGCCAATGACCGGGACCTCGACGCGGCCTTTGATGGCTGCGATGTCCGAGAGTCCCTGGCAGCGGATCGCAGCAGCCCCACCGATCTCGGCGGACCGGGCGATCTGTGCCATCGTTTCGGGGTTGCGCATCGGCTCGCCCGGGTAGGCCTGGACGGAGACAATGAGCTTCCCGCGCAGTCCTTCGATGATCGGATGCATATCGATGTTCCTTCTTTCACATGAGTCGCGCACATGAGTCGCGACGACGACGGATGGGGCGCCACTAGTCCTTGAGCGCGGAGCTGTGACGATTGAGGAAGTGGAGGACCGCCCCGAGGAGCGGGGCGTCACCGCCCAGTCTCCCAGGCACGATGCCGATATCGGCGACCCCGTTCATTGCCTGCTCGACGTAGCCCTTCTTGACGGCCTCCCACCAGAGCGGACCCGAACGCGTCATCGATCCCGACAAGACGATGAGGGAAGGATCGAGGCAGTTGGCGAGGGAGCCAAGGCACTCGCCGATTGCCCACCCAGATTCGGTGAAGCAGGCGTTCGCGAGTCCGTGCCCCGAATCGGCGAGCGCCTGAAGCTCCCGGCCATTCGTCGCTGCGGGGTCACCCGGGCCACGTCGGGACTCGTACCAGGCGGTGATGCCCGAACCGGAGCAGAATGCCTCGATATGACCCTCGCGACCGCAGGAGCAGGGCATCCCCGATCCGAGGTGATGATGGATGTGGCCAAAGTGACCGGCTAGGAAGTGATCGCCGAGGGCGGGCTCGCCGCCGACGATGAGCGCCCCGCCGATCCCCGTGCCGACCGCGAGCACGAGCACCGTCTCCTTGCCGCGCCCCGCGCCGAGACGTGCTTCGCCAAGCCCGTGGGCGTGGACATCGTTGAGGATCTCGACGGCGCTCACACCGCTCGTCTCACGCAGGATGCGCGCAAGCTCGGTACCGCCCCAGCCCGGCATCGTGTTTGTCGCCGACACGATCCGCCCCGTCTCGGAATCTACGACCCCCGCACTGGCGACGGCGATCCCCTCGATATCGGGGCGGGCGCCGAGGACGCGGGCCGTTTCAGCTCCGATCCGTCGGGCCACTGCGGCCCCGCCTTCGTGCGCAAGGGTCGCGATCTCCCCGCGCTCCTCGACGGCCAGGTCTTGCGCGTTAACGACCGCCCATGCGACCTTCGTGCCGCCGATGTCGAGGGCGAGGAGGGTGCTCACGAGTCCAGACCGACCTCGCGCAGAACTGTCTCGACCCACGCGTAGTTCTCACCCGCGAGTGCCTTGACCGGACGCGGCATCTCGTTGGAGTCGAAGACGCCGAGCGCCTTGAGAGCCGTCTTGAAGGCTCCGGCGCCCGCGCCAAAGCCCTGGATGCCCTTGACCTGGACGATACGCATGAGCTCCGCGAGACGGTCCTGTTCGGCGCGCACCGTGGCCCAGTCGCCCGCCCGGTAGGCGTTCCATTGGCGAACGTAAGCCGCCGGGTCGACGTTGCCCAGACCCGGGACGCAGCCGTCGGCGCCCGACATGTAGGCGCCATCGACAACGACCTCATGACCGGTGAGCAGGCTGAGCGGATGGCCGATCTTCTCGTTGGCCAGGGCAAGCCAGCGGAAGGCGACGTCATCGCCGGAGGAATCCTTGACGCCCTGGAGAACCCCCTCGGCACCGAGCTCAAGAAGCAGGGGGTTCGAGAGCTTCCAATGGACGCACACCGGAATGTCGTAGGCGAACAGGGGCAGGCTCGTCTCCTGGCGCAGGATCCGGAAGTGCTCGGCCACCTCGGTCTCGCCCTGCAGGGCGTAGAAGGGTGCGGTCGCCACGATCACATTCGCGCCGAGGGTCTCGGCGCGACGCATGTGCGCTAGAACGCGTTCGGTCTCCGTGTCGATGACGCCGGCCAGCACCGGGATTCTGCCATCGACAATGCGCAGGGCTTCCTCGAGAACCCGGTCACGGCGCTCGTCGCCCGAGAAGGCAACCTCGCCACTCGAACCGTTGACGAAGAGGCCGTGGATGCCCGCCGCGAGCATCCGCTCGATGTGGCGTTCGAGCGAGGGGAGGTCGAGAGTGCCGTCCTTGAGGGGGACGACGAGCGGGGGGACGACTCCCGTGATGGGGGTGTTCATGAGATTCCTTCAATTGTGGGGTGGAGGAGCGAGGGAGCGGCTCCGAGGAGGGTGCGGGTGTAGGGGTCACGCGGATTCGCGAGGAGCTCGGCGGCGGGGCCCTCTTCGACGACAACGCCGGCGTTCATGACTGCGATCCGATCCGAGATGTAGCGAACCGTCTGAATGTCATGGGAAATGAAGACCATCGCAAGGTCGAGCTCGCGCTTGAGATCCATGAGGAGGTTGAGCACTTGGGCGCGAACCGACACGTCGAGCGCGGAGGTCGGCTCATCAGCGATGATCGCGTCCGGGCCGACCGCGAGCGCCCGGGCGATTGCGACCCTCTGGCGCTGGCCGCCCGAGAGCTGACCGGGCAAGGTGTCGAGCGCCGAAGCGGGCAAGCCCACCATCGAGATGAGCTCGCGAACTCGCTTCATCCGCTCGGTCTCGGTACCGATCCTGTGAACACGCATCGGGTCAGCAAGCTGGTCGCGGACGACCATACGGGGGTTGAGGGCGGTCGCCGGGTCCTGGAAGACGACCGAGACGACCCGACCAATGCGCCTGCGTGACTCTGCGGTCCGCTTCGTCACCTCCTCACCCTTGAAGAAGACCTTGCCGGAGGTCGGGGCGACGAGGCCGCACATGACGTTTGCGGTCGTCGACTTGCCGCAGCCGGACTCGCCGACGATCCCGAGCGTCTGTCCCTTCTCGACGCGCATGGTCACGCCGCGCACGGCCTTGACCTGGTTCGGGCGGAACAGGGAGCCCGTTCTCGAGGCGAAGGTGACGTGGACGTCCTGGAGTTCGATGATCGGGGTGCTCTCGCTCATCATTCAGCCTCCTTCGCGCCAACGAGGGCGCCCGGTTCGGGCGGCAGGGCCGCATAGACGTGATCGGGTCCAACCTCGGTGAGAACCGGGCGGATGTCGAGGCCGTAGTCCGGGTGCGAGCTCCGCGGGGCGAAACGATCGCCCTTGGGGAAGTCTCTCGGCGAGGGGACAGAGCCCGGCACCTGGTGGAGCCTGCCCTTACCCGCTTCGATCGAGAGGACCGCACCGAGAAGGCCGCGCGTGTACTCGTGCGTCGGGTTCATGAGGAGTTCGGAGGTCGGCCCCTGCTCAACGACCTGGCCCGCGTACATTACCGTGATCGAGTGGGCGACCTCGGCGACGAGGGCAATGTCGTGGGAGACAAAGATCATCGCGAAGCCAAGCTTCTCGCGCAGGTCGTTGAGAAGAGCGATTACCTGCTTCTGGACGGTGACGTCGAGAGCCGTGGTCGGCTCATCGGCGATGATGAGCTTCGGGTCGCGGGTGAGGGCCATAGCGATGAGGACGCGCTGGCGCTGGCCACCCGAGAGCTCGTGCGGGTAGGACTCGAGGGTCCGCTTCGGGTCGAGGCCGACGAGTTCGAGGAGTTCTTCGGCGCTCCGGGTGCCGCCACGGCTGGTCAGCTGTTTCATCTGGGCTTTGATGAGCATGGCCGGGTTGAGAGAGGAGAGGGCGTCCTGGTAGATCATCGCCATCTCGTTGCCGAGAAGACCCTGGCGCTCCTCCGGCTTCATCTCTAGGAGGTTCCTCCCCTGGTAGAGGATCTCCCCCGCGAGCTTCGCCTTCGGGTTGATGAGCCCCATGATCGACAGGGCGGTGATCGACTTGCCACATCCAGATTCGCCGACGAGGCCCATCGTCTCGCCGGGCTTGACGGCGAAGGAGACGCGGTCGACGACGTCGACCTCCCCGTGGTTGGGGAAGCGGATGCTGAGGTTCTTCACCTCAAGGAGAGGTGCTGCCTCGGACGCCGGAGCGAAGCGGTCGTCACGCTTCTCCTCGATGCTCTCGAGCGCGTCGAGGCTGGCCTGGAGGGACTCGGCCTGCTCGGCGTGCGCGCGACGCGGATCGAGAAGGAGGCGGTCGGCCTCACGCTCGGAATCAGAGGAGACCTGGGCGACGGCCGGCCCCTTCGGGGCGGCGACCATGGCGTCGGTAATGCCCTCGGAGAGGATGTTGAGGCAGAGGACGGTCGCAGTGATAATCATGCCCGGGAAGAAGGCGGTCCACCACTTGCCGAGCATGACCGACAGGTTCGAGGAGGCTTCAGACAGGACGTTGCCCCAGGTCGGAACCATCGTCGCGGGCAGTCCTGAGCCGATGAAGGTCAGGGACGCCTCGAGGATGATCGCATCGGCGACGAGGACCGTCGCGAAGACGAGGACGGGGGCCGCGGTGTTGCGCATGACGTGCTTGACAAGGATCCAGGGCGCTTTCGCGCCCGAGACGATGACCGCGCGAACGTAGTCCTCGCCGTAGGCCGCTATGACGTTCGCCCTTACGATCCTCGCGAGTTGGGGGATGTAGACGAAGGCGATGGAGGCGATGATGACGACAACGAGGCCGACAGCATTACCCGAAGCCTGTAGCGTGCGACCGAAGACCAGAACCGTGACGGCAGCCATCGCGATGCCGGGGACAGCCATGATGACGTCAAGGATGCGCATGATGAGTTCGGAGAGCGACTTGCGCACGACTGCAGCGATCGAGCCGATGATCGCGCCGAAGAGGAGGGCGATGAGCATCGAGAACAAGCCGATCATCATCGAGTAACGCCCGCCGTACAGGACGCGCGCGAGGATGTCGCGACCGATGTGATCGGTGCCGAAGATGTGGGCGGCGCTCGGAGCCTCCCACTTCGTGAAGATCTCCTCAGGAGAGTAGGGGGAAATGACAGGCGCGAGGAAGGACACGAGGAGGATGAGGGCGAGGACGAGGATCGAGATCTTCGATCCGAGAGACATCGCCGAGATCCGCGTGAAGCGTGAGCCTGGGCGTGTGACCTTGTCGAGTTTAAGCTTCTGATTCATCATCACACCGATCGGATTCGCGGGTTAATGAGCAGGTAGAGCATGTCGACGATGATGTTGACGACGATGAACGCAATCGCGACGACGAGCGCCCCGCCTTGGACGAGGGTCACCCAGTTCTGCTGGATGCCTTTGAGGAGGACCGCCTTGCCCATGCCGTCAATCGAGAAGATGATCTCGATGACGACCGCGCCACCCATGAGGTAGCCGATTCTCAGTCCGAGGACGGTCACGGGGGTGATGAGGGCATTGCGCAGGACGTTACGGGCGACGACGATCCATTTCGGGATGCCAGCGCCGAGGGCGGTGCGAACGTAGTCGCGGTCCAGCTCTTCGACCATCGAGGTGCGCACGACCCGGGTCATCTGACCGACGACGGGGACGGCGAGGGCGATGGAGGGTAACAGCATGCGCAGGAACCAGCCGATGGGATCGTCGCTGAAGTGCGGGAGAGCACCGGAGACGGGGAGCATCTGGACAAAGGTCATGACGAGGAGGGCGGCGAGCCAGAAGGAGGGGGTACCGATCGCGATGACGGAGAAGACGCGGATCAGCTGGTCAGGCCAGGAGTCCCGGTAGAGGGCAGCGAGCACGCCGAGCGGGAAGGAGATGAGGATCGCGAAGAGCAGGCCGAGGAAGGTGAGCTGCATGGTGATCGGGAGCGCGGTGCCGATGAGGTCGGAAACCCGGTTTCCGGTGCCGACCCCGTATGTGCCGAGGTCCCCGTGGAGCATTCCGAGAAGGTAGTTGCCGTACTGGACGAGCAACGGGTCCTTGAGTCCATGCTCGATCCGGTAGGCCTCGAGGGCCTCGGGGCTCGCCGTTTCACCGAGCGCCGAATAGGCCGGGTCGATCGGTGAAAGCGACATGATGAAAAAGACGAGGGCGGAGACGCCGATAATCATGATCGGCAGGGCGAGCAGACGTCGCCCGATAAGTCTCAATAGATTGTTCACTGCTTCACTCCTGGAGACGGCACGGCTTCACTCCTGATTCGTTCGTCCCGCAACATGAAGGAGGGGCGGCGACGCGGGGCACACCGCCCCTCCTTCATGCATTCCGGTTGTCGTTCCGGCCGAGCACGTCCCTCATCGTGGCTCAGATCGTCTGGCGATCAGGAGCCGAGGGCGCGCCCCCCTGGCCGGGGTCAGCTCACTTGACCTTGACGTCGATGAGCTGAATGCCCGTCGCAGCGATCGACTTGAAGCCGTCGAGCTTCTCGCCGTTGTATGCGGTGAGCATGTTCTTGTGGAAGAGGGGGTAGACAACTGCCTGCTCGGCGAGGAGGTCCTGGGCCTCGCCCCACTTCTGCTTCGCGGCGTCACCGTCGAGCTGGAGCGCGTCTTTGAAGAGGGTCTGGAATGCCTGGAAGCTCTCCGGATCTGCCTGCTGCCAGAAGGTGCGCTTCTGGGTCCAGACGTTGTCGCCGTTCCACCACGAGAGGATGATGCCCGGATCGGCGCCGAAGACCGAGGGGTCGCCGGGGGCTAAGACGATGTCATAGGTCGGCTCGTCAACGTCGGTGACGTTCGCGTAAAGGTCCGCTGAGGCCATCGGTGAGTGGTTAACGGTGAGGCCGAGGGCTTCGAGGTCGGACTTGATCTGCGGGACGAGGTTGGTGATCCACGGGTGATCGGTCGTCACGAGGTTGACAGTAAGGCCGGAGACGCCCGCCTCGGCGAGGAGAGCCTTGGCGCCCTCGAGATCGTAGGAAAGCTGAGTCGTGGTCTTCTTGTAGGCCGGGTTCGACTCGGGGAGGAAGGAGGTTGCCTCAACGGCCTCGCCTTCCATACCGACCTCAATGAGCTTCTGCTTGTCGATTGCCTTGTGGATCGCTTGGCGGACCTTCGCGTCGTTGAAGGGGGCCTTCGTCATGTTGAACATGAGGAAGGGGTTGCCATAGCCGGGCACGGAGTCGACCGTCCAGCCAGCGGCCTTGAGCTGGTCGACCGCAGAGGCGGGAACCGCTTCCATGACATCGGTCGTGCCGTCGAGGGCGGCGGCGAGGCGCGCGGAATCATCCTTGAGGACGTGCCAGTGAAGAGTCTTGACGGTGGCCGGGTGTGCGCCGTTGTAGAACTCATTGGGCACCGCGGTGATCTCGGTCGGCGTGATCGACTCATACTTGTAGGGGCCTGTGCCGATCGGGTGCGCCTTGAGTTCGTCGTCGGTCATGGCGGTCGGGACGACCTTCATGTCCGCGAAGCGGGCGGCGAGGTTGGGGAAGGGATAGTTGAGTTCGACGGTGATCGTCTTGTCGTCCTTGGCGGTCACGGACTTCACGAAGTCGAAGAACTGGCCGTAGATCGAGCCTTCGGCGGTCGTGCGGCCGTAGGAGCTCAGGACGTCCTCGGTAGTGACGTCCATGCCGTCGGAGAACTTCGCACCGTCGCGGAGGGTGATCTCGTACTCAGTGTCGGAGACCGCAACCGGGTCGCCGCTCGCGAGGGCGGGGAAGGCCTTGTAGGTGGACATGTCGAGCTGGTAGAGGCCTTCGAGGACCTGGAGGTTCGATCCGACGGCGAGCGCCGAGGAGGTGATCGAACTGTAGTCGGTGGTCTCGTAGGCGACACCGGCGTTGATCTCGCCGCCGAGTTCGGTCGCAGGGGCGTCACCGCTGGCCATGGTATCTGTCGTGGATCCGCCGCCACAGGCGGCGAGTGTCAGTGCGGCCGTCGCCATGAGGGCGATGCCCCCGGCGTAGCGTTTTCCAATCCGCATAAGTTCTCTCCTCATCATCGAGTGTCGAACGGTCACGAGGGGATGTCTCGCTTCCGATAGAAAACGACTATATGTTGTCTGACAACTTTGCGCAAGCAGTTTTCTACCGAACGGGGGCCACACAATATATCAATTTGATAACGGCAGCTCCTGCCCTCGGGATTATGCGACTGATATGCTCTCAAAGGTGAAGAACTCGACGCCCGAAGACCCTTCAGCGAACCGCTCCGCGATGACGATGGATGCGATTAAGCGCTATATCCTTGCCCACGAGCTTCAAACCGGGGACCCTCTGCCCACCGAGGCGGAGCTCTGTGCGGATCTCGGTGTTTCGCGTTCCTCCGTGCGCGAGGCCATACGCAAACTCGATGCGCTCGACATCGTCCACTCCCGGCGGGGATCAGGAAGCTTCGTCGGCGCGATGTCCCTCGACCCGCTCGTCGAGACCCTCATCCTCCGCTCCGCCCTCGACGCCGGCGACGGCTACAAGTCCCTTGCCGAAGTCGTCGACATCCGCAAGGCGCTCGACCTCGGCATTGGCGTCGATCTCGTCAGGGCCATACGGGGAACGCGCAACCCTCAGCTCCGGCGTTGCGTCGCCAACATGCGCGAGCGCGCTGAGAAGGGCGAGAGCTACTACGAACAGGACATCAGCTTCCACCTCGGACTGCTAAACTACCTCAACAACAGGATCCTCAGTCAGCTCACTTCGGCCATGTGGCTCATCCACCGGACCGTCGGCCCCACCCTGCGCCAAGCCGAACGTGAAACCTCCATACTCACGGCCACAGCCCACGACGCGATCCTCGACGCCTGCGAGAAGGGCGACCTCGACGACTACTACGCCGCGGTCGAACTCCACTACGCCCCCCTGCGCGACCTCCTCGACCAGCCCGACCCGGCACGGACATAGCCCCGCACTCACCCGGTCCGACCCGGCACGGATATCACACGAGGACTTCCCACTGAATTCGCAGGGCAGACGAGGATTTGCGGATCCAATTCCGACGCAATCTCCGACTTGTCGCCACAGAGCCAAAAGGTGGGTTATAGGACAAAATGTGTTGCTCGAAGGTTAGTCCCAGTCGTTTCGGTAGGGGCTTGTTCGCTGGATGTCTCCAACGCGCAGATGTTGTGGCATTTGAGGGCGTCGGTGCCGACGATGCGCACATGGCCCACCCGGTTCCTGGACAAGCGTCTAGATGGGCTGGCTGATAAGCACGGACGGGTCGTCCTGTGCTGATGAGTGTCGAGCATGTTGAGTAGCTCGCGGTCGATACGCTGAAGTCAACGCTTGCGAACGCGACACACTGGTTCGGAGCGAAGATGGCTGAGCACTGTGGGCTGCCGAAATCAGCACTCGGGCAGATGGGGAAGACGTTCGGTCTGTCGATCAGCCGATCCAACTTTTCAGCCGTCCCAATGGAGGACCCTCATTGACCACATTGTCATCGGTAAAGACAAGATGGTTCATCTACATGAATACATGAACCGGGCACCGAAATCACCATGCCACTCGGCTAACAGTCTCCCAGTTTCTTCCACTTCCGAATTTTGGCGCGAAAAGTGGTAAACGGAGCCACCGTGTTGATATGAACCCATTTCCATACTGGCCACTGTGAGGGCGTAGACGACGCCCAGGCTCGCTGACCGGGCTCAAACAACTCCGAGTCAGTCATACCGCCCGTCATTTGAATTACTTCACCGAGCAGAATCCCGAACTGGTCAATCAAATCTTCAGGCGAGGCCTGTTCCCAGCGTCGATAAAACTGCTCATACAAGCCACCCAATTGATTCCACTTAAAACCAGGAGCCGGCGTCATCACCTGCTTGCCTGCTTGTTCCCCGTGCTCCCAACCAAGCAGCAGCTCCATCCAACCAAGCTGATATGCAACCATCTGCCGAGGCGTACGATCAACCCCATCAACCAGACGATCCCAACCGGCATCAGACACGTCCGTGAACTCAGCAATAAAAAGCTTGCCACACTTCATGATCTGAGCAGTCAGCTCGTCGCCCGACTTATAGGTTCTCACCATACCCCCTTGAGGCACACCCGCTAACGCGAACGCCAACTCATCAAATCCGACACCCTAGTGTAGCCACCTGTGGGAATCGAACCCTTGACCTATTTCATTACGGGTCGGGCAGAGGGTTCCACTCATTTTCGGCATCGCAACCACACTGGCTCTACCCTTCACTTTTCTTTCTACTCGTATTGCCAGCAACTACGGCAATGCTGGCCGCTATGGCACTGCCGGCAGTGATGGCAGTGCCAGCAATGCTTGTTTTTCAATAATTGGGCATGTTTGTCAGCGGTAATGGCTGAAACTTCAGTCATGCTCAAAACTGTTATTCCCTTTGAATAGCTCGCTCGACTATGGACTGTAGAGATGTCCTCACGCTCTCTATCAGTGAGGACGATTGATGAACGACTACGTGTCGTAGACCAATTCACTCGACGTGTTACACCTGCGAACAACAACGACGCGATGCCCTGGACGGCTGACTCCACTTCCCCAATCACCACAAACCCCACTCAGGCCTGCGACAACAAACCCCCCCCATCACACAATTAACCAATCACTCTGAACAGTACATCTAGTCCATTCATCTCAGGAGCAGTCGTTCCAAGAATGACGAACACGCACGTCACGCCCTACGGAACACCCACCTCGAAAGTCTCCCGCAAGACGTGTGGCCCCGATTCCGAAGAATCGGGGCCACACGTTCAAAGAGCGGGAGAGATCCGCTCAGATGTAACTCAGGCGCGCTTACGGGCGACCATGACGCCACCCGCGAGAGCGATGGCAGCAGCCGCGCCCACGAACGGGGCGAAGCTCGCACCGGTCTTGGCAAGCTTACCCTTAGCCTCCTTGCCCTTGGGAGCCTTCGCATCAGCAGCAGGCTTCGTGGTATCGGGGGTGACCGCCGGAGCATCGGGGGTGACCGCCGGAGCATCGGGGGTGACCGCCGGAGCATCGGGGGTGACCGCCGGAGCATCGGGGGTGACCGCCGGAGCATCGGGGGTGACCGCCGGAGCATCGGGGGTGACCGCCGGAGCATCGGGGGTGACCGCCGGAGCATCGGGGGTGACCGCCGGAGCATCGGGGGTGACCGCCGGAGCATCGGGGGTGACCGCCGGAGCATCGGGGGTGACCGCCGGAGCATCGGGGGTGACCGCCGGAGCATCGGGGGTGACCGCCGGAGCATCGGGGGTGACCGCCGGAGCATCGGGGGTGACCGCCGGAGCATCGGGGGTGACCGCCGGAGCATCGGGGGTGACCGCCGGAGCATCGGGGGTGACCGCCGGAGCATCGGGGGTGACCGCCGGAGCATCGGGGGTGACCGCCGGAGCATCGGGGGTGACCGCCGGAGCATCGGGGGTGACCGCCGGAGCATCGGGGGTGACCGCCGGAGCATCGGGGGTGACCGCCGGAGCATCGGGGGTGACCGCCGGAGCATCGGGGGTGACCGCCGGAGCATCGGGGGTGACCGCCGGAGCATCGGGGGTGACCGCCGGAGCATCGGGGGTGGCGTTAGAGCCAGCGCCAAGACGCGCCTGCGCGTCCGCGCACTTCACCATGTCGTAGTACTCAGTACCCTCAGTGCAGAACCAAGTGACATCGAGTTCGGCGTCCTTCTTCTCAAGATCCTTGATCTGTGCAGTGAGGTTAGCGCACTTCACCATGTCGTAGTACTCAGTACCCTCAGCACAGAAGTACTGGGCATCGAGCTTTTTATCTGCGAGATCAGCCTTCGTCTGGTCCGGGACCGGAGAGGCGACATCGGCAGGCGCGGCAGCAGCAGCCTTAGCGGCCTCAAGTGCCGCGTTCGCTTTGGCGAGAGTCGCCTCGGCATCCGCGCACTTCGCCATGTCGTAGTAGTCAGACTCCGTAGTGCAGAAGTAATCGACATCAAGCTGCGCGCTCTTCACCGCAGCCTCGGCATCCTTGACCGCATCCGCAGCGAGCGCCGCAGGCGTCGCACAGGCCATAGCGACCAGGCCAGCCGCAAGGGCTACGCCAAACTTCTTGACAAACATTCTTCCTCCAAGGACTTCAATTCACTGTATTCAACGAGATTTCGGGTTGGTTGGTCTGCGCTTTAGCACACGGATACTAAGCGCAACACCTCCAGTACGGGAGTCTTTCACTCCCCCCCC
>NZ_JAQEVQ010000001.1:0-202671 GCF_027694595.1 Pauljensenia sp. OF14-1SRA | reverse complement strand
CCCCCCCCCCCCCCCCCCCGCTGTCAAGCCCCCACTATCAAAACTTTCACGCAGACACCACACCCCACCCCGCCTGCGCACCACATAAACCGAGGAAGCGGCAAGACAACAAGAGGGCGGGACAGCGAACCGCAGACACAACTTATTTCAACAGTTTGTTGACGTGGGCCAGTTTTGTAACTAAAATAACCGAATTGAAAGCGCCAAAACCGGGGGTCCTCCATGACCGCTTCACCGTCGAAGCCGAACGAACACGATCAAATCATCTCCACCCTTCAACAGCTGGTTGAACCAATGCGAGCAACACTCGTCGGCCCCGCCGAGGTCATCGTTCACGATCTCACTCAGCTCCCGAACTCGATCATCGCGATAAGCGGCGACGTCACCGGTCGATCAATCGGCGATCCGGCGACCGACAAGCTCCTCGACGCCGTCGCCTCCGGAAACCTACGCACCAGCATCGGATACCGGACAACGTCTCCGAGCGACAAAGAGCTTCTCTCAACAACTGTCATCATCCGCGACTCGACCAACCAGCCCGTCGCTGCCCTGTGCATCAACCGCGACATCTCCGGCTGGGAGGCCCTTCACTCCCTCACGGGCGCGCTCGCGGGCCTCTCGCTCCCAATGTGCGCCGAAGAGGGGCAGGTGACGACCGAAGTTTTCGTTAGAGACGTCGACGAACTCGCGACGCTCCTCCTCTCAAGGGCCGTTGCAGAGTCGGGGGTTCGGGTCGACGAGATGAGGAAGGAGCACAAGGTCGAGGTCGTTCGACTCCTTAAAGCGAGGGGCTTCTTCCTCCTGCGGGACGCCGCGGAAATGGCCGGCGAGGCCCTCCACTGCACGCGATTCTCCATTTACAACTACCTCAACGAGACCGAGGGGGAATGATGACCGCTACTGACGAGGACTTCAGCCGGCACCTGTCGCGCTGGGGCACGCATTCGGCGAAATGGGATCTGCTCGCCAAGGACCTCGGCGAGAACGCGATCGCCCTGTCCGTCGCGGACATGGAGTTCGTCTCCTGCCCCGCGGTCCGAGAGGCGATCGCCGACGCCGCCGCCCTCGGCGCCTACGGCTACACCGAGGTCTTCGACGACTTCGCCGAGGCCGCGACCGCGTGGATGACCCGCCGCCACGGATGGTCCTGCGAGGTCGAGGACGTCCACTTCTTCCCCCGAGTCGTCCAGTGCGTCGCGGCCCTCGTCGATCACGTCCTGCCGCGAGACGATCGACCGGTCCGCGTCGTCACGCTTGATCCGGCCTATTCGCCCCTCCTCGAGGTGTGCGAACGCGCGGGCACCGATCTCGTCCGCGTGCCCGTGCGCGACACCGCGGCCTCCGCCTCGATCGACTGGGAGGCCCTCGAGGAGGCGCTCGCCGACGCGGACCTGCTGCTGTGGACGAACCCCCACAATCCGACGGGCAGGATCTGGAGCGTCGACGAGCAGCACCGACTCGCCGAGCTGCTGCGCGATTGCCGCACCCTCGTCCTCTCCGACGACATCCACTGCGACTTCGAGCGCCCCGGCGGGCAGCGCTATTCGGCCCTCGCCCGCGTCGCGAAGGACCTGTGGATGAGCGGACGGATCGTCCACTGCGCCTCTCCCGGCAAGACCTTCAACATCGCGGGCCTCGAAGCGACGGCGATCTGCGTCCACGGGCCCCTCGGCGCCGAGCTCGAGGCAGCGAAGAGGCGCATGGGTCTGCACAACCCGAATTACTTCGCCATCCCGGCGGCCATCGCCGCGTGGACGAAGGGCGACGCGTGGGTCGACGCCCTCGCGAAGGAAATCGACGCCAACCTCGAAGCCGCGAGGTCCCTCCTCGCGCGCCTCCTGCCGGAGGCGAGGGTTTCGGACCCGGACGGCACCTATCTCCTGTGGATCGACGCCTCCGCGTACATCGGCTCCGAAGCCGACCTCGTGCGCGCCGAGCGCGCCGCCTCCGTCACGGTCAGCCCGGGACCCGATTTCGGTCCCGCATACGATCGATTCTTCCGTATCAACACAGCACTCCCCCGCCAAGAACTCCTCGAGGGGATCACCCGGCTCGCCGGGGCGCTCACGAGGAACTGACGACCCATCGAAAGGACAACGATGTCTCCAACAACCCCCACCGCCCCGGCGAAGGCCGAGCGCAGGACTCCGAGCCTGCTCCTCGCCGCAGTCCCGGTCATCACGCTGATCGTCCTGTTGGGAGGCGGCTACATCTTCGCCGAGCTCCCGGTCGAACCCCTCCTCATCGCCTCGGCTGTCATCGCTGGCCTGGTCGCCTGGCGTCTCGGGTACTCGTGGAACGAGATCATGGACTCGGTCGCGGAGAAAATCGCGAAGACGATGCCCGCAATCCTCATCCTCATCTCCGTCGGCATGCTGATCGGAACGTGGATGGCTGGCGGCACAATCCCGATGCTCATTTACTACGGCTTGAAGATCATTGACCCACAGTTCCTCGCCGTGATCGCCCTCGTCGTCACCGCGATCGTCTCCTTGTGTACAGGAACCTCCTGGGGCTCCGCTGGCACGGTCGGCGTCGCCTTCATGGGCGTCGCAGTCGGCATGGACGCGAACCTCGCGATGGTCGCCGGCGCAGTCGTGTCGGGCGCCTACTTCGGAGACAAGCTCTCCCCCCTGTCGGACACGACGAACATCGCCTCGATGGCAACCGGCGTCAACCTGTTCACGCACATCCGCCACCTCCTGTGGACGACTCTCCCCTCCTTCCTCACGGCGGCCGTCGTCTACCTCCTCTTCGGCCTCGGCCTGTCCGGCGGCCAGGTCCCCGAGAAGGTCGGCGCTATCCTCGGCACCCTCGATTCGGCGTTCAACTGGAACCTCCTGCTCCTGCTGCCGGTGATCATCGTCCTGGGCGGTTCGATGTGGAAGAAGCCAACAATTCCCGTCATCCTCGTGTCCAGCGCCGTCGCGATGTTCAACGCTGTCGTCTTCGAGGGCATCTCCTTCAAGAACACCGTCGTCGCTGCCGTCAACGGATTCGATGTCGAGATGGTCGGGAAGGCCGGATTCGACGCCTCGTCCGTCATCGAGGATGTCACGCGACTCCTCAATCGGGGCGGCATGAACTCGATGATGTCCGTCCTCCTCATCTGCTTCTGCGCGATCACCTTCGCTGGCGTTGTCTCGGTCTCCGGATCGCTCGATGTGCTCATCTCCACCCTCCTCAAGCCGGTTAAGGGAACCTTTGGCCTCATCGTCGCGACTATCGTCACGGGCCTCGCGACAATCGGCATCACCTCGAACGGCCAGGTATCCCTCCTTATCCCCGGCGAGATGCTCCGGGGCGAGTACATCAAACGGGGGCTCGACCCGAAGAACCTCTCACGGACGATCGAGGACTCGGCGACTCTGTGGGAGCCGATCCTCCCCTGGACGTCTGCTGGCGCCTATATGGCGGGCACGCTCGGAGTCGCCACCCTCGCGTACCTGCCGTGGGCCGTGTGCAACTGGATCGCCATCTGCTTCGCGATGCTTTGGGGGGCGACCGGCATTGGAATCGCGCGCCTAAGCAAGGAAGAGAAGGCAGCCCTCCAGGAGGCCTGAGCCTCTATCACACGCCACTCCTCGTGGACGGGAGTTGCGCAATCGAGCGGGGTCCGAAGCTTCGGTTTCGGGGTTATAGGACAAATTGTGTTGCTGGGGGTTAGTCCCAGGTGTTGTTGTATGGGGTGGTGTGGTGTAGTTCGTTCCATGCGATGGCGTCTGCCCATTTTGCGATGATTCCACTGGTGTGGTGTTTGAGGCTGGCTTGTTGCCAGGCGTTTTCTATGTCGGTGCCTGTGGGCATGGTTTTAAGGATTTGCGCGGCTGGTAGCGGGTTCTCGGTGCGCATGTAGCACCACCAAAAGATTGCTTTGATACGCCGGGTTAGACCCATGCCGCGATGGCCGCGCAGCATGTGACGAAGAGAGGAGGTGATCGCGCCTTCGATTTGGTTATTCATCGCTGGCACGGGCATTTGCCAGGCGGGATCACAAAACGTAAACAATACGCCACGGCTGATGAGCTTGTTAATACTGTTACGTACTCTAACTAGACGCTCATGAGTGTATGCCCACCCTGTAACAGCAAGAGTTTTCTCAGCTAAAAACCCGCTCCAGTACTGGTCCCAGGCCTGGTAGTCGACCATCCAGACCGGGGCTTGGCCAGTGTTTTAACCCTTAACAACTGTTTTCCCAATGAGTACAGCTCTTGAGAAGCCTCTAGTTTCGGGCGCGTGGTAGTGGCCTGGCGGATTTGAGTAAATACGTGAAAGGTACACCTTTGATGCTCACTATCAGGCCAAACCCGTGAAGTGTCCTGGGTTTGCTTCCTAGGCGTTTGCCCTAGTTTTAATTTCTCTGATACGTCGGTGATGTGCCAGTACTCGTTCTCGAACGAGTAGCCCCACAGAGCGCAGACTAGGGTATCAAGAGACCTCCGAGAAGAACTCTCGTGTCCGAACCCAAAGTTCATGCGTTGGGCGCCCTACCGTGACTACCGAATACTCACACAGACGGATCAACTAATTTGGCTGCCACAGGTCTCTGGTTAGCGCGATCCTGGCCAAGCCCAGTCATCAGACATTCCTTGTAGACGAGTCGCAGTCTACGGTACCTAGAAGAAGAACCCCTGGCGCGCCGCCTTGCCACGATCAATATCTCGTTGAACTTTCATCAAAGCTTCACGCTCTTCAGGCGGAGCTTCATGCATTCTCTTGTCAATTCTCCTTCGCAGAGAGAAATGCCACCAAATGGCAAATCCAACTAGCACGAGAACCGCGAGCACAATCCATTCAGCGATAGTCATAATTTAGTATCTAACAAGGTTCCCCCGCACAGCAAGGATTCGGCGTTGAAGCATCCCGGGTTTTGTTCCGAGGTTTTTGTGAGAGGATTTCGCATGCCAAGGAACTATATAAAAGTTTTTGGGGAGCGGGCTGTCAGGCTTGTTGAGGATCGTCTGCGGGATAATCTGGGAGTGTCTGAAACCCGCGTGATCGCCGATACCGCGATGAAGTTGGGGACGTCGAGGGAACCTCTTCGGCGCTGGGTTCGGCTGCCCTACTCCCCTACCTGCAGGCACCGCCCAACAGACCAGACGAAAACAAATCCTCTCTGACCTGGCTTTTCGTTCAGATTTCGGGCATACAAAAGGACGCCCACTTTGTATCAAAATGAGCGTCCCTTCAGTGGAGCTAAGGGGATTCGAACCCCTGACCTCTTCCATGCCATGGAAGCGCGCTACCAACTGCGCCATAGCCCCGTATTCAGTTCATCGCGCTTGCGACCCGTTAAGCATAACGGAACGCCAGCCGGTTCGTAAAATCGAAACCCCGTGCAGGCCATCACACCAGTCGCGATCACAGGATCCATGCGACAAGCAGATGCGCGATGCTTACGCGCCCAACACATCCTCGCGGTATCCAATATTGTGCGCAGCCAAACGGAAAGACGGAGCACCCGACGCGCCGGAACCTCCCCCACCCACGCGAACAAGCTCTGACCAGTGACAATTATCCAAGCCACGCATCGCATCAAATTCAAGCGGGTTCAAGCCCATGCAGGTAATCAGACCGCGCAAAATTGCTGCACCGTGGGCAACTACAATGACAGTCGCATCCGAAGGAGCCTGGCCAGCCGCCTCAAAAGCAGCATCCCGCACGCGCGCCCCCACAACATCCGATGGCTCAATTGACGCCTCGCCACTCTCGCCCGTCTGACGCCACGCATCCACCAAATCCGGATACTTTTCGCGAGCCTCCGGCAGGGTTAGTCCCTCAAACAGGCCGTAGTTGCGCTCAATCAGGCGCTCATCCACGATCGGCCCTTCAACATCGCCGCCCTGGGCACGAAACACTCCAGCCAGCAGCTCAGCAGTTTCCGAGGCCCGCGACAGAGGCGAACAAACAATCACAACCTTATTCGAGGTCTGGGAAGCAACACTCACACCAACCTGAGCACTCCGTGACAGGACACGCTTCGCTAGAACCTCGCCAGCGCGCTCAGCCTGCTTACGACCACACGTATTCAACGGACGATCAATCACGCCCTGGAAACGCCGCTCAACGTTATAGTCCGTCTGTCCGTGACGCACGAACACAATACGGTTCGCACCGTCATCGTGTGGCTCAACAGCAAAGTTAGTGTCGCTGGCAGGTGCGGTGACAGTAGCGGGTGCAGAAGTAGCAGGCTCGGTCATGATCACTCTTCCTCAGCGTCAGAATCGACGGCTAAATCCATCGCGCCTGATGCAATCGCTGACGCCAAGTCCATGCCTCGCGTATCACCCATCGACGCAACAACCTCAGCCGCCGACATCGGAGTACCGACCCCAGCACCCACCGTGCCCGGCGCCACAACAAAACCGGCAACGCGTGCGGCCTCTCCCTCGGGAGCAAGGTGCGTCACCTTACCGTCTGCCCAGAGCTTTTCCAGAGCGTAGAACTCGCGCTGTTCATCGGTCAGAACGTGGCAGATCAGCTCACCGTAGTCGATCAGCACCCACGTGCCACCTGTACGACCCTCGATACGATCAGGCTTCACACCCAACTGCTTTGCCGTCTGATCCATGATTTCTTCAGCGATCGCGCGCACCTGACGATCCGTAGGAGCAGAAAAAATCAGAAATGACTCAGCCAACGCCAGACGATTCCCCACGTCCACCGCCACCGGATCCGTCGCCAACTTGTCGATCGCAGCCTCTACGATGACGTCCTGCAGATCCTTTTGTGCGTCACACACGTGGTTTTCCTTTTCTTCGCGCCGTTGACCGGCGAATTCTTTGCCCGTCACAGATCCGTGTACAGGTCGTATTTCTTGATGTACTGGACAACACCGTCGGGCACCAAATACCAGACCGGATGCCCACCTTCGACGCGCTTACGGCAGTCCGTTGACGAAATCGCCATTGCGGGGACCTCCAGCAACGACACCGAATTACTAGGCAAACCCGACGCATCCAATTGATGTCCTGGACGAGTAACGCCAACGAAATGCGCCATTTCGAACAGTTTATCCGCGTCCTTCCACTGGGCGATCTGCGCCAGAGCATCTGCGCCCGTAATGAAGTAGAAGTCCGTATCCTCCAAGTATTGCGCCGCAAGATCGGTCAGCGTATCGATCGTGTACGTTGTCCCACCACGGTCAATATCAACACGAGACACGGTAAAACGCGGGTTCGACGCTGTAGCAACAACCGTCATCAGATAGCGGTGTTCGGCACTGGTCACCTTGCGCCCGGCCTTGAACGGTTGCATCGCCGCGGGCACGAACACAACCTGGTCAAGTTGGAAGACTTCCATCACTTCCGACGCCGCGACAAGGTGTCCGTGGTGAATGGGGTCGAAAGTTCCACCCATGATCCCGATGGATCGACGAGGCCGACCAGCTGAAAACTCTTTAGCCGCACTGGTGGTCAGAGCATCATCGGGCGCCTCGACACCATCGACGCTACTGGCCTGCGCGCAAGTCTGGTCACTCATGGACGAACCGTCCCATCGCCTTCAATAATCCACCGCGTTGTCGTCAGTTCAGCCAAACCCATCGGACCCCGAGCATGAAGCTTCTGAGTCGAGATACCGATCTCTGCGCCTAAGCCAACCTGGCCACCATCAGTGAAACGGGTCGACGCGTTAACCGCAATGGCAGCCGAATCAATCTCAGTCTGGAAACGGTTCGCGGATTGAAGGGAACGGGTGCAGATCGCTTCAGTGTGACCGGTCGAGTAGCGACGAATATGGGCGATGGCCTCATCAATCGAGGGAACAACCCGCACAGCCAAATCCATCGACAGGTATTCGGTTGCCCAGTCTTCTTCGGTTGCCTCAACCCACATATCGGAGTCAATCGACGGGGTCTGACGAGCAATCTGGGCAGAAGCAGGATCCAAGTGCAGAGTAACGCCAGCTGTTGCCAAACGAGTCAGCGCCGACAGCAGGAAACGCTCGGCCTCGACTTCGTGCACAAGGAGAGTCTCTGCCGCATTGCAGACACCAACACGCTGAGTCTTCGCATTCATAATGATGCGTTCAGCGGCTTCCAAGTCCGCGCCTTCATCAACGTAAACGTGACAGTTACCCGTGCCCGTTTCGATGACAGGGACAATTGAGTTTTCGACGACAGCCTGGATCAAGCCCGCGCCACCGCGCGGAATGAGGACATCGATGCCTCCACGAGCACGCATCAAAGCCGTCGCACCAGGACGTCCCAGATGGTCAACCGTCTGAACTAAATCAGCGGGCAGATCAACGCTTTCAAGAGCATCACGCATCACGGTAATGATCGCCTGATTCGAGTGAAACGCCGCGCTACCACCGCGCAAAATAACCGCGTTACCGGACTTCAGGCCAAGCACTGTCGCATCAATCGTCACATTCGGACGAGCCTCGTAAATCATTGCGACAACGCCCATCGGCACGCGCACCTGACGGATACGAAGACCCAGCTCATTCACGGTTCCACGGACGATCTCACCGACCGGATCCGGCAAGCTGGCGACGTCGCGAACAGAATCAGCAATTGACGCGATACGCGACTGATCCAAAGCCAAACGATCCAAGAGCCCAGCGGACATGTCGTTTTCACGACCTCGCACCAAATCCAGCTGGTTCGCAGACAAGATTTCGCGGGACCGTTCTTCAAGGGCAGTCGCAATTGCTTCCAGCGCGCGATTCTTCACGCCAGCTGTCGCCGCGGTGAGCGACAAGGATGCCGTGCGCGCAACCGTAGTCAGATCTGAAATATCAGGAATCTGGTCAGTCATGTCCCCATTTTCCCACAGGTTGGAGCGCCGAGCAGTACTAGACCAGCGGTGCCAAGTCGTCACGATGCACGATCGGGCGTGGATGCTCCCAACCCGAAAGACGCAGATCTTCAGCAGACAAACCCGCCATATGTGCGACCTCATCGGAGTCGTAGGAGACGATGCCTCGCGCCAGCAGGCCAGTTGGACCAGCGATATCTACAACATCGCCGGAATCAAAGTGTCCGATGATGCGAACAACGCCGGCAGCCAGCAAAGACTTTTTGCCCGCAGTGATTGCACGACCCGCTCCCTCGTCGACGATGATTTCGCCACGAGAATGCGCAGCGTGAGCAATCCAGAGGCGACGCGATGCCGGGCGAACCGATGAAGGCGCGAACCATGTACCCGTCGCGATCCCCGACAGTGCAGTCCCCAGTTCATCCGCGCTAGTCAAGACCACCCCAATGCCGGAGGTCGCAGCCATCGTCGCAGCCTGAACCTTCGTCACCATGCCTCCGGTGCCCACCTTCGAGGCCGATCCCGTCACCAAGACAGCATGCAGGTCGTCCGTCGAATGAACCTCGCGAATGAGCTGCGAACCCGGATGGCTGGGAGGCGCGGTATACAACCCATCAACATCGGTCAACAGGATCAGCGCGTCGGCTGCAACCATTTGCGCCACATACGAGGCCAGACGATCATTATCGCCAAAGCGAAGCTCGCGAGTAGTGACCGCATCGTTCTCGTTAATAATCGGAACAACGCCACAGCTGAGCAGGCGGGCAAGCGCAGAACGCACGTTCGTGTAGTGTTCGCGACGCATAACGTCTTCAGTGGTGAGCAACAACTGAGCGACATCAAGGTGGTGCGCCTGAAATGCTGCCGTCCAGCGAGCAACCAGGAGCCCCTGCCCCATCGCGGCAGCAGCCTGAACGCTTGCCAGATCGCGCGGACGCGAATTGAATCCCAGCGGATCCAGACCCGCTGCAACCGCACCGGAAGAGACAATGATGATCTCTTTACCCGGCGTCTTCCACTTCGCGACCAAGCGCGCTACGGAATCAATACGGTTCAGATCCAGGCCACCATCATCGCGGCTCAGCGACGAGGATCCAATTTTGACGACAATACGGTTCGCATCGTTGATACGGCCGTCACACGAAGGAGTCACTTCGAGTCCTTGCCTTAGGGGTAAGTGGTTTTCAGTTTTCGCTATTTGGGTCGGTCCACACGCCCTTCTGGCGTTCGGTCCATAGTTCTTCACGCGCCGCAGTCTTCGCGTCCATCACCTGATGGTGGATCTCGCGCTTCTGCTTACGCGTCGGGCGAGCCGACTGGTTAATACGCAAGTCAGTGCCACGCTGTCCCAGCAGTTCCGGACCGGTGGTAAGCGTCGGTTCCCAATCGAAGACGATGCCGGTATCCAGCGGACCAATGACGACGGTATCTCCGGCGAAGGCACCGGCCTTCATCAACTGGTCTTCAACGCCTGCGGCAGCAAGACGGTCAGCCAAGTAGCCGATCGCTTCGTCATTCGCAAAGTCAGTCTGGCGAACCCAGCGTTCAGGCTTATCACCACGAACCTGGAAGACCTCTTCACCATCCATCTGGACGCGAGCAACAGTGACGGTGTCACGCGACCCGACAGCCTTCGGACGAATAACCGGTCGTGCTTGACGTTCAGGCAGGGATTCGCGGTGCTTCTTCACCAGGGCGGCCAGCGTGAAGGACAGGTCTTTCAAACCCTCGTGCGTGACGGCAGAAACCTCGTGGATCGGCCAGCCGAACTGCTCTAGTTCGGGGCGCGTAATCTCTGCCAAGTCGCGACCGTCCGGCACATCGACCTTATTAAGGACGATGACACGCGGGCGTTCCATCAGTGGAACGTAGCCTTCAATCTGGCCAAGATCGCCCTGATAGGCGGCCAGTTCAGCTTCAATTGTCTTCAGGTCAGACAGGGGTTCGCGCTCGGATTCGTAGGCGGCGGTGTCCAGCACGTGTACAATCACACCACAGCGTTCAATGTGACGCAGAAAGTCAAGGCCGAGACCCTTACCGGAAGAAGCGCCAGGAATCAGACCGGGAACGTCAGCAATCGTGTAGCGTTCATCGCCAGCCTGCACAACACCAAGGTTCGGGATCAACGTAGTAAACGGGTAGTCCGCAATCTTCGGGCGGGCAGACGACATCGCAGCGATAATCGACGACTTACCAGCCGACGGGAAACCGACCAAAGCAACGTCTGCGACCGACTTCAGTTCAAGAACAACATCGCGTTCTTCGCCGGGCTCCCCCAGCAGAGCGAAGCCAGGAGCCTTACGCGCCTTCGAAGCAAGCGCAGCATTACCTAGGCCACCTCGGCCACCTTCAGCTACAATGAAACGCTCGCCTGCACCAGTGAGGTCAGCAAGCAACTCACCGGACGGGGACTTCACAACAGTGCCGTCGGGAACGGGAAGAATAATGTCTTCGCCGTTCTTACCCTGACGGAAGTCACCCATGCCGGGCGTACCGTTGCTCGCCTTCTGGTGTGGACCACGGTGATACGTCAGGAGCGTCGTCACCTGCAGATCAACTTCGAGGATGACGGAACCGCCATTGCCACCGTCGCCACCATCTGGGCCAGCGAGCGGCTTGAACTTCTCACGCTTAATTGAGGCAACACCGTTACCGCCATTGCCACCAGCAGCATGGATCGTCACGCGATCAATGAAGTCTGCCATTTCGTCTCCTTAAAATGATCCGAGGGTCTGTGCACAAACCTCTGCACATCAAAGTTATGTGAAAAGGGCGCCCGGCATGTGCCGGACGCCCCCTTCAAGCGATCGGTCTCAGGCAGAGACCGGCTCAACGACATTGACAACCTTACGGTCGCGCTTCACACCGAACTCAACGGCGCCTGCACGCAGGGCGAAGAGGGTGTCATCCTTGCCACGACCAACGCCGTCGCCCGGATGGAAGTGAGTGCCACGCTGGCGAACGATGATCTCGCCTGCGTTCACAAGCTGACCGCCGTAGCGCTTAACGCCCAGTCGCTGAGCGTTCGAGTCGCGGCCGTTACGGGAGGAACCAAGGCCCTTCTTATGTGCCATCAGAAACTACTTTCTGCTCGAATCGGTCTCAGGTCAGGCGATCTCAGTGATCTTGACAACCGACAGCTTCTGACGGTGTCCCTGGCGCTTACGGTAGCCCGACTTGTTCTTGTACTTGATGATGGAAATCTTCGGACCCTTAGTTGCGTCCACAATTTCTGCTTTGACGGTGACCTTGCCAAGCTTGGCAGCATCGACGGTGATGGCATCGCCATCAACCAGCATCAGCGGCTGAAGCTCAATGCTGGAACCGATTTCTTCGGAAACCTTGTCGACGACGACGACGTCACCGACGGAGACCTTCTCCTGACGGCCGCCGGCCTTGACGATCGCGTAGACCACGTGTAGCTCATCTCTTCTAGATATACGGAACGGGATTCGCTTGAACAGCGTTTCAATATTTATCCCGCTGGCGCTGGTCGCGCCGACGATCAAATTTAGCTGATTTGCCTATCTTAGGGCAACTTGTATGAGCCAAAAACAGGGGTTTTACGCTGTGCGATTCCACACCCTGCAATTTTTGGCGACACGCCGAGTCACCCTAGTTTAGATAAATCAGGCAGTCTCGTCGCCGCTTTGGGTGGCGAGGCGACGACGACGCTTCGGCTTGGAAGCGCTAGACGTGGAGGCTTCAGGTAAAGTCAACGCATCCGTTGTCATCGTGGGGGCAACCACTGTTACCGGATCCTCTACCCTAGCGGGCAAGTCCAACACCAGAGCGGGAGCCGTCTTTCCCGGTTCAACGCTTGGTGTGGTGACAACACGCCTGCGCGTCTTTCGAGGCGTAGATGCGGACGATGCTAAGTGAGCCGACGCCGATCGCGCGCGAGTCTTGGACCCGCTTGCCTTCTTAGCTTCAGGCTCGTTCGCCTGCGCAGCATTTGCTACGGGCTCGCTCGCATCCGGCTGGGCAGAATCCATCGAGACTGCCCTACGAGGCCTACGAGGCCGCGCAGTCTTTTCAGAGTTATTGCCTGCCTGGCCCGCGGAATCGGATTCACGTGGTGTGATCTGAGCGGTGACATCAGCCTTCGATTCGCTCTTTTCAGCCTCAGTCGAAGAAGAGAGTGTTTCTTCTGATGACACTCGGACTGCGCGACGCGGACGACGCTTCTTCACAGGCTGTTCCTGTTCGTTTTCGCCCGTTTCTCCGGCAGGTGAAGCAGAGTCAGCGACGTTCGAATCGGCCTTTTCGTGCACACGCTTGCGTCCCTTACCACCCTTTGATTCGGGAGCAGAGTTCTCACCCGCGGAGGCGGCCTCGTTGACCGGAGAATCAACGGAGGCAGACACTTCGGATTCGTCAGACTTGCGCGACGCAGCGGCAATGGCGGACAGAGCCTGCTTGGCCTTTTCGTGCTCGGCGGAGTCTTCGATGCGCTCAGCCTTCTTGCGTTTATTCGACTTCGGGGCGGCCCCCGTGTGGTGCTGTGAGTCCGAGAGCTCAACAGGATGATCGTGGACGATGAAGCCGCGGCCTTCGCACGCTTCACACGGGGTTGAGAAAGCTTCGACGAGGCCCTCACCCACGCGCTTACGCGTCATCTGCACCAAACCGAGAGAAGTAATCTCTGTGACCTGGTGACGCGTGCGATCACGACCCAAGCACTCGACCAGACGACGGAGAACCAGATCGCGGTTAGATTCGAGCACCATGTCAACGAAGTCGACAATGATGATGCCACCGATATCACGCAGACGCAGCTGACGAACGATTTCTTCGGCAGCCTCAAGGTTGTTGTGCGTCACGGTTTCTTCCAGTGTGCCACCGGCGCCAATGAACTTACCGGTGTTGACGTCAATGACCGTCATCGCTTCCGTACGGTCAATGATGAGCGTGCCACCCGACGGCAACCAGACCTTGCGGTCCATCCCCTTCGACAGTTGCTCGTCAATGCGGTGAGCAACAAACACGTTATCGGTGCCCACCCACTTTTCGACGCGGTCAGACAGTTCCGGTGAAAGTTCATCCACGTAAGACTTGACGGTTTCGAAGGTTTCATTTCCTTCGATCACAAGCTTCGAGAAGTCTTCGTTGAAGATATCGCGGACAACACGGACAGCAAGCTCGGGTTCGCCACGCAACAACGTCGGAGCGGTCTTCGTATTCTTCTGCTGTTCTTCGATTGACGTCCACTGCGCGCTCAAGCGTGCGACATCGTCACGAATCTGTTCTTCGGTTGCACCTTCAGCTGCGGTACGTACGATGACGCCCGAACCGGCGGGAATAACCTGCTTCAAGATCTTCTTCAGACGGGTGCGCTCACGATCGGGCAACTTGCGCGAGATACCCATCATGGAGCCGTTCGGGATCAGCACCAGGTAACGTCCCGCCAGCGTGATCTGACTGGTCAGACGCGCGCCCTTATGGCCGATCGGATCCTTGGTCACCTGGACCAGAACCGGGTCACCCGACTTCAGAGCAGACTCGATGCGACGCGGCTTGCCTTCAAGACCAACGGCATCCCAGTTCACTTCACCGGCATAGAGGACGGCGTTACGACCACGGCCAATATCAACGAATGCGGCTTCCATTGAGGGCAACACATTCTGCACGCGACCGAGGTAGATGTTGCCGACCATCGACTTCTGGGTGCGACGAGCAACGTAGTGCTCTACCAGCAGATCATCTTCGAGGATCGCAATCTGATCCAGACCATCATGATCTCGGATCACCATCTGACGATTCACGGACTCGCGACGAGCCAGGAACTCCGACTCAGTAATACCGTGGCGACGGCGACCTTCACGACGAGTTTCCTTGCGACGCTGCTTCTTCGCTTCCAGACGAGTCGACCCCTTGAGAGCCTTCACCTGGTCGTTAACGTCACCTTCGTCGGATGAGGTGGAACGTGTGCGACGACGGCGACGACGGCGCGTTGAGGTCTCTTCCCCATCGTCTTCTAACTGCGTAGTATCCGACGATGCAGTGTCTTCTGCCTGGGCCTCTTCACCTTTGTTCGCATCTGCCTGAACCGTGTCATTTGACTTGGTACGACGACGCGCGCGTTTCGTATCAGTATCAGGAGTTTGAGAGGCTTGAGCGGAATCAGTTACCTCTTCAACCTGGGCTTCACTGGTATCCGCATCAGCCTTTACGGTCTTACGAGTCTTACGAGAACGCTTTTCACGCGTGGGGGTTTCCGCAGGGGCCTCGTCGTTTGAACGAGACTGCGAGCGCGACGAACGAGCCGGAGCGGGTTGCTCGACAGGTGCTTGAAAAACGGGAGCCTGGAACTCAGGTTGCTGGAACAGCAATGACGCTGCAGGCGCTGAAGGTGCCGAAGAGGCATTCTCAGTGGTCACAATTCTCCATTTGTGAGGACACGGTCCCACACCGAGCCGGTCCCTCGGCCTCGCCCTCTAGGGGCGGAAATCCTGACGGTTACCGCTAATCGCGGTCGAAACGTCGGCGCATGAGGCGTCTTCGACGTTTATCTCATTGCGAAGGTGTGTCCGCAATGTCCGATACACACTCAAGTTTGCCACATTTTTACCCGAGCCGTTTAAAGGGACACAGTTACATACGGCGCATCTCGGCCTCGTAAATTTATAAAACCAACTGTCAGCTAAATACCCACTTGAACATCGCCGAAGCTCCCTCTGAAAACTGGAAAGGCGGGACTTTCGACTCAAAAAACAGCCCAAATAATGACGAAAGTATCAGGTCTGTCAGATAACCGCCTTTTTCTCAAAAATCAACGCAAAAGCGAATAATCATGGGCTAGATTGACAGGTAAGCACGTGACGATGGTCCCGCTTGTTGGGTCCAAAGTCACTACGCGCACCATCCATCAACGAACTATTTGAGGGAAGGCGAGCACAATGACCCTCGCGCAGGCAGCGCTCGACTCTGTCATGCTCGGCAGGTGGCAGTTCGGTATCACTACCGTCTACCACTTCGTGCTGGTTCCACTGAACATCGGACTGGCACTCCTTGTCGCACTCATGCAGACGTTCTGGCACAAGACCGGAAAGCAGGAATGGCTCCACGCCACCCGCTTCTTCGGCAAGCTCCTCATCATCTCTTTCGCACTGGGCGTTTCCACCGGTATCGTCCAGGAATTCCAGTTCGGTATGAACTGGTCGGAATACTCCCGCTACGTCGGTGACATCTTCGGTGCACCGCTCGCAGTCGAAGCACTCCTTGCATTCTTCATGGAATCCACCTTCCTGGGCCTCTGGATCTTCGGTTTCGGTCGCCTGAAGAAGGGCATGCACCTGGCCACCATCTGGCTGGTCGCCATCGGCACCGCCGTTTCGGCCGCATGGATCCTCGGCGCAAACTCCTGGATGCAGCACCCGGTCGGCGCAAAGTACGACCCCGAAGCTGGACGCGCAGTCCTCGACGGTTCCATGAGCTTCTTCAAGCTCCTCGCAAACCCGGCGCTCATCTGGGAATACACCCACGTCATCACCACCGCATGGCTTGCCGCAGGCTCTCTGGTTGCCGGCATCTCCATCTGGTGGATGGTTCGCGCACAGCGCGAAGGCAGTGAAGAAGCAACCAGCCAGGCAAAGAACGTCTGGCATCCCGTTGCACGCTTCGGCCTGATCGTCATGCTTATCGGCGCTCTCGGCGTCATGGGCACCGGCCACTTCCAGGGCCAGGAACTGGTCAAGCTTCAGCCGATGAAGATGGCAGTCGCCGAAGGCATCTGCGTCGACACCGATGGCGCTGCCTTCACCGTCGCTCAGTTCGGTTCCTGCCCACTGGATTCCTCCGGCGAAGCACCCACCAAGTTCATTGAGATCCCCGGCGTTGCTTCCTTCATGTCGCACAATGACTTCAGCGCAACCTCCGCAGGTGTCGCTGACGAGCAGGCTCGCATGGTCGAACTGCTGAACTCGAACGCTGACTTCACCGCCAAGTACGGCAATGCAGCTCACTACAACTTCGTTCCCCCGCAGATGGCAACCTTCTGGTCGTTCCGCCTCATGATCGGCCTTGGCATCCTCTCCCTGATCTTCGCACTCTGGGGTCTCTGGGTTACCCGCAAGGGCACCGTCCCCGGTTCGAAGTCACTGTCGACGATGGCACTAATCAACCTGCCCCTACCGTTCCTGGCAGCAACCTTCGGCTGGATCTTCACCGAAATCGGTCGTCAACCGTGGGTTGTCGTCCCGAACATTGCAGGTCTTTCGAACGGTGATCCGGTCGGTTCTGTCATGCTGATGACCGACACCGGTATTTCAACGGCAGTTCCCGCCGGACAGGTTCTTGCAACCCTGATCGGCTTCACGCTGCTCTACGCTCTGCTGGGCGTTATCTGGTTCCTGCTCATGCGTCGCTACGTGCGCGAGGGCATCCACACCGCTAAGAAGACAGAAACCGACGCTCCCGCCGGCGACCTGTCCTTCGGATACTGAGAGGCGGCGAAACTGCAATGACACTTTCAATCCTCTGGTTCATCCTCATCGCTGTTCTTTGGACCGGCTACCTGTTCCTCGAAGGCTTTGACTTCGGCGTCGGCATCCTGCTGAAAGTTATCGGCAAGAACGACGAAGAACGCACGCAGATGCTGCGCACCATTGGTCCCCACTGGGACGGCAACGAGGTTTGGCTACTCACCGCCGGTGGCGCCACCTTCGCAGCATTCCCAGAGTGGTACGCCACGATGTTCTCGGGCATGTACCTTGCCCTGTTCCTCATTCTCTTCTGCCTGATCCTGCGCATCTCCGCTCTTGAGTGGCGCGCAAAGATCGCAACGGCAAAGTGGCGTAGCGCGTGGGACACTATCCACACCGTGACCGCTGTCCTGGTTCCCGTTTTGTTCGGTGTTGCATTCGCAAACCTCGTTCAGGGCATGAAGATCGAGGTCGTCGATGAGTTGACCGGCGTTGTTGTCGCACCCGATATGGTCACTAATTCGCTTGCAACCGCAACGCACCAGCTGACCGGTGGCTTCTTCTCACTGCTCACCCCGTTCACTATCCTCGGTGGCGTCGCAATCCTGGCCGTCTGCACGGCAGTCGGTGCCCAGTTCCTGGCGCTCAAGACCGAAGGCGATGTGCGTGAGCGCGCAAACGGCCTGGCAGCTCCCCTGTCGATCGCAGCAACCGTCGTTGCCGCAATCTTCCTGATCTGGGGTCAGTTCGCTTACTCGGCTAACGTCCTGGCATGGATCCCATTGCTCGTCGCAGCACTCGCGATCATTGCCTCGACCGCATTCAGCCAGAAGGCACTGCGTCGCGAAGGTCTGTCCTTCATCCTGATGGCTGTCGCAATCGCTTCGACCGTCACCTGGGTCTTCTCGGCAATGGCTCCGGCCGTCATGAAGTCCTCGATCGACCCGGCATACTCGCTTTTGATCGACCAGGCATCGTCCTCACCGGCAACCCTGGTTGTCATGTCGATCGTTGCTCTGATCTTCACGCCGATCGTCCTTATCTACACGGCATGGTCCTACTGGGCCTTCCGCAAGCGCGTGTCGGTTAGCGACGTCGATCAGAACCCCGGCTTGATTCCCTCCAAGATCCGTCTTGGTGAGAACTTCCTTGCTGGCTGATCTTTAAACACTTCGGTGGCCCGGTGCGTCAGTGCCGGGCCACCGTTGTGTTTCACCACGATTGCAGTGCCACATTCACCAACGTCTGGATACCGGTCTTTCGTACCTCGATTCACCCCGCCTTCCAGCCGTGTCCGCACTGTTTTTCAGTTACCGATTCCCCCAGAAATTACGGCAAAATAGTTCAATGCGACCTTTTGATCCACGGCTTTTGAAATACGCGCGTTCTGCACGAAAACCCATCATTATTACGGGGCTCATCGGCACGCTGATTGCCATTGCCGTGATCACTCAGTCCCTACTGATCTCGGCAGCGCTCTCCCCCGTGATCACCGGCAACGCTCGCCTTAGTGACGTTGCAGGTTTCGTTGTTGCGCTGGTGATCGTGATCATTATTCGTGGGTTGCTTGTTGGGTTGCGCGATTCGCTCGGTCAGCGCGCTGCAGACAGTGCCATCCGAGATCTTCGTTGCGAGGTTTTGCATGCGACCGAAGAACTCGGTCCCCGCTGGCGTGCAGTTCACGGCGCCGACACGACAACGCTTTTGACGCGTGGCTTAGATGATCTGGGCCCCTACTTCGTAAAGTTCCTTCCTCAGCTTGTTCTGACGATGACGGCAACTCCTTTGGCTTTGGCTATCATGCTCTATTTGGACGCATGGTCGGGCGTCATCGCGCTCTTCGTCATTCCGTTGATTCCAGTTTTCATGGCGTTGATCGGTCGTTTTACTCAGGATTCGTCGAAGGCGAAGCTGGTCGCAATGGAGCGTCTGGGCTCGCAGCTTCTTGACCTCATGGCGGGCTTGCCTACCCTGCGCAGTCTGGGTCGCGAGAATGGACCTCGTGCGCACCTTGAAGCCCTGGGCAAAGAGAACACGCGCACCACAATGGCAACCCTGCGCGTCGCGTTCCTGTCGGGTGCAGCCCTTGAATTCCTTTCCACCCTGTCGGTTGCTCTTGTTGCCGTCGAGGTCGGTATGCGCCTTGTCGCCGGCAACGTCACCCTGTTTACCGGCCTCGCCGTCATCATGTTGGCCCCCGAAGTCTTCGAACCGCTTCGTCAGGTTGGCGCGCAATTCCACGCTTCCGCGAACGGTGTGGCCGCCGCACAAAGCGCCTTCGAGATCATCGAAACTGAGCGCCCGCAGGCTTCGCGTACCGTTTCGCACCTCGTTTCTTCCCCCAGTAACGAGGCCACGCTCACCACTTCAACTTCTTCCCCCAATTCAGGGGCGGATGGGGACAGCACTTCACCTGTTTCTTTGCCCCCGATTTCATCATGCACGATTGAGCTGGAAAACCTGAGCGTGGCGGCTCGCGGTACATGGGCTCCTCACAATCTTTCAGCTTCGATTCAGCCGGGACAGCTGACCGTTCTTGAAGGTGCGTCAGGGGCCGGTAAGTCGACAACTGTTCTGACGATTCTGAACCTGCTGACTCCGACAAAGGGGAGCGTTGTCCTTGCTCCTCTTGACGGGGCTACACCGTCCTGCGACGTTAGCGACTGCGATGCAAACTCGTGGTGGAAACAAATCACGTGGGTTCCTCAGGCTCCGACGATCCTTCCCGGCACGCTCCTTGAAAACATGGCGCTGAAAACCGTGACAAGCGGCCTCGTCGAAGCCGCGCAAGCAACAGGTTTCCACACCATTGTTGAAGCAATGCCCGATGGTTGGGATTCAAAGGTTGGCGTGGGTGGCATTGGCTTGTCAGTTGGGCAGCGCCAGCGTCTTGCACTGACGCGCGCACTGGTGAATGACTCACCGCTGGTGATCCTCGACGAGCCGACAGCGCATCTTGATGCCGTCAGCGAAGAAGAGATCACGCGGGCTATTCGAGCTCTTAAATCACAGGGGAAAACGGTTCTGGTTATCGCACACCGCCAGGCACTAAAGACGATTGCCGATCTGGTCATCCTGGTTGAAAGCGCACCCGCTACCATCCAAGATATCGAAGAGTATCCGCAACTTGGGATCAATGACTGGGCACAGACCAGCGTCGATGTTGATCTGCCAGGAATCTTGACGGTCAGTGCGACCGATACCGACCCAGAAAAGGCGGTGAACTGATGCTGTTCATTACTCGCGAAGAAAAGCGTGCTCTGAAACGAGTCTTCCCCCTCGTCGAGGTCGATACCAAAGCATTCCTCTTCTCTGTTCTGCTTGCTTCCGGTGCTCTTGGTGCCGCTATTGCCCTTGGTGCGACTGCTGCTTGGCTGATCGCTAGGGCATCAGAGCACCCACCGGTTTTGTTCCTGACCGTCGCTGCCGTTGGCGTACGCACATTCGGCGTATCGCGCGCACTCCTGAGATACGCGGGCCGTTTGGCCAGCCATCGCGTTGCTTTGCGTGGCATGGACGCCCTGCGCCAGAACCTCTATCGCCGCCTCGCGCACAATCCCATCGACCGCTTGACCGCGATGAAGCGCGGTGATCTGCTTGCTCGTACGGGCGCAGACGTGGATGATTTGGGCGATCTGGTTGTCAAGACCCTGCTCCCCACCTGCATGGCAGCAATCGTTGGAATCTGTACGGTCATTGGTCTTGGACTCATTTCCATTCCCGCTGCGCTACTGGTTGCGCTCTGTCTTTTGGTATCGGGGGTCGGAGCCCCCTTACTGTCGATGCACGCTGCACGAATCGCTCAAATTGATACGCTTCGCGCGCGCACTGATCTGTCGACACAGATTCTGACCGTCATGGAGGGAACCTCTGAACTCCAGGTGTCCGGCGAACTTGAGACGTTTAGAGCATCGATTGATGAGACCGAAGAAAAGCTCGTTGAAGCCTCACACCGCAGTGCGCGGATGGCTGCTCTAGCTTCCGGGATCGACCGAGCAGCAATGGGAGCAGCCGTTATCGCCGCACTGCTGATCGGCATTCCTCAAACAACAGGTGGCATGATTACCGGCCTGCTTCTCGCAGTCCTTGTTCTCACTCCCCTGTCCTCGTTTGAGGGAACCGCTGAACTAGCCCCCGCAGGCGTCCAGCTGGTCAAGTCCGCGACCGCGGCAGTCCGTATTGACGAGATGCTCGGCGAATCCACCGAAGTAGCTACCCACCCCGTTGTGCACACTGACGTTCCGTCACTTGCCGCCACGAACCTGACGATCGGATGGCCAAGCGGCCCCAGCCTCGTCGATTCGATCGATCTGGAATTGCACCCGGGCAAATCCATCGCGATCGTGGGCGAGTCGGGTATCGGTAAGACGACGCTCGCGCTGACTTTGGCTGGCATGATTCCGCCGAAGGCTGGATCTGCGCAGGTGAACGGCGTGGACGCATGGGAAGCCGACCGCGTACAACTCACCAAGATCGTCAATGTCACGACCGAAGACGCGCATATCTTCGCCACATCCGTCTTAGAAAACCTGCGAGTCGCCAACGGTGAGCTCAGCGAAGAGAGTGCAATCGCTCTACTTGAACGCGTTGGATTGGCCAGCTGGCTTGCAGCACTGCCCGATGGGATCCACACCATGATCGGTTCAGATGGCACGACAGTGTCCGGCGGTGAACGTCGACGCCTGCTCATCGCACGAGGCCTCGCTTCACCCGCTCCCCTGCTACTCCTCGATGAGGCCGGCGAGCACTTGGATGCGTCGACAGCTGACGCGCTCATTTCCGACCTGCTCTCGGATCCGACGCGTGGCATCCTGCTCATCTCGCATCGCCTGAGCGCCCTCGAAAACGCCGACGAGATCCTGTTCTTCGGACGATCAGGCGGCGAAAGAACCCAAGCAGAATTGATTGCGCGAGGCACACACGCCGACCTTCTTGAAACATCTCAGGCCTACCGTTGGGCTGTCGGCCAGGAAGAGGAAAACTAATGCCATGGGGTTCAGAACACGCCCTGGTGAAGGCCGCCCTTGACCTCACCAGCACGCTCGACCTGCGCAAGGCCCTGACCAGCTTCGTCGACCAAGCCTGCAAGCTCACCCGCGCACCATACGGCGCCCTGATCGTCCTTGACACATGGGGCGAAGCATCCCAGCTGATCGAACACACCAGCGAAGCACTGCCACATTCACCTTCAATGCCAGAAGAACTGATCAGCCAGATCCCCGCTACCGGTCACCTACTGATCAACGACATGAGCGAATGCGAGGACATTCCTCCGGCATCAATCACCAGTTTCCTGGGCGTATCCGTGCTGATCAACGAGCAGGTGTATGGACGCCTCTTCCTGACCGATAAGAACGGCGGATTCACAGCCTCTGACGCCGATGTTTTGTCAATGCTTGCTCCCGCCGCGGGCGTCGCAGTGGAAAACGCTCACCTGTACGCGGACTCGCGTCGAACAGAACGCTGGATTTCCGCTTCCCAGCAGCTGACAACCACGATGCTTGAAGGCACCGACGAAGAAGAAGCCCTTGAGCTGATCGCACAGACCGTGCGAGAGGTTTCACGTGCAGATACGGCAATCATCGTTCTGCCTTCCGTTGGTGACACCTGGGCTGCCGAAATCATTGACGGCTACCTGGCTGATACTCTTCTCGGCGTTGTCTTCCCACCCGAGGGGCGCGCGATGAGCGTGCTCCACGAAGGAACGGGCATGATCGTCGACTCCATGGCGCGGGCGCAAACCATGCGTCTTCCTCAGCTTGCAGCCTTCGGACCGGCGCTCTACGCGCCCCTCCGTTCGCGAGGTAACTCCGCTGGCATCCTGATCCTGCTTCGTCGCATCGGACAGCCAGAATTTGATCTGTCCGAATTGTCTTTGGCTGAATCACTCGCATCTCAAGCCGCCTTGGCACTGGAGCTCGCCTCCGCCAAGCACGCTGAAGACATGGCCACACTGCTCGACGAGCGAGATCGTATCGGACGCGACCTGCACGATTTCGCGATCCAACAGCTGTTCGCCACCGGCATGCAACTGGATGCCGCCAAGGTGGAAGTAGAAAGCGGACACCCGAATCCTGAGGCCATTACTGCCACACTGGACCGTGCTCTAGCCTCCATCGACGAGGCCGTACGCCAAATCCGAGCAATCGTCCACAACCTACGTGAACCCGACAAATCAGTGGCACTGGTGGAACGTATTCGACGCGAAGCATCACTGACACGTTCCTTCCTTGGTTTTGCCCCATCCCTGTTGATCACACTGGATGGTCACGCGATTAACGAAGTCGCAGACGACGAACAGCTGATGATCGAAACCATCGACAATCGCATCGGCCCCGACTTGGGAGATGACATTGTCGCCATCGTGCGCGAAGGCCTATCCAATATCGCACGCCATGCACATGCCACCGCGGGCTCGGTGACCGTTGACGTCATGGGAACGGGAGAAAACGGGCACGTCACCGTTTCAATCGCCGACGACGGACGAGGCATCGACCCGAACCACACCAGAAACTCTGGCCTGTCCAACATGTCCGAGCGCGCCCGCATCCGTGGTGGGAGCTTCGAACAGGGAATCGGAATCGGAGGCCTCGGCGCCAGGATCACCTTCCGCGCTCCGCTAGCCTAAGTTCCAACTTCATACAGGTCGGGGCGCAGTTCGTACGAACTGCGCCCCGGCCTCGTAGCCAGTAGAAAGAACGAAGCTTTAGTTCCTCCACGCGGCCGCACGCTGGCCAGCGACCCACGCTGCCACCTGAGTGCGACGTTGCAAGCCCATCTTCGACAGAAGCGACGTGATGTGGTTCTTCACGGTCTTTTCTGCAACGCCCAGCTTCTCACCGATCTCACGGTTCGACAGACCATCGCCAATCAGTTCCAAAACCTTGCGCTCTGACGGAGTCAGGTCAGCGGTCGGATCATCATGGTCAGCGCGACGACGCGTGATCGTGCGCTCGTCCAGCAGAATACGACCAGCAGCAACGGCCTTAATCACGTCCGTGATTTCTGCACCGCGCACGGTCTTCAACACGTAAGCGTGCGCACCAGCTTCAAGAGATTCAGCCAAAGCCTCATCATCGTCGAACGAGGTAAGCACGATCGGCAGAATCTCCGGATGCGAAACCGCAAGCTGCTTCAGAATATCGATACCCGTACCATCGGGAAGCTGAAGATCAACCAGAACAACGTCTGGGCGAACCAGATCTGCGCGACGCACGGCGTCAGCGACGCTACCTGCTTCAGCAACGACCTCAAGGGCATCATCGCGATCAATAATCTCAGCAATACCGCGTCGAACGATCTCATGATCGTCGATGATCATGACGCGAGTAATCTTGGCATTCTTGGGGTTTTCAGTCACAGTCATATCCTAGACAAGTCCTAGATCCTATATCGAGCGGTCGGGCAAGAAGTCGCAAAGAACCGGTTAAATTGCGATGATTCTTCATTCTTTGGCCACCTCTTAGTCACCAAGGCGAGAGTAAAGAAGCTCCATAGCCTGTTGCGCAACCGCACTCTCGGAGTGCTTCTTCGACGATGCGCTGGCAACAGCCAACGGTTCTTCAACATTCGACGCGAAGACGGTCGCAGTGAAAGAACGGTTATGATCCGGGCCCGAACCTTCAACCTCATAGCGAATTTCGCCAAGGTTATGCGCCTTCGCATATTCGACAAGCAAGGTTTTCCAGTCATGATGGGATCCTCGTACCTCGGCCTGGCTCAGCAGGAACTCAAGATTGGCCAGCACAACGGCTCGCGTGTGCTCCATACCGTGCGTCAGATACGTCGCCCCGATCAGCGCCTCGAACGTGTCGGAAAGGATCGAATCCTTGTCACTGCCACCAGAAGCGGCCTCTCCTCTGCCGAGGAAAATAAAATCCCCAAGCCCAATACGACGAGCAGCCTGCGCCAGCGGAGTTTGCGAAACCGTGGAAGCGCGCATCTGCGACAAAGATGACTCCGCGACATCCGGGTAGTCGTGGAACAAACGATCCGCGGTCGTTACTGACAGAACCGCGTCCCCTAAGAACTCGAGGCGTTCATTATTCGGCAACCCCCCGGCTTCGTTCGCATATGAACGATGAGTCAGGGCAAGGAGCAGAAGGTCAGGATCGATACTCGATCCCCAACGTTCCATGAGCTGGTCGTAGTCCGTGTTGGCGGGAACTGGGAGTTTCTTCTTATGCGACATACGTCCGTCTTCAACTTCTGTTCGTACAATTGTGCAGTGAGGAGCCACCCTAGCGTGCTTGGGCACCGATAGTAGTCCTAGTTGTCTTTGGCCTGATCCAAAAAACAAGCAAGAGAAGCTAAACGCGGATCCACCTGGAAGTGCTCATGATCTTCAGGGAGCTCATCCCACTTCTGTCCGCACACGTCACACAAGCCTCCACAATCAGGCCGACACAGTGGACGATCATCCACCAGCGTCACGATCGAATCGCGAATCATCGGCTCCAGATCGATCGTGTCACGCTGACCAATCAAGCGAACGTCATCGGCTTCGTCGTCCTCCTCTGTAGCCACGGGAGCCGTTTCAAAGAAGACATCCGACGTATCAATGTCATGGTGAACACTGACCGGATCCAGACAGCGCACGCAGTCGCCCACTAGGTCAACACTGGTGGTCAAGCGAACCAATACGCCATCATCAACGCTGGTCAGATCAACCCCAAAATCTAAAGGAGTGCCCGGTTCAACCCCCATTGACGGAGTCCTCAAATCATCGGGCGCAACCCAATGCAGATCCTCGTGACGGAAAGAACCAATCTGACGCGACAGTGTCACCAACGAGATGACAAGAGGAGGCTCACTCATTGTCGAGATCAATGTCAGTCACGTCGATGCCCTGGCGCTCCGCGATGGCACGACGACCGGCCTCAGTGCGACGCTGCAGATCCGCCAACATACCCGACAGCTCAGCTAGCGACTTCGCAACATAGTCGTCAGCGCCCAGACGCAGTTCTTCTTCCTGCTTACGAGCCTGACCAACAATCTCACGACCACGATCTTCGGCCATACGAGTAATGTTCTCGCTGGAAACCAGACGCTTCGCTTGCTCGTTAGCGTCGACCAGAATCGCTTCAGCTTCAGAGCGAGCCTGATTTACGGAAGCCTCAGCTTCTTCGTTCGCACGAGCAACCGTGCGTTCAGCCTGTTCGTTCGCAGAATCGACGATGTGCTTCGCCTTTTCTTCGGCTTCGTCCAGAGTTGACTGAGCACGAGAATTAGCTTCAGCAATAGTCGTTTCGGCAGCGGTATCTGCGCGCCCTAAAACGGCATCGGCGTCAGCAACAACAGCGTCGGCAGCAACCAAATCTTCCGGCAACGCTTCACGTGCTTGGTCAAGAAGATCCAGGATCTCCGCACGGTTCAGCATGATCATTGCCGAAAGCGGAACAGCGCGGGCCTCTTCGACGAGCGCTTCAATCTGATCGAGAGCAGCAATGACGGTCGACGGTCCGTAAACCGTGTTCTCATCCCACGTCTCGTTTTCGCTGGGTTCAGGCGTTACGGGATCCGACATTGTGTCCTCCAGATCGTTGAAGCGGTCTCAGTGACCTTTCTTTGCTCTATTTTGCGCTACAAACGGCTCAATTTCGTTCGGAACATACCGAGAAACACTTAATCCCAGGTCAAGAAGTTCACGAACCATTGACGAGGACACCAACAACAGCTCTGGTCGGGATGGGATAAACAGAGTTTCCACCCCTCCAAGGTCACGATTCACCGCGGCCTGGGCAAGCTCGGTATCAACATCGCTTGCCCTACGAACGCCCTTAACGATGAAAGAAACATCGTTCGACTTCGCGCAGTCAATCAACGTCCCTTCCATTTTCACGGTGCGCACGTTCCCCAGTTGACCCACGACAGCGTTCACCATGTCGACACGCTTGTCCTGATCGAACATGTATTTCTTCTTAGGGTTTATGCCCACCGCAACAACTAGTTCGTCGGCGAAGGAGGCAGCGCGGGTGATGATATCGGCGTGGCCGATGGTGATGGGATCAAATGATCCCGCAAAAAGAACTCGCATTGTCGTCCTGTTCTAGTAAGTCGAGGATATTGAAGTCGATAGTATCCCCCAAGCCTTGCCGGGTGGGATTAACGACGATTGCTCAATGAACTGACCTGAGATCCAAGTCGGTCTCTACTTCGGCTTTCACGGGCGGACCGGCAAACCATGCGACGGTCTCACCCCACGTCCGCTGATCTTCCTTCACAAGGAAATCCGGCCACAAAGGCTCTGGTGACCTGCTGGAACGCTCAACAACGACAAGCGCATCCGGGGTGATCCACGATCCAAGACGTGAAAGCACCTCCGCCACCTCTTCTTCGCTCACGTCATAGGGAGGATCAAGCAACACAAGATCAAACTCTCCACTGAGCGTCTCAAAATCACGCGCCCCCAAGAAGGTGGCCGCCGAGGCGGTATGAACCCGCGCTTTCAGACCGGTTGCGCGGATGTTGTGAGCAATGATTCGCGCTGCCGGTGCCGATTTTTCAACCAAGTCCACGCGCGAGGCACCTCGTGACGCGGCCTCTAACCCCAATGCTCCCGAACCGGCATAAAGGTCAAGAACCAGACAGTCTTCAACCACGTTCATATGTTCCAGGCGAGAAAACAGCGCCTCGCGGACGCGTTCCGATGTTGGACGCGTCCCCTTCGCGGGAACTTTCAGCACGCGACCTTTGGCTGAGCCTGCAACGATTCGAGTCATGACCCATAGTCTATCGGGCGAAGCAAAACGCCAGGATCGCAGGGATCACCACGGTAGCACCCTTTAGCTCATCGAAATCCAAGCAAGAGAATCAGCCGACAAGCGCCTCAAAGCACACGCTAACTCCGGATGATTCATCAGCTGCGGATCCTCTTCGATAATCCGCAGTGCATCGCTGCGAGCGTGGGAAATAATCCGTTCGTCACGTCGAACAGAAAGGAAACGCAGGTGCGAACTGCGACCGGACTGCCCGGCTCCCAACACATCTCCCTCACGACGGAGCTGAACATCTTTTTCTGCGAGCTCAAAACCGTCCGTCGTTGATGCAAATGCTTCAAGACGCTCCATCGAGTCCGGATTCAAATCGCTACGATGAACCGCCATCGTCACGGATGGCGTCGACGAACGGCCGACGCGGCCTCGTAACTGATGCAACTGCGCCAAGCCGAACTGTTGGGCGTCAACGATCACCATCATCGTCGCACTCTTGACGTCCACGCCCACTTCGATGACGGTCGTAGAAACCAAAATCGGCGATTCTCCGGATGCGAAACGCTCCATGATCTGGGTTTTTTCCGCTGGCGGAGTGCGGCCCGTCAACGTTTCAATCCGGTGCGCTCCGAGAGCGGGAAGACGGCGCAGGGTTTGACTGACCTTTTCGACCGACGCAAGCGGGGGGCGATTCGCTCCTTCTCCTTCAGCGTCGGTGACCTCATCCGTTTCGTCGATACGCGGACAGACAACGTAGACACGCCCACCGCGCTCAATCTCTTCATGCGCTCGAGTCCACAAGCGCTCCATCCACACCGAATTCGCGCTATCAACAAGGAACGTCTGCACCGGCGTACGACCGGCAGGCATCCCCGCCATGCGTGTCTCTTCCAGATCACCGAACACCGTCATCGCGACCGTACGAGGAATCGGAGTCGCCGTCATCACCAGCTGGTGCGCGCTACGCCCCCCGCTGCTGGTGCGCAATGTATCGCGCTGTTCAACGCCGAAACGATGCTGTTCATCCACAATAACAACGCCGAGGTCTTTGAAAGCAACACTGTCAGAGAACAAAGCGTGAGTCCCCACTACGATCAGTGGCTCCCCCGCTTCAATGAGCGCGCTCATTTCGCGACGCGCCCCAGGCGGTGTCGAACCGGTCAACAGACGAATATCAACTGGTTTCCCATCGACCATGACCCCCTGCGCTAACGCGCGCATCGACTCAAGATGCTGTCCGGCCAGCACTTCAGTCGGCACCACCAGTGCACCCTGGTGTCCAGCGTCAACCGCCGCAATCAATGCCGCGAGCGCAACAACGGTCTTCCCTGAACCCACATCTCCTTGGAGGAGTCGTTGCATGGGGACGGTCTGGTTCATGTCGGCGTCAATTTCTTTGAGCGCGCGTGATTGGGCGTCGGTCAGAGTGAAGGGAAGCGATGCAATGAATTCACTGACTGCGTGCGATGAGGTGAGCGGACAAGCAGGCGCAACTAGAGAGCGTTCCCCGTAGCGTCGCCTGGCCAGGATGCATTGAAGGGTGAAAGCTTCCTCGAACGCGAATGTGGTTTTCGCCTGTTTGTAGTCGTCGTCGGTAGATGGCTGGTGGAGCATCCTCAAAGCCGTGGCGCGATTGGGTAGTTTTCGTTGTTCTCGGATGTCGGCCGGGATCACATCGTCAATCGATTCATCGTCCAGAGAATCGAGAATCATGGTGATACTGCGTGCCATGATCCAGCTGGTGATCCCCCCACTTGTCGGGTAGATCGGGATGGGCCGTTGGGAGCGTTCTTCTGCTGAGTCGCTGGCGTCATCCATTCCTTCGAAGCTGGGGTGTACCAGTGAAAGGTTACCGCGGTAGGATCCGACTTTTCCGGCGAAAAGGAATGAGGCTCCGGGTTTCAAGAGGCGCTGATGGACGGCAAGTTTGTATTCATTGTGCGCGAAGAAGGTCGCGTTCATCGTGGTAATGCCGTCGGTCAGTTGTACTTCGAGGCGAACGCCCTGACGGCTTCGGTTTGCAACGAGGTTTGCTCGTGCAACTTGGGCGAGGATCGTTACATCTTCGCCTTCGTGCAACATCGACATCGGGGTCAGTGCGCCCCAGTGGTAGTAGCGACGAGGCGCACAAAGAAGCAGGTCTTCAACGGTTTCAAACCCTGCTTTTGCGAGTTTGCGCGCGGTTGGCGCAGGGAGGCGAAGAGAAAGTGGGGTATCGAGTTCGCTCATGCCCACATACCCGCTATGAGGCTTCGACCCGCTTGTCCCCCGTCGATCACATCAATGTCATCGAGGAGAGAGTCAGCGTGCATCACCAGTTGCCGGACCAGTCCAACCAAATCCGGACCGTCGTGTGCGGACAGGAGCAGGCGGAACTGCGTGGGGTTCCTGCGTGCAATGTCGGCGACCACTTGCGAAATAGCAAGATCATCGTCCGAGTCGAGCGAATAGGTCACCTGGTTTTCAAGCGCTTGGCTCGCCCCTTGGGTGAGCAGGCGTTCCATTGTTGGCCCCACTGTGTGCCCGCCGGGTTGCGGAACGAAGTAGCCGGCGCATGTGTGCGCGACGTAGAACGCTGACAGTTCATCGTTCGACTGCGCCACCACAATGATGGAGTCGGTTGACGAGGTGGCGTCTGCAGGCTCGGGGTCAAACAGGGATTGGGGGGCGTTCAGACGAGAGGCAAGCATAGTGCCAAGTGTTGAAGACTCATCGTCGCACGGCACGAACAGACTGACGCCCGTCGATGAGGACGTGGCAATCTCCATGATTCCCGCCCCGTCTTCGGCGCTGGGATTGTATAGAACGATTGCACCTGTTCTGGCGACATCTTCAATCAATCCGGGAGCTCGGGTGCATACAAGGACTCGGGCGCGTTCGACTCGTCGCATGGGTCGCCGTTCGAGAAGGCGAACACCGCGGTGGGTAATGCCTTCTTCGGCGAGCTCGTCGACGCCGAGCATCTCATCTGGACGCGCGTCAGCGACTTGGAATCTGATAAGGCGTCCAGTCTTGGGGCGTACTGAAAGAGGGGCGGACGTGTCGATGTGTAGGCGCCACATTCCTACGCCGAATGGGTCAAGCATTCCAACGCAGGAAAGGCGTGCTCCCATGAGCTCAATGGAAGTAAAAAAGTGGTCTGCGTCTATTGCAGTCGCCTGCCAGACGATATCGACACTGAATGCGCGGTTCGGGGCGGGAACGTTCTGACTGGGGATATCACCGTTGTTTTCCGCTAATTCGCTGAGCATATGAGCCAGCGACTCGAGTACTGATGTTTGTCCTGAAACAACCGAGTCAAAGCAGGCGAAGAGGATGGTCAGGACGGATGCGCCTGCGTCGATACGCCCTGTTCTCTCATTTGTGGCGCCAATCAGGCCTTCTTGAGCTGCGAGTGAGTACCACGAAACCAGGTATTCGTTTGATTCAATCGTGTCGCCCAAATCAGTGGCGGCGGTTCTGGCTGTATCCAAGACCGTCACGATCGCATTCGACAGGTGGGTTCGACGCAAAACGTCAGTGACATGGGAATCGGATTGGATCGCATTTGGTGCACACAGCATGCGACGAAGCTGAATCGGCGTGATCTGACCTGGACCATTGAGGGCCTTGGACCATGCGGAAAGAACAGCAGTAATGATGACGCCAATATGCCCTTGGGCAAGGACGATGCCAGCGTCAACACCGGCTTCAAGCCCGGAAGCAAACGACGAAACCGGATCTAGACGTTCGACGGCGCTTGCCATGGAGGCCAGCGTATGTGCAGCGTTCGTGCCAGTATCGCAGTCTGAGCCGTCCCACCCGTCGAGGTCGTTCAGGAACTGAGCAAGCGTGGCAGATTCATTTGCTGCCACTCGCAACAGGGAGGCGACAGTCCCAGCATTCAGTTCCACTCTTGCTCCATCCGTTTAGCTTTGCGTTCATTATCGTTCAGGGATCAGCGTTCGGCGCGCCAGACACATCTCAGCCCGACAATCGTTGCATTTTTATCGCTTCGTATTCCACGGCTCACGCTGAGCTTCTTGATCGCATTTCTAGGTGAGAACGAACCACATGTAGAAACCAAACTGCGCGCTAGGATTCTGCAAGCGTTGCTCTGGCCTTCAACCCGCTACGCACACTGCCACGAGCCGCACACAATCCGCGATCTATCAACGAATGTGGGCTACCTGACAGCCCACAAAGGGTGCAAAACTTGGAGTTGAAGGCGTTAATCCGTTAGTCTTTCATAGTTGCCTGCGGTGGACTACACCGCTCAATACTGTCCTGTGAAAACGGGAATAACCTATTTGACAACCGAGGAGATCATCGTGGCTGCCGTTTGTGACGTGTGCGGTAAGGGACCCGGCTTCGGCAAGAGCGTGTCACACTCTCACGTTCGCACCAACCGCCGCTGGAATCCGAACATTCAGCGCGTTCGCGCCCTTGTTGAGGGCACCCCGAAGCGCCTGAACGTGTGCACCAAGTGCCTGAAGTCCGACAAGGTTCAGCGCGCTATCTGATAGCCCCGCACCTGTTGGATGACCGTTAAAAGGTCACCACACTTTATGAGTCTGGCTCGCAAGGATGTCCTTGCGAGCCAGACTTTTTCACCTCGAACGCCTCTTACTCGTTCTTGAAGTGATCCCACTTCCCACGCAAGGCGTGGCCGTTCAGGAACATATTCGCGTTTTCCCCTTCACCGACCTCGCGGACGTGCCCCACAATGCGGAATCCTTCGGGAATGGTCGCATCTGGCCCAAAAGCAGCGATCATGCCGTGGTCTTCACCGCCGAAGACGACCCATTCCACCGGGTTCACACCGCAGATCTCGGCGAGCTGACGCAACGGTTCTGCTTCGCGTTCCAACGCAGTCGGGTCGAGGTCAATGATCACACCAGACGCTTTCGCCATACGCGTGCCATCCATAGCAATGCCATCAGATAGGTCCATCATTGCGTGGGCACCGGCGCGCGCAGCAGCTGGCCCGGTCTCCAACGGTGGCTCAGGAGCGCGATACATGTTGAGGGCTTCAGCCATGATCCCCATTGACTCGTCGTCACGAATTGCAGGGTCAATGTGCTCGCCCAGCAACAGATCCAAGCCGGCGTGCGAGAAGCCAACTCGACCACTCACCGCGATCACATCACCGGGTTTCGCTCCCGAACGCACCACGGGATCGCCTTCGCACCAGCCCATGACGGTCATCGACAGCACCATCTTTTCTCCCGCCGACATATCACCGCCGACGACGCCGGCACCGACTTCGCGGGCACGATCACCGATACCTCGAACCAAGTCGATCAGCCATTCGACTTCGGTGTCAGGAGTGAGCACAACAGAGATAACGATCGATGAGGTGTACCCACCCATACCGGCAATATCCGCAAGATTCTGCGCGGTAATACGAGCACCAATCTGGTAAGCGTCGGACCAATACCGGTGGAAGTGCTGGTCTTCGACGATGACATCCGTCGATACGACGAACGATCCTTCAGGGGTTGCAATCTGCGCACAGTCGTCGCCGATTCCGATCATGGTGCGTTCGCCAACGGGAAGAACTTCCTGATAGCGACGAATGAGTTCAGATTCCGAGCATTCACTTACCAACGTCATGGTTCAAGCCTAGTTGGTTCGTAGAGACGAAAGGACAGCTGGTGCCTGATTCACTCATTGATTCACGAGGCCGCGCACACTATTTCAGCGCTTCATTGGACAAGCGCGCGCACTGAGAAGCGAAAAGACACATTGAAGCTGCTGAGGCCACGTTCAGGGACTCGGTCTGACCGGTCATGTCGATGCGGACAAGGGTGTCACACGCATCGAGTTCAGCCTGGCTCATGCCCTTCGTTTCATTGCCGAAGACCCACGCATGAGATGAGGCAAGAGGACCCGTTCCCTCAACGATTGCCTGAGTCATCGCCTGACCAAGGTCTTCGATGCCCACTCCGCCACTGGTGCCTAGCAGATGCACACCACGTGCTTTGAGCAACTGGGCGGCCTCGTCGAACGAGGCAACGCCAACGAGCGGAAGGTGGAAGACACTGCCTGCGGAGGAACGGATAACCTTTGGGCTGGCAACATTGACGGTGCCCGCAACGACGATGACACCGGCGCATCCCATCGCATCAGCGGTGCGAATGATCGTACCAACGTTGCCCGGATCGCGTCCCTGGGCGAGCACAACATATGTCTGCCGGGGCGCACTATCTGGCAACTTGGACATCAATGCGTCACGTGTTGCAACGGCAATAATGCCCTGAGCATCAGGGCTCATTACAGAAGCGACCTCATCGGTCACCGTATGGCACCAGCGGGTCACACAAGAAGCAAGGGCGTGCACGTCGGAATGCAGATTCGCTGCACCTTCAGTGAAGTAAACATCGCGAACATGCTGGCCACTAAAAGCCAGAAGCTCGCGGACTGCTTGTGGCCCTTCAACAAGCAGAAGATTCGTCTTACGACGTGCCGAGCGCCCGGCCAACGCTGCCACTTTCTTCACGCGTTCAGCGTGAGGATTGGCGAGCATGGACGGGCGCTCGGACTTCACAGTCACCGTATGTCAGGCCTTGGGGGCGTTGACGTCTGCCGGCAGAGCATCCTTGGCAACCTGCACCAGCGCGTTGAATGCGTTGATGTCGTTGACGGCGAGCTCGGCGAGCATACGACGGTCGACCTCAACACCAGCAAGGCCGAGGCCCTGGATGAAACGGTTGTAGGTCATGCCCTGTGCGCGCGATGCAGCGTTAATGCGCTGGATCCAGAGGCGACGGAAGTCGCCCTTGCGGGCCTTGCGGTCGCGGTAGGAGTAGACGAAGGAGTGAGTGACCTGCTCCTTGGCCTTGCGGTACATGCGGGAACGCTGACCACGGTAGCCGGACGCCTGCTCGAGGACTGTACGACGCTTCTTCTTGGCGTTAACAGAACGCTTGACACGTGCCATGTTTCAAATCTCCTTTTGCGAAGCTCACTTGCCAAGGAGACGACGGACGCGCTTGACGTCTGCGTTCTCAAGGACCTGGTCAGTAGCGAGGCGGCGGGTCTTGCGGCTGGACTTGTGCTCCAGCAGGTGGCGCGCACCGGCCTGCTCGCGCATGATCTTGCCCGAGCCGGTCACGCGGAAGCGCTTCTTCGCACCGGAGTGCGTCTTGTTCTTCGGCATTTGCTATTCCTTCTTTGTTCCATCAACGCTTACACGTCAATGTCAGTCTTGTCCGTGGTGCCCGCTTTTGCGCTACGTGCCTGGTCCTTGCTTGCGCGTTCCTTACGCTTACCGCGTCGTTCTTCACGCTCTGCTTCACGACGCTTGCGCTGTTCGTTCAAAGCATCAGACTTACGCTTCGTGGGCGCGAGAACCATGGTCATATTGCGACCATCCTGGCGAGGCATGGACTCGACTGTTGCGAGCTCACCAACCTCTTCGGCCAAGCGCTGAAGCAGGCGAACGCCAGCTTCAGGACGGGACTGCTCACGTCCGCGGAACATGATCATGACCTTGACCTTGTCGCCCTGGGAAAGGAAACGCTCAACGTGTCCCTTCTTAACGCCAAAATCATGGTCGTCGATCTTCAAGCGGAAGCGGATCTCTTTCAGCTGGGTGTTCGCCTGATTACGGCGAGCATCGCGAGCCTTCTGGGCGGCTTCGTACTTAAACTTGCCGTAATCCATGAGCTTGGCAACCGGCGGCTTAGCGTCGGGTGCAACCTCTACCAGGTCAAGGCCGGCCTCTTCGGCCAGGCGCAGGGCGTCTTCAACACGAACGACGCCGACCTGTTCCCCTCCGGGTCCCACAAGGCGAACCTCAGGAACTCGGATACGCTCGTTAATGCGAGTCTCGCTGATGAGTGGCTCCTTCCACGGTACTTCGTGAAGAGCAACGAAAATGGCCTCCGTTGCACTTCATGCGCACGGAGGCCAGCCCATTTGGCGGACGTCGAAACGTCTACCGAAGAACCCGATCCCCTTTCACATCACGCCAATTGCGTGGACCTTGGCAAGCCAAGGCGGGCATCCAGGTGGGAGGAAACTCCGCTTGCATTCCAGGCATTCGCCCAGACGGTTGCCTCAACTTTAACATCTGCGCTGATAGCGCACCAATTTCAGTAGCTTCGGTGCAGATGGGATCGCTCACATGCGCGCTATGCGACGTGCGGGCTATGCGACGCTCACCCAACGTGGAACGATTTCAATCCTGTCGGCTGATACCTGAAGACGTTGTGAATCTCCGATAGCAGACACCGCTTCCATCAGCGACTTTTTAAGCCCGCGTTGATCAGCATTGGCATTGACAAACAGGGTGACAGTCACGTTTCCGACTGCCCCGCAGGTCAGCTGCACGTCAACGATCGGCGAGGTTCCGTTATGGCTTACCTGCGCGAGCACCTTCAACTCTTCGGCGAGTTCTTGGTCTTTCCACGCTGGCAACCACGTGTCTCCCTGCGCAAGTGCCGCGACAACGGGACGTGGTATCACAACGTTGGACCCGGCAGGATCCATGACAACTCGACCTCCGGTTTCCACCAGCGCAGCAAGGGCAACGCTTCGGAATGCGAGAGCGGTGGGTCTGGCTAAAGCATCGAAAGCCCGAAGTTGATCGGCCGAAGAGAATACGGCAATCGCCTTGCCTGCCAGGCAGTCAACGCGAACAAAGTCCGTCGGCGTCTGCCCGTCGCCGTCAAGCCCTGTGTGACCTCCGGTGGCTCGTGGATCCTCTTCAACAGCAATCGGGACAATCACGCGATCATGAGTCAAAGCATCGGCGAGGGCTTCCAATCTGGCTGCGCCATTATCACTATCCGCTTCAAGAGCCAGCGCACGCCTCGTCGCTTCGAGAATCTGACCCGAATCGCCGCGATTGCGATTCATCATCTTCAATCGAGCAGCAAGCCGGCTCTTCTGCGCATCATCGAGAATTGGAATTGGGCGTGCATCCGTGGTTTTGCTCATCGTTTAAAGTCCCCGCGCAACCTTCAGGGCTTCTTCGATCGTGAATGCGCCGGCGTAGAGGGCTTTGCCGACGATCGCGCCTTCGACGCCAGCGCCAACGAGGCCTCGCAGGATGGCAATATCGTCCAGCGTTGACACGCCACCGGATGCTACAACTCTAGCGTCGGTTGCGTCGCAGACGCGGGCAAGCAGATCAACGTTCGGTCCCGACAGCATGCCGTCGCGCGTCACGTCAGTGACCACGTAGCGCACGCAACCAGCCTTGTTCAGGCGTTCGATTGTCTCCCAAAGATTGCCTCCATCGCGGGTCCATCCGCGGGCAGACAAGGTATCTCCACGCACGTCCAAGCCGACAGCAATCTGATCGCCATATTCTTTAATGACTCGCTCGGTCCACTCTGGATTTTCCAAAGCTGCAGTACCAAGGTTCACGCGACGGGCACCGGCTCCCAAAGCGCGCTTGAGCGACTCATCATCGCGAATGCCACCGGACAGTTCGACGTTCATATCCACGTTCGCGGTGATCTCAGCAAGTAGCGCAGCGTTCGACCCACGTCCAAACGCGGCATCCAGATCGACGAGGTGCAGCCACGTTGCCCCAGCATCTGCGAAAGAGCGCGCAGCGTCCATCGGGTGACCGTAGTGTGTTTCCGTACCAGCTTCACCCTGGGTCAGGCGAACGGCTTGTCCGTCGACAACGTCAACGGCGGGAAGAAGAATCAGGTCGTTCATGGAAATCCTTTAATCGTTTATTGCGTGAAGTTACTTCAGTGTGTCAAGCCAGTTTGCCAGTAGCGTCATACCGGCATCTCCTGACTTTTCCGGGTGGAACTGGGTTGCACTCAATGGGCCGTTTTCTACGGCTGCAACGAAGCGGGAATTTCCGTGCCGCGCCCAGGACGTCAACGGTGGGGTGGTCACTCCCCCAGCAAACGCCGCGGTCGGATCGTCATGGACACCGTAGGAGTGAACGAAATAGAAGCGCTGGTCTTCGACTCCCGCGAATAGCTTCGAACCGGTAGCCACTTCAATCGGTGACCAGCCCATGTGCGGAACCACTTCAGCGTCCAAACGCTTCACCACGCCCGGCCACTGGCCAAGGCCCTCGCCTTCGCCCTTCTCTTCGGACAAAGAGAACATGATCTGCAGGCCAACGCAGATACCCATCACCGGGCGCCCGCCAGCAAGACGCATGTCAATAATGTTTTCGCCGTCAGCTACGCGTAACTGGCGCATCACCGCATGGAACGCGCCCACGCCAGGCACCAGCAAGCCATCAGCATTCAATGCTGCTTCACGATCTGCAGTCAGTTCAACATCGGCGCCCACATGTTCCAAAGCTCGGCACGCAGAGCGTACATTGCCCGAACCATAATCAAAAACAACTACGTGCGTCATCGTCTACTTCTTCCACAATCCGCCAAAGAAACCGCCCGGACGCTTACGGCTCGTCCCATCCGCAGACACGGAGTCCTCGTAATCTTCAGGGGTCGAACGTCCAAGCAGTAGATCCTCGGTTGCCTGTGGCATTGCACCAAGTAAAACACCCGCAGGAATCGTCTCTTCCGGCTGTCCGTTCACATAACGCTGGGCTGTAATCCGACCAGAAACACCGGGTTCAACCCCATCGCCTTCAACCAGCCACGACATGATTGCAACCGCCCCATATTTGGACAGGCGTGAAACAACGCGGGCGGCCTCGTCGATGGGAGCGGGCATGGGACGCTGGCCGGAAAGCAACGCATCCAACTCTTCTTCGTCAGTCGGCTGAGTTTCCACGCGCTGCCAGATCGCCGTCCATGGCTTCAAACGGACGACGCTGAGGTTCAAACCAGACAGAGCCAAAAGAGAGTGAAGCGCGCCAGGCGATGGAATCGGGGCCAGAACCAAACCAACTGACAGCTTGCCACCGTCAAGATGGAGGGATTCATCAACCGGAACATCGTCAGGGTCTTTCAACGCCTTGGTCGATGCGTCCCTGTTGTCTGTCTCGCTCGTCGTATCTGCGCCAGCGGGCTTTTCTCTCAGATTATGTGCCGCCAGTACATCGTCGGCATACACTTCGCCGTCAAGCGTTTCCTTGCCTAAATCTTCGCTGTCAAGGGACGCGACAAGATCCGCGAACTCGGCATCGAAGTCGTCATCACGACGCGACATAACTCTCCCCTGCTACCTACGCTCGACTCGGCTTAGAGCGCACCCTTGGTCGATGGAATTCCGTCGACGCGAGGATCCGGCTCAACGCCCGCACGAAGAGCTCGTGCCAACGCCTTGAACTGGGCCTCGACGATGTGGTGCGGGTCGCGACCAGCAAGCACGTTCATGTGCAGGCAAATTCCGGAATTGAAGGTCAGGGATTCGAAGACGTGACGCGTCATCGAACCGGTGTAGTGGCCACCAATCAGGTGGTATTCCTGACCGGCAGGTTCACCCATATGCACAATGTAGGGACGTCCCGCGACGTCAACAACCGCGTGAGCCAGCGCCTCGTCGAGCGGAACAGTCGCATCGCCGAAACGACGAATACCGCGCTTGTCCCCCAGCGCTTCCTTCAGCGCAAGACCCAGGCAGATCGCCGTATCTTCAACCGTGTGGTGCACGTCGATATCAATATCGCCCGTCGCCTTCACCGTCAGGTCAATCAGCGAGTGCTTCGACAGCGCAGTCAACATGTGGTCATAGAAAGGAACGGAGGTGGAAATGTCATTCTTTCCCGTTCCGTCCAAGTTCAGCTCGAGGTGGATTGAGGACTCAGACGTCACGCGGTCAATGACGGCGGTACGCGGAGTAGTAAAGGTGTTCGTCATTTCGTGATCTCCTCAAGTGCTGCTTTGAAGCTGGCGATTTCTTCAGGTGTTCCAATACTGACACGAAGCCAGCCCTCAGGCCCGACAACTCGGATCAGAATTCCGCGATCAAGCAGAGCCTGGAAGATGGCTTCGCGGTCATCAAAGCGTCCGAAGAGGACAAAGTTGGCATCCGAATCGACAGCGTCGAAGCCTTTGTCTTTCAGCCACGTGACCAGCTGGTCACGTTCGGCTCGCAACGAGGCCACCTGTGCCATCAGTTCCTCCGTGTGGCGCAGAGCAGCAAGCGCCGTTGCCTGCGTGAGAGCTGAGAGGTGGTACGGCAGGCGAACCAACATGATCGCGTCGATGATTTCTTGGCAGGCGCTCATATAGCCGAGGCGCAGGCCCGCCATGCCGAAAGCCTTCGACATTGTGCGACTGACAATGAGGTGCTCGTTCGCGTCCAAGAGTTCAAGAGATGACGGTGTACCGGTTCTGCGGAATTCACCGTAGGCCTCGTCAATGACGACGATCGACGCAGACGTCTGGCCGTCAATCTCTGGGCCGCTTTCGCGCGCGATATCCAGGATCCACTCAATGTCCTCGAACGGCAACGCTGTGCCCGTCGGATTATTCGGGCTGGCCAGCAGAACAACAGAAGGACGCTGCGCTTTCAGTGTTTCTTCGACGAGCGCGCGGTTCAATGTAAAGTCATCATCGCGACGCCCCTGCACCCACTCGGTATTCGTGTCGCGCGCGTACTCGTGGTACATCGAGTACGTCGGAGCAAAGCTGACGGCCGTCCTGCCAGGGCCACCGAATGCTTCCAGGATCTGCACCATCACTTCATTTGAGCCGTTCGCTGCCCACATCAGTTCCGGACGACGACGAACACCGGATTCTTTTTCTAGGTAGTCCGCGAGCGCGCCACGTAGTTCCATGAAGTCGCGATCCGGGTAGCGGTTGAGACCCGCAGCCACCTTGGCAACGGACTCAGCGATATCGGCAATCACGTTTTCGGAGGGCGAATACGGGTTCTCGTTGACGTTCAGACACACCGGAACGTTGAGCTGCGGAGCACCGTAAGGCGAGAGCCCTTTAAGATCGGACCGAATCGGAAGAATCGTCATGGTGTCACTCTCCGTCTTTGGCAGCTGTGCGGCGAATCAGGGCAGCTTGACCGTGTGCCGGCAGGTTTTCCGCGATCGCAAGCGTGTTCAGATTGTCGCTCAACTGATCCAGTGCTTCGGCCGTGTATTCCACGACCTGCTGGGAACGCAGGTACTGCGTGACATTCAATCCCGATGCGAAGCGCGCGGTGCCACCGGTGGGCAGCACATGATTCGAGCCGGCAATGTAGTCGCCGAGCGGAACCGGCGTGTACGACCCAACAAAGATGGCACCCGCGTTCTTCACCTTCAGTGCATCATCGCGGGAGTTCACGGTCTGGACTTCCAGGTGCTCTGCGCCGTACGCGTTCACGACAGTCAGTCCATCTTCCACATCATCGACGAGGACAATACCGGACTGTGGGCCTGACAGGGCGGTAAGAATACGCTCGGTGTGCGTTGTCGCCTGCGCCTGCACCTTGATTTCTGCTTCCACTCCGTCAGCCAGTTCCTCGCTGGAGGTCACGAGGACCGATGCTGCAGCCGGGTCATGTTCCGCCTGGCTGATCAGGTCGGCGGCAACGAATGCCGGGTGAGCACTGGAATCGGCGAGGATTGCGATCTCGGTTGTTCCCGCTTCGGCGTCAATGCCGACCTTTCCCTGAACAAGGCGCTTGGCTGCGGCAACGAAAATGTTGCCCGGTCCGGTCACCACGTCGACGGGCTTCAAGACGTCATCACCATCGGTCACGCCGTAGGCAAAGGATCCAATCGCCTGAGCTCCACCAATCGCCCAGACCTCATCAATGCCCAGCAACGCGCACGCCGCCAAAATTGTCGGGTGAGGAAGACCGCCGAACTCTGACTGAGGAGGAGACGCCAACGCAATAGACTCCACGCCCGCAACCTGCGCACACACCACGTTCATCACGACGGACGACGGGTAGACAGCCAAACCACCGGGAACATACAGGCCCACACGTCCAACTGGGATCCAACGCTGGGATACGGTTCCGCCCGGAATAATCTGCACCTGAGCAGGCGCAGGCAACTGTTGAGTATGCCCCATACGATTGTGCGCAATCGACATCTCAAGCGCCTCGCGAATCTTCGGGTCAAGATTCGCCAAAGCATCAGCAATTGCCTGAAGCGGAACACGAAGCGAAGCCGGGCGAACGCGGTCAAACTTTTCAGCCAAGTCGTACAGCGCCGGCGCGCCCTCTTCACGAACACGCTTCACAATCGGAGCAACCTGATCTGCAGCCTTCGACGTATCCAGCGCAGCACGAGGCAACGCATGAGCAAGATCTGTCGTTTCAAGAACAGTTCCACGAAGATCCAGTCGTTGCATCAGAGTATCCATACTCCAAGCATAGGCGGGCACACCCATTTGGTTCTTCGGCGCCCAACGCGCGAACATAGAAGCACACAATGAGGACAACTCACCCCAAGATCGTAGACGCCAGAAAGGAAACGTCCATGTCAGACTTCCCCACCATCGAAGTCAGCGGAGTCATCAGACTCGGACAGTTCCTCAAACTCGCCAACCTTGCCGAAGACGGGGGACTCGCACGCGAACTCATCCAGGGTGGCGACGTGTACGTCAACCACAAAGTTGAAACCAGGCGAGGTCGTCAGCTCGCAGACGGTGACGTCGTAGAGGTTGACTCCCCCATGAGATCAGATGGCGCCATCGTCGCAAAGATCGACTAAGCCTGAGGCGCAACGACGAAAGCCACGCCATCCCAGCATTCGACCCCGACACACGAGAAGCAACCAACAACGCTGGTCGGCCTCGTCCCATTAACACCAGGCCCCCGAAGTAGCTCAGTGCGCGCTCAGGACTCCGTCGATGCCCACGATAGCCTTCACATGTGAGAAGAACGGTCCCGTCGGCGACACGCGCAAACGCTGGTCCAACTCAACGATCGTCGTGCCCGTGCGCTCGCGGATATGTAAACGGACAGGAGAATCACCTGGGAACGCTTGAAGGACATCTTTCAACTCGCCCAGCAATTCCGCCGTGCACCGCGTTGCAGAAAGCTGAAGCTCCAGCGGAGTATCGCCGTCCTCACGCAAATCCAAGATCGTCATCGACTGGCCGTAAATCGACATGCCCTCATCGCGGACATTCACGCGACCCTCAATCTGAACCACAATGTCCTGCGCAAGATGCGTTGAAATCGTCTCGTAAGAACGCGGGAAGAAGAGAACTTCAACCGAACCCGATAGGTCCTCGAGGGTTGCAACGGCCCAAACACTCCCCTGCTTCGTCACCTTCGTCTGAACATTCGAAATCAGACCCGCGATACGCACCGTCTGATTCGACATTGAATCCTCAGACCCGACAACCTGCGCGATCTCGTGATCCTGATAGCGAGCCAGCGCTCCTTCAATGCCACGCAGTGGATGATCCGACACGTACAAGCCAAGCATCTCGCGTTCCTGAGACAGCTTGAACTTGCGGTCGAATTCAGGGATATCCGGGATAGTGACCCCCAGGGCATGTGAACCGCTATCAGCGCCGGCATCCATACCCAACGCACCAAACAGGTCGAACTGACCAATCGCTTCGTTACGCTTCACATCGGTGATTGCTTCAACGGCCTCGTCACAACACGACAGCATTGCACGACGCGTGTAGCCCATCGAATCAAACGCGCCCGCACGGATCAGCGACTGAATCGTGCGCTTGTTGCACACAACCTGAGGCACCTTGTCCAAGAAGTCTTGGAAGGAAGTAAACGGACCCTTTTCCTTTCGGGTTTCAACGATGGCTTCAACCACGTTCGCTCCCACGTTCTGGATCGCGTTCAGACCGAAACGAATCGCTTCACCGTCTGGCGCGAAGTTACCCTGCGACGCATTGACGTCGGGGGGAAGAACCGTGATATCCATGTGTCGGGCTTCAGCCAAGTAGAGCGCACGTTTGTCCTTGTTGTCCTTCGTGGACGTCAGCAGGGCCGCCATGTACTCGGTCTTGTAGTTCGCCTTCAAGAACGCGGTCCAGTAGGACACCAAACCGTATGCGGCCGAGTGTGCCTTGTTGAATGCGTAGGCGGAGAAGGGAACAACGACATCCCAGAGAGCCTGGATTGATTCCTTCGAATAGCCGTTGTCCAACATGCCCTGCTGGAAGGCCTCGAACTGCTTTGCCAGAACCTCGGGCTTCTTCTTACCCATTGCCTTACGCAGAATATCTGCTTGTCCAAGTGAGTAGCCCGCAAGCTTCTGCGCAATCTGCATGACCTGTTCCTGATACACGATCAAGCCGTAGGTCGTACCCAGAATCGATTCCAGTGGCTCAGCCAATTCGGGGTGAATCGGCGTAATTTCCTGCTTCCCGTTCTTACGCAGTGCGTAGTTCGTGTGCGAATTCGCGCCCATCGGACCTGGACGATACAGGGCACCGACAGCGGAAATATCTTCGAAGTTGTCGGGCTTCATCAGCTTCAGAAGGTCGCGCATACCGCCACCATCAAGCTGGAAGACGCCCAGCGTTTCGCCGGCGGACAGGAGTTCGTATGTCTTCGGATCGTTGAACTCCAGGTGTTCCAGATCCGGTTCTTCCTTACCGTTCAGCGCAATGTTTTCCAGCGCGTCCGAGACGACCGTCAGGTTACGAAGCCCCAGGAAGTCCATCTTCAGCAGGCCGAGTGTTTCACACGTCGGATAGTCGAACTGCGTGATGATCGCGCCGTCCTGGGGACGCTTCATAATCGGAATAATGTCAGTCAGCGCATGCGAACTCATGATGACCGCACACGCGTGAACGCCCCACTGGCGGGTCAAACCTTCAAGACCGAGCGCGTACTGAACGACCTCGTGAGTCTCCGGGTTTTCTTCGTAGTACTTACGGAACTCGACAGCTTCGGCGTAACGCTTGTCATCCTTGTCGAAGATGCCGTGAACGCTAATGTCCTTGCCCATAATGGACGGTGGTAGGGCCTTCGTCAGTTGCTCGCCCACCTTGAAGTCCTTACCCAAGATACGGGCAGAATCTTTCAGGGCCTGCTTTGTCTTAATCGTGCCGTAGGTGACAACCTGCGAAATACGATCCTCACCGTACTTGGCCTTGACGTACTGAATGACCTCGTCGCGCCTGCGTTCGTCGAAGTCGACGTCGAAGTCGGGCATCGAGATACGTTCTGGGTTCAAGAAGCGTTCGAAGATCAGACCGTGTTCAAGGGGATTCAGCTCTGTAATCTTCATGGCGTAGGCAACCATTGATCCTGCGCCCGAACCACGACCAGGTCCGACACGAATACCTTGGCTCTTCGCCCAGTTAATGTAGTCTGCCACCGTCAGGAAATAACCGGGGAAGCCCATCGAAATAATGACGTCTTCTTCGTATTTCGCCTGCTTACGGACGTCGTCGGGAATACCGTTCGGGAAACGATAGTTGAGGCCCTTTTCAACCTCTTTGATGAACCACGAGGTCTTGTCTTCACCTTCGGGCACCGGGAAGTCGGGCATGTAGTTTGCGCCATCATCGGTGGTCGTGAAGTGCACCTCGCAACGTTCAGCGATTTCCAGAGTCGAGTTGCATGCCTGTGGAAGTTCCTTCCACAGCTCGCGCATTTCTTCACTGGGACGAATGTAGTAGCCGTCGCCATCAAACTTAAATCGATCGGGGTCAGAAATACGCGAGCCGGAGTTGATGCAGAGAAGAGCGTCCTGGATCTTACGGTCTTCCTTCTTCACATAGTGGGCGTCATTCGTCACGACAAGCGGAGCATCCATCAACTTCGCCAATTCCAGTAGCTGGAGCTGGGTGCGACGTTCCATTTCGATGCCGTGGTCCATGAGCTCAACGTAGAAGTTTTCTGCACCAAAAATATCGCGGAGCTCGGCTGCTTCACGGACTGCCTCGTCCCATTGGCCAAGGCGCATACGCGTCTGAACAGCACCCGAAGGACACCCGGTAAACACAATCAAGCCCTCGTGGAACTGAGAGAGTAGTTCCTTATCCGCGCGAGGATACTTACCAAACTGTCCTTCAGTTGAGGCATAGGAGCCGAGGCGGAACAGGTTATGCATGCCCTCGGTTGAATAGGCGATCAGCGTCAGATGGTTGTATGAACCGGACCCCGACACGTCATCGTTCTTTTGCCAGGGTTCTCCCCATCGCACTTTTTGACGGTCAAAACGCGACGTACCGGGAGTCACATAGGCTTCCAAACCAATAATCGGCTTGACCCCGGCCTTCTTACAGTTCGAGTAGAAGTCGTATGCGCCAAACAGGTAGCCGTGATCGGTCAAGCCAATAGCGGGCTGACCCAAACGAGCCGCTTCTTCAGCCATCGCCTTCGTCTTTGCTGCGCCGTCAAGCATCGAGTACTCGGAGTGGTTGTGCAAGTGAACGAAGGAATCAGCCATGGTCTCGATGGTAGCCGTCATCGGGTGATTAAGCACCCCCGAAGGAGCTTGAGAGCTTTCCTTGAAATCACGCAGATTCACAAGCTCGACCAGTGGTTTTCGACGTATTGACGCGCCTGCGTTCTTCATCACGCGACCAAAGATTGCCCACCTGTGAGGGATGCATGGACATACTTTCAGTACACAACACGTCGGCGCGGTTTGCCGGTGCCCGCTACGCCGATTGCGGTATCAGTTGGCGGCCCTCAACGATTCCAAAGCCGCTTGCAGATCAGCGGGATAGGGTGAGCGAACAGTTGTGGGCAGACCGGTACGCGGGTGGTTAAACGTCAGTTCAACGGCATGCAACCACTGGCGCACGAGGCCCAGTTCTTCGGCCTTCTTCGAATCAGCCCCATAGAAAACGTCTCCGAGACACGGATGCCCCACTGCCGCGGTGTGGACACGAATCTGGTGGGTTCGCCCGGTCTCCAAATGGATTTCCAGCAAAGATGCCCCCGCCATCAGTTCCAACGTGTCATAGTGCGTCACCGCATGCTTCCCACCGTCGATGACGGCCATGCGCCACTCCCGCGACGGGTGGCGACCAATAGGAGCATCAATCGTGCCCGACGGCGGATCCATATGACCGGCAACGACCGCGTGATAAATCTTCGTCACGGTTCGTTCTTTGAACGCACGCTTCATCACCGAATAGGCAAGCTCTGACTTCGCCACCATCATCGCCCCCGACGTTCCCACATCGAGACGATGCACAATCCCCTGGCGCTCGGGAGGACCGTACGAGGTAATGCGATAACCGGCCGCTTCCAAGTTTCCAAGAACCGTCGGGCCACTCCAGCCTGGTCCGGTGTGGGCAGCCACCCCCACGGGCTTATCAACGACAACCACGTCATCATCGTCGTAAAGAATGTCCATGCCGGTAACCGGTGGTGGGGTTGTATCGGGCGCTGGGATAGTGACTTCAATCAGATCCATCGCACCGAGCTTGGTCGACTTTGAAGGAACCACGCCGTTAATCAGGACATTTCCGTCTTCAACAAGCCCCGCACACTGCGCACGCGACATCCCGAGCATGCGAGCAAGAGCCGCGTCAACACGTTCTCCTACCAGCGCGTCAGGAACAGGAAGCAAACGCGTATCACTCATGCGCGACCTCGTCACCCAATAAATTCACGACAGGTGCATCATTTGCGTTGTCTTCACCGGCGAACGCTCCATCACGAGAAAACTCCCACGCCAGCCAAATTGCACCAACCACAATCCAAATATCAGCCACATTGCCAACGAAAAAGCCGTTGTAGTTGATGAAGTCAACGACGTGTCCAACGCCGATGCCCGGGGGTTGAATCAGACGATCGATTAAGTTACCGATCGCTCCGCCCCCCAGAAGACCAAGGCAGACCGCCGCGCTCACACGCACAGAGCGACTCAGTCCAACAATCAGGATACCAATGATGACAACCGAGAGAACGGTGAAAACCCACGTGGACGTTTCTCCCAAAGAAAACGCGGCACCCGAATTATGAAGCAGCTGGAATGAAAGCAACGAGCCGATAATCGGAATCGGGTGAGTGTCATCAGCTAATGCTGATAACGCCCAGAACTTCGTCACCTGATCGAGGACCACTGCGACAATCGCAATCGCTCCCGCGATGACATAGCGAGACTTTGACTGGGAAGTATCCATGTCAGGTTCTCCTTTCTGGGTCCTTTGTGTTTTCCTTATCGTAGCGAACACACCCCAAGGCTCTATGTGCTAGCCAAAGATGATGCTTCTTAGCTTTTCACATGGTAATGGCGGTGGCCCTGAGAGGTACCACCGCCATTTAACCGATGTGAAGATCAGATCTGATGAAAAGATCAGTCCTGATGGGTGTCCGCGTTGACCTGGGAGAGCAGGGTCTCAAGGTGGCCACGGATCGACGAGCGGTAATCCGACTCGAAGGAACGGAGCTCGTTGATGGTGCCCTCAAGGCGAGTGCGTTCTTCATCAAGCTTCGCAAGGATGGTTTCGTGCTGGTTCTGAGCGTCTGCAACGATCTCGTCGCCCTTGGCGTGAGCTTCGGCGATGATGCGCTCGGATTCTTCCTTGCCGTCGCGCACATATTCGTCGTGGACACGCTGAGCAAGTGCAAGCATGTTGGTAGCAAAAGCAGCCGACTCGGTGTCGACGGGCGCTACGGTTTCGGCAGGGGTCTCGACGACGGCTGCAACCGGAGCTTGTTCAACAATTTCCTCAACAGGAGTTTCTTCAACGGTCTCTTCAACCGGAGCAGGAGCCTCTTCTTCGGCCGCGACTGCCGGGGCAACCGGAGTCTCGACAATTTCAGCACCGGAGGAGAGCTCGGCGATACGACGCTCGGCCGCTTCAAGTTTTTCCTTCAGATCCTGATTCTCGACGTTCAGGGTGTAGATCGTCGAAACGACTTCGTCAAGGAATTCGTCAACCTCAACCTGGTCGTAACCTTCGCGGAACTTTACGTACTGGAACTTCTTGTTAAGAACGTCCTCTGTAGTCAGCAGGGCCATGTGTTCGCCTCTCAATATCGTCGGGTCGATGCGATCCCAAGCGATTGACGTCGGTTGCGCATCGGGACAGTCGTCGGACAACTGTCCATCGACACATCACGGATTATCATATCTGACTCAATAGTCACACGCGCAACAATGAACACTTGACATGACACATTACTCACAATCTATACGTGTGAGATTTGGCCAGTCATGCACCTCTCCAACGGCTCAAAAGGAACCATTGCGGTCAAATAACAGCGTTTGAGCAGCAACATTAGCGACTTTTAACCCACGAAGTCAGCCAATTGTTGCCAGAGAAATTCCTACTCGTTGCAACACGATCAGTGCGACAAAAACAATCAAGAATCCAAGATCCAGCGACAAACCGGCACCGATGCGTAGCGGCGGAATTCTTCGACGCAGGAACCGAATCGGCGGATCAGTCAGCACGTACACGAAATTCGCGATAACAAGCAGGATTCCACGCGGTCTAAAGTTCGGCAGAAGAAACTCAAGCCAATCAAAGACCAGTCGAATGAACGCGAACAGTAGGTAGATGCTCGCGAGCCAGTAAATCGCCCAGCCGGCGTATACAAGTGCTGTCATCGAGAGCTCATCAGCCCTGGTTGAACAGGGTTCCGCGACGGCTTCCAATCACATCACCGGTAACCTCTACGGTTGCGGGCGACAGCAGGAAAACGCGGTTGGTCACGCGCTCAAAACCACCGCGAAGAGCGAAGGTCAAGCCGGCTGCGAAGTCAATCAGACGGCGTGCTTCTTCTTCGCGCATATCGGTGACGTTCATGATAACGGGCGTTCCGTTGCGGAAGGCTTCGCCGATCGTCTTGGCATCCGAGTATGCGGTCGGGTGGACGGTGACGATGCGCGAAAGGTCAGACGTTGTCTTCACTTCAAGGTCCTCACGGTGCAGAGGGGTGACGACGGAGGAAATCTCTTCCTGCGGAATTTCAGTCTCGTACGTAGTTTCGTCTTCGTAGAGATCAAAATCCTGGGCTTCATCCTCGACTTCGTCAGCCGGGTACCATCCCATGAACTTACGGGCTCGAGCTCCGAAACCATCCGCCATTGTTTCCTCCTGATTGTGTCGGCTCTGCAACGTTAATGCCCGCGCTGTCCGTTACGGCGCAACCCTGCCGGTATGTCGAAAAAACAGAGTGGAAAAATCTGATTGCTCCCCTGCTGTAAGGGACTCAACAGCCTTTTATCACCGCGCGACATGCCACTGTCTGCGCCGGTCAACACATGCGCTACGCCGGGAAAATGATTGTGGCATTCCTACCGCACTCACGATCACGCCGATAGGAGTGCAACGTGGGGTCTTCGAGAGTGCATCGCGGGTCAATTTCAATGCGGGTACACCCAAGCGCTCGCAGTTCTGCTTGAGCTGCGCGTGGAAGATCAAGAGCGGGCGTTCCCCACGATGTACGCGAGGCACTTTCAGGGCGCTCTACGGCGCACTCGTCACGCATTTGGGCGGGCACTTCATAGCAGTCACCACAGATTGCGGGAGCAATATACGCCTCAATGTCATGGCGTGGAGCAAGACGACGCATGAGAGTCACTGCTCGAGCAATGATGCCGTCGAACAAGCCTTTTCTTCCGGCGTGCACGGCTGCCACGATCGTTCCGTCCGCCGTTGAAAAGACAATCGGTAGGCAGTCCGCTGTCATGACAGCAATCCCGGGAGCGTCCTGCCAGCCTCGCGCATCGATGATGACGCCATCGGCTTCAATAGTGTCCATCGGGTCGCTGAGGTTCAGCGTCGACGCGTGGGCATCGAGGTTCAACGTTGGGTGCCCGTCTGTCATGACGACGAGGCCGATCACATGAGAGTGGGTTTGATTCATCCAGAGGATCGGGCGCTCAAACTCGCTGGCAAGAAACTGCCTCCGCTCCTTCACCAGCTGAAAGTCGTCACCCACGTGGTGCGCAACATTGTTCCTTAACGAGGCGGTGCCTCGACCCGCCTGAACGAGGCGGATCGAGGCACCGCCAAGCTGGGTGAGCATCGCTCAGCGCAGGAAGTCCGGGATATCCAGATCCGCTGCGCTTTCAGATTCCTCATCAAAGATACGAGGAACTTCCAAAGAAGGTTCCTCTGCGACGGAGGGAGCTTCTTGCACCGGCTGCTGGGTAGCAACTGGAATCGTTGCCGTACGGGTCGGCACCTGGACAGTTGCACGATGGGCTGGGCGAGCGGACGGAACCTCACCGAGCGCGCGAGTTTCCTGCGGAGCGGCTACGGGAGCCGGGGTAGCGACAGGTGCCGTGGACTGCGCGGGAGTTTGGGTTCCGATAACGCTGGGACGCGACGCGATGTCGGTCTGCTGATCCTGCTCGTCAAAGCCAGCGGCGATGACGGTGACGATGATTTGGTCGCCCAGTGTCTCGTCGATGACCGCACCGAAGATGATGTTGGCTTCGGGGTGGACGTATTCCTGAACGAGCTTCGATGCGCGTGCGGTTTCCTGCAGGGACAGGTTCGAGCCACCCTGGAAGAACAGGAGGACGCCACGCGCACCATCGATTGTCGATTCGAGGAGCGACGAGGAGATTGCGCGCTCGACTGCATCGACTGCGCGATCTGTGCCGGTTGCCTGGCCAATACCCATGAGGGCAGAGCCGGCATCCTTCATCACAGACTTCACATCGTTGAAGTCGACGTTGACCATGCCGTTGATGGTAATCAGATCGGTAATGCCCTGAACACCCGAGTGTAGAACCTGATCTGCTGCTTCGAACGCTTTAGTGATCGGGAAATCTTCGTCCTGAATCTCAAGTAGACGATCGTTCGGGATGACGATCAGAGCGTCGACGGCTTCACGAAGCGCTTCGACGCCCTTGTTTGCCATGGATGCGCGACGGTTGCCTTCGAAAGAGAACGGGCGGGTGACGACAGCCACGGTCAGCGCATCCTGTTCGCGAGCAATACGCGCAACAACTGGAGCAGCGCCGGTGCCCGTGCCACCGCCTTCACCTGCGGTAACGAACACCATGTCAGCGCCTTCGAGAGCCTGAGCGATCAGGTCAACGTTGTCATCGGCTGCTTTACGTCCGACCTCAGGGTCAGCACCTGCACCTAAGCCGTGGGTAATTTCGCGACCGATATCGATCTTGATATCAGCGTTCGACAGAAGAAGATCCTGAGCGTCCGTGTTCACAACGATGAACTCGACACCACCCATGCCAGCTTCGATCATGCGATCGACAGCGTTTCCGCCGCCACCGCCGACGCCAACGACCTTGATGATGGCCTTGTTCTTCTGAGGTTCGTCCATTGGTCACTCTTTCTATATCAAACCCTCAACTTCAGGTTGAAGGTTCAACTTCACCCTGCTCTCGTTCGGAAGAAAGCTAGGGATTGAGTAGACCTTCTTCAAGGCGACACGCTGAACGAACAGTCGACTATGACGTGACAGGATGAGTCGGCGATGAAACGTCATACACACGGGCGCTCCTTTGAGCCAACAGCACGTCCAAAACCTGCGCTTTCAGCGCCCCATCATCCGGAGTTCCCCACTTCACTTGGGCACCGTTGGTCAGCGTAAACGACAGAGTTTTACCATCGGCACTCACACCCGAAACCTGCGCTTTTGTTGCCTCAGACAGGTTTGACCACAAGGAAAGAACATCCGAGGCCGCTTCGGCTCGTTCTTCATCACTCTCTGGGAGGCTCACCAATGGAAGCCCCTCGATCAACGTAGGAGCATCAGCGAAACTCACTCCCTCATCGTCAACCTGACGGAACGCGCCCGCACTTCCCTCGATCATCGCGGGAGTCCGCAAAGCAATTGTGATTGCCAAACCCGTCGGCCACTGTCGCTCCACTTCAGCTGAATCGACAACAACATTCGATTCGATGGATTCAGCGATCGTCGCAGTCGGAACCCTAGGTAACGGGGTGCCCACGTACGGCGCAGTTAACGAAAGAACTGATTCCGCGGTGATCAAGGTTTCATCTGCCCCTTCAACGTGCACCGATGACGCGCTCAAAGCAAACAACGGCGAAAACAGCAATACCCACACCAAACCACCGATAAACGCTAGTCCCGCAGCAATCATTGCCATCGTCTTGATGTAGAGAATCCGACGCGCTCGAGCTCGCTCTTGGCGACGCAGATCAAACTCAGAACGCTCGTTGCGCTTTTTGCCACCTAAGAGAACAGCGGCATCCTTCTGCCCCACCGGCCGGGCAAGTTTGATACGAGCAGAACGCAACGAAGATTTCCTTGACCCTCGCTTGTGTGCTGCCTGTTGACACTCTGGGGGTTGCCCAGACTCTGGAGTATTCCTATGCGGTCGCTTTGGGCGGACAACAACCGGACGCGATGGAGGTTTTTCAGAGGAAGACTTTTGGGTAGCAGATCCCTTTGACGACAAGCTAGAAGCAGACGTCGCCTGGTGTTGCGTAGAAGTCGATCCGAGTGGCGTTCGACGCGGCTGAGGTGGCTTCACGAGGCATCCATGCGTTGCCACTCATCGATAACATCATCTGCACACTGGGTGATTGAACCAGCACCCATCGTGATCAGAACGCCCCGCGAACCAGTCAGACGCGCTCCGGTTCGAGCAGCCTCGTGCATATCGTGGACACACTCAGCGCCCTCAATCTGATCCGCAATCAGACCAGAAGTCACGGCGGGATCTTCATCCTCGCGAGCAGCATAAATATCCGCAAGAACCACATGATCCGCGCCCGACAACGCCTTGGCGAAACGATCTGCGAATAAGCGCGTACGTGAATACAGGTGAGGCTGGAAAACCACGGTCACATCAGCGCCATCGGCAACCAATCGCGCCTGTTCGATCGCGACAGAAACCTCTGTCGGATGATGCGCATAATCATCAAAAACGCGCCTGTCCCCCACGGTTCCACGGAGCTCAAAACGGCGAGCTGTCCCCGTAAAACCAGCAAGTGACGAAGCCATCAGGCCAGGTTCAACGCCGAGCTCCACGCCGGCAATCCACGCGCCAACAGCATTAAGAATGTTATGCACGCCCGAAACACCCAAGGAAAGCTCCGCGCTGATATCGCCGTAGCTGACTCGTGCACGACATGAAGAAGGCGTCATCTCTACATCGCAAATCGTCACGTCAGCATCCACCACGGACTTATCGGGGCGCCCGTAGGTCACCACGCGAATACCCAGCTCACGCGCCGACTCGCTCAGGCGGGCAGTCCCCGCGTCTTCAGCGCAACACACCAAAAGACCACCCGGAACCAGACGCTTTGCGTAGTCAACGAAAATAGCTTCGAACGCTTCGCGCGTCCCATAGCGATCCAAGTGATCGGGCTCAACATTCGTGACAACTTCGATCGATGGAGTGTAATTCAAGAACGAGCCATCAGACTCGTCAGCTTCGGCAACAAACACGTCCGACGTGCCCAAATGCGCACCGGAACCGAACTGCGGAACAATTCCACCCACCGCGACCGACGGATCTAGACCAGCTGCACACAGACCAACCGCAATCATCCCAGACGTAGTCGTCTTCCCGTGGGCGCCGGCAACACCAACAAAACGCATTCCACTGGCAGCAAGCGCCAACGCCTGCGAACGATGAATGACATCCAACCCCAATTCACGCGCCCTGGCCAGCTCTGGGTTCGACTCACGAATCGCAGTTGAAACAACAACCGTCGCATCATCATCAACATGGGTGGCATCGTGGCCGACGAATGCGCGAATTCCCTTTTCATTCAAACGCGCAAGAACATTCGAATCGGCACGATCTGAACCAGTCACCCGCGCGCCACGCGCAGCAAGCAGTTCAGCAACAACACTCATTCCCGCCCCACCGATACCGATGAAATGGAAGTGTCCTTCGATAGGTTCCACGTTCTTCCCCCCCCCTAGCGCGCGATCTGCGAAACAACCAGGTCAGCTAAACGCGAGGCAGCATCGATCTTTGCTAATCCTGCCGATGCTGTCGCCATAGCGGAGAGTTCAGGTGAAGTCAGTAGCGGGAAAACCTTCTGTCGCACCGTATCTGCGTTGAATGACGCATCATCAACCAAGAGCGCTCCGCCAGAGGCAACATGGTCATGCGCATTCAGTTTCTGTTCACCATTACCGATAGCCAGCGGAACATATACGCACGGCAACGACAGAGCCGTCATCTCGGCAACCGTTCCTGCACCCGAACGACAGACAACCAAGTCTGCGCAGGCAAGAGCATCTTCCATGGTCGTCAGATAATCCAGAACCAGGTAGCGATCGCCCACCGAACACTTCTCAACCTTGCTCCACACAGGGGCGTCTTTGCCTTTGCCGGTCAAGTGGATTACCTGCACATTGTCAGGCAAGTCGCCAAGCGCACCGATCATGGCATCGTTCAGGTGGAGAGCTCCAAGAGATCCGCCGGTAACGAGAAGCGTCGTCTTCTTGGGGTCTACGCCCAAATTCTTCGCCCCACGCTCGCGCGCAACACGGGCACCGTCGGTATCTTGGCGCGCCAACGCAAGCTCTTCGATAGCAGGACGCAAAGGAAGACCCGTTACTTGTGTGATGCCCTTGCGTGCGTTCAACGGAGTATTCGCAAACGTCAACGCAAGAACATTGGCGTAGCGCGCCCCCACCTTATTTGCTAATCCGGGTCTGGCATTCTGTTCATGAATGACAATCGGGACGCCGGCGCCTCGTGCAGCCCGGTACGCGGGAGTTGAAACATATCCGCCAAAGCCGACAACCACATCAGCATCACGAATCGCCAGACGGCACTGATTCACTGCTTTACGCCAGCGGAACGGGAAAGTGAAGACCGAAAGGGAAGGCCGGCGCGGGAAAGGAACCTTTTCAATCACATGAAGAGGAAACCCTGCAGAGGGAACCAAATCTGATTCCAAGCCCTGAGCTGTTCCAAGGACCTCGACGTCATATCCACGTTTGGCAAGAACCGTCGCCGTAGCCAACAGCGGATTCACGTGCCCAGCGGTGCCGCCACCAGCCAAAACAACTTTGCCCAACATGTTGCCTACTTTCGAGCTTTGGATCCACCTGCTCGTCGAAGCTTCGGAGTAACCCGAGGATCACGACGACGAGTAGCAGGATCAGAATATCCCCACATAGTCATACCAGCATCACTACGCGCAAACGACGCGACAACGCCGATGGCCAGCGCGGTGAACAGAAACGATGATCCACCATAGGACACAAGAGGCAGTGGGACACCAATAACCGGGCCGAGCTGAGTAACCGAGGCAATATTCACGAGAGCCTGGAAGCCGATCCACGTTGCCACACCGGCAGCGACGATAGCGACAAACGGGTCGGACGTTGAACGAACCACTCGGAACATTCCCCACACCAACAGAGCAAGAGCCGTGAGCACTGCCAACGTACCCATCAACCCGAACTCCTCACCAACGATGGCGAAAATAAAGTCCGTGTGTGCCGCCTGCAGATAATTCCATTTCTCACGCGAGGCACCCGGACCCAGTCCAGAAACACCACCGGAGCCAAAAGCCCACAGCGAATGATCAATCTGTTCGGGGGCAGACAAATCACGCTTGGGAGCAAAACCCGGAAGAACAACCAAGATTCGACGAAGACGCGTCGGGTTCTGAATGACCAAGAAAACCAGAAGCGGAACAGCTAGGATGAACGCATATCCGAACCAGCGCTTCGGCAGGCCAGCAATCCACAATGCTCCCATGGCAGCGGCCGTCACGATCATTGCCGTACCCAAGTCATGACCCAGCATGACGTCAATCAGCGTGACAACCACGGGTAGGCCCGCAAGAACACTCATCTGACGCCAGTTTGAAAAATCCCTATTCGGTCCAGTCAAAATGAAAGCAAGAAAGACGATCAAAGCGAGTTTCAAGAACTCTGACGGCTGAACAAGGACGGGAACACCGGGAAGGTACACCCAGTTCGCGTTGCCACCTTCAGAACGGCCAAGAGGGGTAATGACCATCGCCTGGACAATCAATCCCAGCCCGAAAGCATAGGGAGCAAAACGGACAAAAAAATGGCGAGGAATCTTATGAACAGCGAAGGCAATGATCAGGGCGAAGACAATGATGGCACTGGGACGCAAATACGCCATGTACGGGTTGGCGCCCTTGGCGATTGATGTCACCGATTGAGCTGAAAAGCCCATCATCAAACCAAAAATAGTCAGAACTATCGTGGGAACGATGATCATGTAGTACGTCGTCAGCGGTTGAATCTCATAGTGTTCATCATCCGCACCAAAAACAAAACGCGGAAGATGACGGATCGCACTATCAATGGCGCTCTTGATCTTCGCCATCTACTTTGCGCTCCACTGGTCACGCAAACGGTCAACAGCGTTCACAAACACGTCGCCACGCTGACCGTAGTTATCAAACTGATCCCACGACGCGCAGGCCGGAGCAAGAACAACAAAATCACCGGGGCGTGAAAGAGCGACAGCCTCATTGACGACGGAGAACATCCAATCCTCATGGCCATCGACGTCAACGACCGGAACATTGGGTGCGCTTGCAACGAAAGCCTTAAGTAGGTCCGAACGGTCTTCTCCGATGATCACCGCACCACGCAGAACCGGCTCGACGTCGCGAATAAGGTCGGTAAAGTCCTGTCCCTTCGCGTCCCCGCCAACGATCCAGACAACCGAGTGAGGAGGAAGCCCATATAGGGATGCTTTGGCAGCGTGGGCGTTCGTCGCTTTCGAATCATCGATCCACGTAACATCAGCGGCTTGCCCGATGACGGCTCTGCGATGTCCTGCTGGAGAAAATGCGCGCAAGCCATCACGAACCGCATGCGGACGCACACCGTATGCGCGTCCAAGTGCTGCCGCACCAAGAGCATCCATCACAACAGCCGGGGAAAGACTCGCCCCATAGATCGCGCTCAAATCACTCAAATCACCCAAGTGGGCAGCTTCGCGGTGCCGGTTTTCAACGTAGGCGCGGTCAACAAGCGCACCTTCGACGACGCCCAGTTGCGACACCGAAGGTGAGCCCAGCGTGATCCCAATGGCACGCGCCCCTTCCACAACGTCTGCGTTTTCAACCATCTCTTCAACCACTCGGTCATTGGCCGGGTAGATGCAGGCAACCTGAGTGTTCTCGTATACGCGCGCCTTATCAGCAGCGTATGCTTCTTCGCTTCCATGCCAATCCAGGTGGTCAGCATCCACGTTCAAGCACAAGGACGCCAAAGGCGAAATCGTGTAGGAGGTATGGAGTTGGAAGCTGGAGAGTTCAACAGCGAAGACGCTGGCATCTGAGTCGATTGCTTCGGTGATGGGGGTGCCAATATTGCCAACCTCAAGAACGTCGTCACCGTTGGCCCGAAGAATTGACGCAAGCATGCCCACCGTCGTTGTCTTACCGTTCGTGCCCGTCACGGTCAGCCAGGGGCGACCAGCATGAGGGCCTTGCTCTTGAAGACGCCACGCCAGTTCAACTTCACCCCAGATCGGGATCCCGGCAGCGTGAGCGCGTTCAAAGATAGGGGCATGCGCAGGAATTCCTGGAGACACGATGATCGTGTCAACACCAGCGTCAATAACGGCGCAGGCGAGATCCCTGGCATCGGGAACAACATGAACATCAATACCTAATTCGTCTGTGGGAGTATTGGAACGCTGGTCGAAAGCAAGAACCTCGTGCCCGCGCTTCAACAGAGCTTTTGCTGATGCTTTGCCCGATTTGCCCAGGCCGATGACGGCGTAACGATCACTCACAGCGTTGTCACCCAGTCAGCGTAGAAAATGCCCGCACCGGCGACTGCAAACAACGCGGCAATCAGCCAGAAGCGAATCACGATCGTGATTTCCTGCCAGCCTTTTAGCTCGAAGTGGTGGTGCAACGGTGCCATGCGGAAGACACGCTTATGCGTTGCCTTAAAGACCGAAATCTGGATGACGTCGGACATCACGATGACAACGAAGAGTCCACCAATCACGATTGCGATGAACTCGGTGTTCGTCAGAATCGACAGGCCAGCGATCGCACCACCGAGTGCCAGCGCGCCCGTATCCCCCATGAAGATCTGAGCGGGCGAAGCGTTCCACCAGAGGAAGCCAGCAAGCGAACCGATGATCGCGGCGCAGAAAACTGCAAGGTCCAGAGGATCACGCGTCGGATAGCAGAGAGTTGTCGCATGCCCCTGCGGGAAGCAGGATTGAATCCTCTGGAAGTAGGCGATAAACGTGTATGCGCCGAAAACGAAAATGGAACAGCCCGTGGCAAGGCCATCGAGACCGTCGGTTAGATTCACTGCGTTTGACCAGGCGGTCACAATCAGGTTCGTCCAGATGAAATACAGGACGACCCCCAATCCGAGACCAGCAAACCCGAGCGTGATGGGTGACAGGTGAATGAAGGACAGGTGAAGCGTGCCCGGCGTTGTCCCATAGGCATTGGGGCGGGTCAGTGACATCCACGCGAAAACTGCGGCAACCGCGATCTGACCGATGATTTTTCCGGTCGGAGGCAGACCAAGAGAGCGCTGACGCATGATCTTGATGCCGTCATCCAAAAGGCCAATAAAGCCAAGACCTGCGAAGAGAACAACCAGAGTCCATCCGGACCACGAGGGTCCGGATCCTGCGATCGACGCCCCAATCACCCACGCGATAATGGTTGCCAGAATGAAGACCAGACCACCCATTGTGGGTGTACCGCGCTTCGTCAAGTGCTGGGTCGGTCCGTCCTGACGGATGAACTGCCCGTACTGGTGAGCGATCAGGAATCGGATCAGCAAAGGGGTTCCCAACAGGGAAATCACCAGTGCAATGACGAAGGCGACAATAAGGCCAATCATCGCTGGACTCCCTTCTCGCGGAGTTGGTCCGCTACCTTCCACGAATATGAGAACAAGGATCCCTTCACAAGGATCACACAATCGTCTTTCAGTTTCGCACACACAGCCGTAACAGCCTCATCAACACTACCGATGTGTTCCGCATCGATGGTGTCACCGGCACCCTCGGCGTAATAGGGAGCGTCTTTGCCTAGCAGAATCAGCGACTCGACTCCGGCTTCTTTCGCCATCAGACCAACCTGGCGGTGAATGTCAGCAGATTCGTCGCCGAGTTCAAGCATTTCGGAAAGAACAGCGATCTTCGTATGCCCATCACCAATCGAATTGAGCGCAGCGAAAGCGGCTCTCATGGAATCGAGGTTCGCATTGTAGGCATCGTCAATCATCGTGACTTTCATACCGTCAATGCGTAAATCAACGACATCCATTCGGTGCGGAGACAGCGCCCGAGCCTCGTTGATCGCACGAATCGCTTGATCGAGTTCAAGACCAAGCTGCACCGCGCCGGCGATGGCGGCCAGTGCGTTCGCCACGTGGTGCACGCCAACGATATTCAGATTCACGAGGCCACGACCGCCGGGGGCTTCAAGCGTGAAGTGTGCGCGGCCAAGGTGGTCAACGTCCACGTTAAGAGCACGGAAATCGGCTCCCTCTTTGCCTGATGGGGAGAATGTCGTAATCGGACCTGTCGACAGTTTCGTCATATTCATGACGCGCGGATCGTCGTAGTTCAAGACCACTGGAGCACCGGGGCGCGAACCTGTAATCAGTTCCCCCTTCGCCTTTTCAATCCCGTCGACTCCGCCGAAGCCACCGAGGTGAGCGTGACCAACCATCAGTTCAATGGCAACATCCGGCGACGCAATATCTGTCAAATACTTGATGTGTCCGATGCCGGACGCACCCATTTCAAGAACCAGATGGCGGGTTGTTTCATCAGCTTGAAGAACCGTCAGAGGAAGTCCGACCTCGTTGTTGAACGAGAGCTGAGGGGCAACGCTGGGAGCATCAGTACTCATAATCTGGAAAAGCAGATCCTTCGTTGTCGTCTTCCCAGCCGAGCCGGTCATCGCGATAACATCCAGCCCAAAACGCTCACGCAAGTCTTCAAGGTGAGCATGGGCAAGGCGACCCAAAGCGTAGGTCGAATCCTCGACAACAATCTGCGCAATGGACGAGGGAACATCAACGAGGTGTTCAACGATCAGTGCAACCGCACCATTGTCAACGGCCTGTTTGACGTAGTTATGCCCGTCGGTGGCCTCGCCGATTCGTGCAACATACGCCGAACCAGCTGACGCCGAGCGTGAATCTGTAACGACACGGTTCATCACAACCCGACGGTCAGCACCGTTCAGGGTTCCTGAAACTGCTTCAGCAATCCACCCAGCTAACCTGTACATGCCATTTCCTCTACGATTCATACGACTTCACTTCATCGTCTCAGTTAGTTGGCGTCGTCGGGAACAACGTTGCCGGTGTCGTCGAAGCTGGAATACCTAGATTACGCACTGACGCTTGCGCGACCTCACCGAACAGTGGCGCCGAGGAATCAGAGGAAATGTAGGCTACCGTAGGATTGTAAAGCACAACAGAGATAGCAAGCCTAGGCGCTTCAACGGGAAGCAGGCCGGCGGTCGTCGACACAATGCCGTGCTGACCGTTGACGACGATATCTGCCGTACCGGTTTTCACACCGACGCGATACCCGTCAACCTTCGCAGCCCCCGCAGTACCTAGATGATCTTCAACGACGGACTCCATCATCAGCATCAGGTTCTGCGCCGTATCGGCTTTCATGGCCTGCGTTGGCTTGGGCTCTTCGGGGGTTTCAACGGTCCCGTCAGCGTTCGTCCACGACTTGACCAGTCGGGGGGGAATGTGGACTCCACCGTTCGCGATTGTGGCCATGAACGAGGTCTCTTGGAGCGGTGAAACCGAATAGGACTGGCCGAACATCGACACATACTGATCACGGCCCGCCCACTCGCTTGGAGGACGAAGAATACCTGTCGTTTCGCCAGCAAGCTCCACGCCCGTCAGCTCACCAAAGCCAATGGCTTTCATCATGTCGTAGCGCTGTTCATTCGACAGAGTCTGACCAACCAGAACGGTGCCAGTATTCGACGATTCAGCCAAAATACCCGTCGCAGTCAGAGTTTCACCATCGTGCTCGTGGAAGTCTGTAATCGGACCACCCGCATCTAGAAGATCCAAAGAATAGGGCACGTTAAAGACCGACGTGGGAGTGATCGTCCCCGCATCCAACGCGGCAGCGAACGTCACCACCTTGCCCACTGAACCAGGTTCTACCGCATACTGCACCGAAGCCACAGGCTGAGGATTCGCGTTATCTGGGATGGTCGACTCAGAGTCCGCCATCACCAAAATTTCACCGGTCGTCACATCTTCAACGACAACGGTGCCCCATTCGGCCTTGTGATGCTCTACGCGAGCATCCAGCATGTCTTGAACAAGATGCTGCAAGTCAGCATGCAACGTCAGTTGCAGGGAGCCACCGTCAACAGGCTCAACCGTTGTCTTCTTCGCGCCAGGAATAATCGCACCATTCGGAGCAATCTCATACTGCTGCGAGCCAGGCGTGCCCGTCAGCAACGTATTGAACTGCGATTCCATGCCCGACGAGCCAACGCCTTCAGCATTGACCGTACCAATCACCGGAGCAGCAACATTCCCATTGGGGAACGTCCGTTCGTAGGTGGCTTCCCACTCAATGCCGTAAATATCCAGAGCACGAATCTCTCGATACGTCACCGCATCAACATTGCGCTTCACATACGTGTAGGTCGAGTCACCCAAAAACAAGCCACCAAGCTCAGCTTCACTCATTTGCAGAAGCGGAGCCAGCTGGCGGGCGGCCTCGACCGGGCCTCGTCCCACAACCTTCGTCTTTTCAACCCCGTTTTCCTTCGTCGTTTCTGAGTGGACATAAGAACGCAAGTTGATCTGATTAACGGCAATGTTGTAGGTCAGAATCGAGTCCGCGAGGATCGTGCCCGTCGCGTCGGTAATTGAGCCTCGTTTAGCGGCGATGCCCGTCTGCGACGTACGAACGGCCTCGCCTTCGGTTGCAAGCGTGGGCGCCTTGATGATCTGTAGATCGACTAAGCGGATCGCACAGGCCATCAAACCGAAGAAGAAAATGATGAGGATGGCAAGAGATCGCCCAAAACGCTGAGTCATACGATCTCCTGTCAGTGTCCGGCCGTTCCGCCTTCAATAGTGCCAGCTCCAAGATTAATGAAGCCAGTCTGACCACCTTTCACCATTCCCTGAGCGGTGGCAGCTTTCTCAAGTTCGGAAGCCGATGCTGCCTTTTCAATTTGGGCTTGCATCGACCACGCCTGAGCTTCAAGCTCATTCAGCTCAATCTGCTGAGTACGGATTTCAAACGCCGTTTGAGCCATGCGAGTGTGAAGAACCATCGAAGCAAGAACCGTCGCAATGATCACGACGATAGAGACGATTCCCAACATCAGAAGCGAGCGGGTGGGCTTGCTCCCCTCGACAACTCGGAACTCCCTTAGTTCAAACTCGTGACGTTCCGGACGGGAAACCGGGCGCCGGGAAGCTGCAGCACTGCTCATGAGAGTTCCTTCCATTCACGAACAAGCTGGGCGCCACGCAGACGCACAGATGCGGATCGAGGATTGTGTGCGCGTTCAGCTTCATCAGCTTGGCGCACTTTGCGAGTGAGGGGTTCGACGCTTGGTGCCATCGAATCTGGAATAACTGGAAGACCTTGGGGAACATCCACCGTAGAAGCACGTCGGAACAGGTCCTTGACGATGCGGTCTTCAAGCGACTGGTAGGACTCAACAACCAAACGGCCACCGATGCGCAGGCTGGCAAAGCAAGCAGGCAAAGCACGTTCGAGAATATTGAGTTCGTCGTTCACTGCGATGCGAAGGGCCTGGAAAGTGCGCTTCGAAGGGTTTCCGCCCGTACGACGCGCAGCAGCAGGAATAGATGCGCGAACGATGTCAGCAAGCTGCCCCGTGCGGGTCAGAGGTTGCGTTTCACGCGTTTCCACGATGCGACGCGCAATTCGAGAGGCAAAGCGTTCTTCACCGTATACGCGCAAGATCTGTGCGATCTCTTGAGCAGTTGCACTGACTAGAAGTTCGGCAGCGCTCTGCCCCGTAGTCGGATCCATTCGCATATCGAGCGGAGCGTCAGCGGAGTAGGAGAAACCACGTTCCGCTTCGTCGAGCTGAAGGCTGGAAACCCCTAGATCCATCAGGATCGCATCAGCTTTTCCTGCCGGAGCGTATGTCGCAACGACCTCGTCGACGTGGTCGTAGGTCGTGTGAACCGCGGTGAAACGATCTGCGAACGGCGCAAGACGCTCGGAGGCAAGCGAAATTGCTTGAGGATCACGATCGATACCGATCAGGTGAATGTTCGGGAATCGCTTGAGGGCAGCTTCGGAGTGACCTCCCATTCCCAGCGTGCAATCAACCAGAACAGCACCATCGTCAGTGAGGGCAGGAGCCATCATGTCCATGCATTCGTCCAGGAGGACGGGAATATGGCGCTCGGACGTTTGCTTGGCGAGCTCCATGTCGCCCCCTTTCCTGCAGATGATGTGAGTGCTTTTCGTTCCTCTTGGTCCCCCACCGATCTCCGACATCGGGGAAGTGAAGTCGGGGCCTCGGGTGGAGACCAAAAGGGACGAACTAGAACATTCCCGGGAAGATTTCTTCGTTCGTATCCGAGAACGCGTCGTCTTCGACGGTGAGGACTTCCTCCCACGCTTCGGAATTCCAGATTTCAGCGTGATCACCTACACCGATGACGGTGAGCTGACGGCCGAGTCCGGCGTAGCTACGCAGTTCTGCAGGGAGTGATATACGACCCTGTCGATCTGGAGCTTCTTGGAACGCACTCGCCATAAAAACGCGTCGCCAGTTTCGAACCTGCTTCGACGAGGTCGGCGCAGAGATGATCGACTGCGCGCGCTCATTGAAGGTTTCAACCGGGTAGACGTAAATGCAACGGTCCTGTCCCTTTGTGAGAACAAGTTGCTCACCCATGTCTTCACGGATTTTTGCAGGTAGAAAAACACGTCCCTTGTCGTCGAGTTTCGGCTCGAACGTACCAGTGAACATGTCTCACCACCTTTCCTTGTTTCCCACTTCCACCACTTTACCCCACATCTATTACTTCTAGTACCATTTAGGCGCACTTTTGGACACTTTTTCTTCTTAAAAAGTCTGATTTTCTGCGAGAAATTATCTGGTGGTGAAAAGTGGGGCACATTTTCAGTTCTAGCCGATTATTCCTGCGCGAAACCGTCTCTGCCCGCTACTCCTGCATCTGAGATTGAGGGGACGAGGCCTGCCACATCGAAAGCCCCTCGGCTAGAAAAGGCAGGAACTTGATCCCCAACCGCACCACCACGTCACCAACCACACCCAACGCGACAAATCCGAGCTTCTAGACGCACATCCGTCGCACCAAGTGCACGTGGGAACCACAAACACACACCACCACGTCACCAACCACACTCAACGCGACAGATCCGAACTTTTAGACGCACATCCGTCGCACCAAGTGCACGTGGGAACAGAAAAGATTCAGCCAGGCACCGACATCTAGAAGACACGAAGAGATGGCACAACAGAAAAGCCCATGGCGTACGGCCACGGGCTTTTCTTTACGTTTTTCGAAGCGAGGTGGAAGACGATCTCTCTAAAGATCGCGACGACGCTTTCGTTCTTCCCACCGCTGTTCTTGGTCATCGATAAAACGCGACCACGAACCGAGGTTTCGTCGCTGTTCTTCAGGTGTAAGCGGAGCGGCTTTCTTTTCGGGCGAAGAGATCGCATACCAGACGCCACCAACCATGATGGCAAAACCGATCACGCCCATCACGATGGAAATACCTGAGTATCCAAGGGAAACTGCGCCAACTAGGACACTCAGACCTGCGATGAAAACGAAAATTCCAAGAGCGATGCGTCGGATCGAAAGCCGCAAAGCTGGAGCTTCTTCTTCCTGCTCCATTTGACGGACAAGACGTGGCTCGTCACGACGGAACTCCTGTTCCATTTCTTCTAGTACTTGTTTTTCATAGTCAGATAGAGCCACGACGCATCCTTCCGCTATCCGTTAGTGACGAGTCTAATGGGTTGGGGGCGCAGATTGCGATTCGTGCGCGCTGACCTGCGGTAACAAAGTTGCTGGCCGTAGAGCATCCCTGCCAAATTTCCCCTGAATCTGGTCCATTGCTCGCTCCGAAGCCAACGGTTTTCCATCATCGTCAAGAGCTATCGCAACACCAGCCGATCGCGGTTGAAGGGCTTCAACCTTCACGCCCGCCAAACGAATCCCCGATGCCGGCATCGCCTCTTTTGCGAAGAGCTCGCTTGCAGCCGTGTAGATTTGTCGTCCCACATCTGTCGGAGCGTGTAGCTTCGCGGATCGAGCGATCGTGTGGAACGAGGCGTCCCTCAGTTTCAGCCCGATCCCCCATGCGACCATGTCGGCTCTGCGCAAACGCGCTGCGCATTCGTGAGACGCCTGTAGTAGGAAGGCCTCCAGCTCACTCCTATCGTGAATATCAGACTCAAACGTTCGTTCGGTACTCATGGATTTTACTTCGCGATCACTGCGAACGGGACGCGGGTCGATGCCCCAGGCAAGATTGTGCAGGTGGCGCGCGCTTGCACGGCCCACAAGTCGCGTCAGGAACGTCATGTCCAGGTTCGCGAGATCACCGATTGTGTCAACGCCGGCGAGAGCAAGCCTCTCCCCCGTTTTTCCGCCCACTCCCCAGAGTGCTCCAACGGGGAGCCCGTGCAGGAATGGGACCGTTTGATCGCGAGGAATCAGCAGTAGCCCGTCAGGTTTCGCGTTCGACGAGGCAATTTTTGCCACCGACTTTGTGGCTGCAATTCCAACCGATGCGGGTAAACCGACTTCGGCATGGATGCGGGCTCGAATCAGATTTCCAATCTCGGTTGGTGACCCGAGGCGCCGACGCGACCCTGACACATCAAGGAATGCCTCATCAATACTCACTTGCTGTAAGACGGGAGTGATTTCCGACAGGATCGCCATCACTTTGTGTGAGTATTCGGAATACACGCCCCTACCAGAGAACACAAAAGTCGCTTCCGGGCACAGCGCATGTGCGCGAGCACTCGGCATTCCGGCTCGCACACCGCGAGCGCGGACCTCATACGTGGCGCTGGTGACGACCCCTCGTCCGCCGAGGTGCCCGACGATGATTGGGCGGCCTCGTAAATCTGGATTTTCCGCGATCTCTACTTGGGCGAAAAACGAGTCCATGTCGACGTGCAGGATGGGAGTCTGGGAGTCGTCGTCACCCCAGAACTTTCGGGCACGCCCGTCGCGGGGAGCGTTCGACATTGCTCCTCCTTCAGGTTGCCAGAGCGCGGTCGACTCTGCTTTCGTTCACTGACTACAGTGTGACGCGTGAGGCGAAAAACTGCGCGCGGAAGCGAATTCTTTGAGATCCCCTCTGGGAGGGTTGAGATCCGTTGGGATGGTGCGCTTGCTACGCTGTATTTCAACGGTATCGAGTCATCGTGCACGAATGTGGACGATCCGACCAGCCTCGAGTTTGAGTACATGCAGCATGCGACGTGCGCTCTCGATTGCGTGATTGACGAGGCCGCCCCAGTCCGCGCGCTCCACCTTGGTGGCGCGGGATGCACTCTGCCGCTCGCCTGGTCTTACCTTCGTCCGAAGTCGAAGCAGACCGCTGTCGAGATCGATCCGGATCTTCCCGATTTGGTGCGACGTGTGTTTGATCTGCCGAAATCTCCCGCACTATCGATACGTATTGGAGACGGACGGGAAGTGATGAGCTCGTTCCGCGATTCCACTTTCAACGTCATCGTGCGCGATACCTTCGCTAACGGCCAAGTTCCAGCGCATCTTGCGACTCTCGAGTGCGCGAAGATTGCGCGGGAAAAGTTGAAGGACGGCGGACTCTATATCCTCAACTGCGCTCACGGTGGTGGCAGTGATGCTCGCGCTGAGATTGCAGCTATTTCCGAGGTTTTCGGCCAGGTGATGAGCATCCAGGATCCGAAGGTGGGGCGAAGCGGTAGGCGTGGCAACGTTATCGTCATCGGGTATGTCGGAGCTGACTATCCGGTTGAAGACCTTGACCGCGCGCTGAGGCGCCTTCCTCTACCCGCTCGGGTGACGCACGGTGTGAATCTGACGAAGTGGTGTGCGGGCACATCCGCACTGCGCGACGCCGACATCGGATATAAGGAAACTGGCGCGAGCTGAAGCCGAAAATACGCTCAACTTGGAGCAAAGGCCTGATTCAGATGGCGCCTGTTTCTGCGCTATCTGCCTCTTCGTTTGGATCGGTTTCATCCGCGGTTTGCTCTTCGACATGCAGTGATGCGTCGTCTCCGCTATCGGCACGGTGACGAGGAGTCATTGCACGCACGGCCTCTGGGTCTGTTGCACGCAGTTGAACACGCTTGAGGGCCGCAGTCAGGGGATCTTCTTCCGCCGTCTCTACGCTCTGGTCGTCAGCGTTCGGCTGATCGTCAGATGCTGTTTCACTCTGCGACAAGTTCGCCAAGTAGCGCTCAATGACGTCGCCAATGTCCTTGTCCTGTTTAGGAGTATGACCCAGCGGAGTCTGGGTACCAAAAGAGTTCAGGGAAAACGAAGATTCGCCAGGACTCCACGCGTCATAGTGCTCTTCAAGAGACGTAATGGTCGCCATGATCTCTGGATTTGCTTCGATCAATTGCTCGATCGTGCCCTGATCCTGAGCTGCTCCTAACTCCAAGTTACCAACCGGCAACGACAGATCGGCAAAATCAGACAGGCTGGATAACAGCGCAGAGGAGCCTGCCGGGTACCCAGACTCTGCCATGTAGAACGGAACCGCAGCAAGAAGAGCAATACCATTCACACCGCGTTCAGCAAGACGACGTTGAACGAAGGAACTTGCCGGCGTAGGGAACTGCAGTGACCCCACCATCTTCGGCTGAGGCGGAATCAAAGAAGCATCCGTGGCCTGCACGTGAACCGGGGTTGCACGAGTATGTGGAACACTCGAAGGAATGCCATGGAAGGACACGCTGATCTCAACACCAGCTTCCTTCACAAAGTCAGCAACAATGCGCGCAAATGCCTCCCACTTTGCATCCGGTTCAGGACCGTGCAGAAGCAAAATCGGGTTCCCCAAGTCATCGCGAACTCTGTCGATTGCGATTTCATGAGTCACCATTTCTTCGCTGACCCAATCACGAACCGTCATGATCGGACGATGAGAGCGGTAGTCCAAGAACTGATCGGAATCAAAAGTCGCAACACGTTCATTCGGCAGGGCGCGAAGCATTTCAGCAACTGCCATACGACCGGCTCCGCCAGCATCCATGCTTCCGTAGAAGTGCATCACTAGGATGCGCGAATGAGTTTCACTGGCCGGCCCTCGCTCGAAAAGAAGGGCATCATTCGGTTTCATTACGTTCACATGCCCTTTCATTTCTGTTCTGTCCAATGCCATGCTCGTCAATTCAACTCGACGAATAATTCGTACTATCAACGCTACTCGGAAACAGGCCGGAGCGCCCGATGGGCCCACTGATATTCGCCTTGGGAGAATAGTCGGCCTCGTGAATCTATCTACCCTGCGTCGCAGATCGCGGACAGTTGCACCTGGTCGCAGTTTTTCAGGCACAATAGATGGTCGTTATCTTGTCCATTCCTCGAAAGTACGCGCATGACTGACTCATCGACTTCTGCTTCGCCGGCGTCCATGCCGGAGCAACGCCATGTCGACGCTGCGTATGCAAGGGTGGATGAGCTTCGAAAAAAGTACCGTGACCAGCAGGCGCGAACGCACGCAATCCACGGCGCAGGAAATCCTCAGGCATGGACAGAACGCGAAGCACTCTCGGCTCACCTTGGTGATATGGCAGCACGCCTCGAGGCCGTTGAAGACCGCCTTGTATTCGGTCGTCTCGACATGACTGACGGCGACCACCACCACATTGGTCGCGTTGCCCTATCGACCACCGACGGCGAGCACCTCCTGATCGACTGGCGAGCTCCCGTGGCGATGCCCTTCTATCAAGCAACTGCCGTCAACCCAAAGGGTGTCGTGCGAAGGCGCCACATTACAACCCACGGGCGCACCGTCGTCGCGCTTGAGGACGAACTGCTGGATTCGTCGCGAGCCGAAGGTATGGATCTTCAAGGCGAAGGCGCGTTGATGAGCGCCCTTGATAAGGCTCGTGACGGTCGCATGGGTGATATTGTCGCGACAATTCAGTCCGAACAGGATGCAATCATTCGTGCTCCTCGCGACGGCGCGATCGTCGTCCAAGGCGGTCCGGGAACCGGTAAAACAGCCGTCGCCCTGCACCGCATTGCCTACCTGCTGTATGCCGAACGTGAACGCTTAGAGCGTTCCGGTGTTCTTTTGGTCGGGCCATCGCGCATTTTCTTGCGATACATCGAACAGGTTCTTCCCTCACTGGGTGAAACTGGCGTCGTTTCGACGACCATGGGCGACCTGTTGCCCGGCGTAGACGCACGTGGAACGGAGCCACTGGGCGTTGCCCAAGCGAAAGGTCATATCGGCTGGGCGCAGCTACTAAAGCAAGCGGTCAAAATGTTGCCACGCGAATTGTCGGCACCAACCAAGTTGCAGGTGTGGAGTCGCACGGTGACACTGACGCCGGATGACGTGTCGAAAGCGATCCGCCATGCACGGCATACGCGTCGCACTCACAATCAGGCGCGCGAAGGTTTTGCTCTGGAACTGATGGAGGTTCTGGCAGAGCGCCTAGCCTCCGATGCTTCGTCGGCCGGTGGAGTGCTGGCTTCCAACGAGGATAAAGCGGAGTGGATCAGCGAAATCCGCGACTCCATTGATGCGCGTCGCACGATCAATCTTGCGTGGATGCCAACATCCGCCACAACTCTTCTTCGTCGCCTCTATGCGCGCCCCCAACTGTTGGCGCACATTAACGATCGAGCAGGTCGCCCTGTTTCACCCCGCCTGTTGCCACTCGTTGAACGTCATACTGCTGAGTGGACCGACGCCGATATTCCCCTGTTAGACGAGCTCGAAGAATTGCTTGGACCGATGCCCACATCGCGCATCGAGTCCTCAGAATCAGAAAGTGCTGCAATTGAACGCGCACGAGCTGCAATCGAAGGCCAGGGGCTTGGTGGAGGCATCGTGAATGCTGAGCAGCTTGCCGAGTCCACATTGTCTCAGCGAATGTGGACTCCCCTTGCTGAGCAGGCAGCCAACGATCGCAAGTGGGCATACGGCCATATTGTCGTTGACGAAGCTCAGGATCTCTCCCCGATGGCGTGGCGTAGTTTGTTGCGTCGTTGTCCGTCGCGGTCGTTCACGATTGTTGGTGACTTGGATCAGCGACGCGGATCGAAGCGTCCGAAGACGTGGGTTGAAGCCTTAGGGCCGGCAAGCAGAGCCTACAGCGATGAGTTTGTTCTGACGGTGTCCTACCGTACTCCGGCGACATTGACCGCCATCGCTGAGGCCGTGATGGCACGCGCAGGTAAGCCTGTCATTCACCCGATGAGCGCGGTCCGCGACATTGAGGACTGCTACCGCGTCGTGAATGTTGAAGCGGATACGGCAGAAGTCGCACGCGAGGATTCGCCGGCGTGGGTGGCAGCAATTCAGGCGGCATCGCAGGCGTGTGAGCGACTTGATGCCACTTCGGGTGAAGGAAGCGGCAGGGTCGCGATTCTGGTTTCAGATTCACGAGGCCACGCATGGAATGCCGATTCCACAGGCGAGAGCGCACTTGATTCGCGAATTGCTTTGCTCAGCGCATCGAGTTCCAAGGGGCTTGAGTTCGACACCGTTATCGTGGTTGAGCCCGGCGAGATTTTTGCTGAAGGTGTTGGTGACCTGTTCGTCGCATTGACTCGTGCGACGCATGATTTGGTCGCTATCACTTCGAGCGATCTGCCCAAGGGAATGGATCAGTGGTAAGACGTTCCTATCCGTAGCGCGAACACTTGTGCAATCGCTTGGTGTTTTTCTGGCACTATGGTGGCATGATACGCGCACTGTTGCTTGAGAATCCCCATAAGGTTGCTGACGAAGTTTTTGCAAAGAACGGGATTGATGTTTCTCGCCACGCGGGTGCCTTGGACGAAGATGAGCTGATTAAAGCCCTCGAGGACGTGGAGTATTTGGGTCTTCGCTCGAAGACTGAGGTGACGCGACGCGTTCTCGAAGCCAACCCACAGATCAAAGCAATTGGCGCTTTCTGTATTGGGACGAACCAGATCGACCTGGAAGCAGCCACCGAACTGGGCATCTCGGTCTTTAATGCTCCGTATTCGAATACGCGTTCCGTTGTGGAACTGGCAATCGGCGAAATCATTGACCTGTCACGTCGCGTGACCGTGAAGAATTCTCGCCTCCACCGTGGCATTTGGGACAAGAGCGCTGATGGTGCACACGAGGTTCGCGGTCACACGCTTGGCATTATTGGCTACGGCAATATCGGCACTCAGCTGTCCGTGCTTGCTGAAGCAATGGGCTTGAACGTCATCTTCTACGATGTGGCCGAGCGCCTGTCTCTGGGCAACGCAACCCAGATGCCGACGATGGAATCCGTATTGCGCGAAGCGGATATCGTGTCGATCCACGTTGATGGTCAGGAAACAAATTTCAATCTGTTTGGCGCTCGTGAGTTCGCGATGATGAAGCCCGGTGCGCTGTTCATCAATTTGTCGCGAGGTTTCATCGTCGACATTGATGCCCTGCATGATGCGCTGGTGTCGGGTCACTTGGCCGGCGCTGCCGTTGACGTGTTCCCCCAAGAACCGAAGAAGAATGGCGATCCTTTTGATTCACCTTTGGTCAAGCTGGATAACGTTATTCTTACTCCGCACATCGGTGGTTCGACGGAAGAGGCTCAGTACGATATTGGTCGTTTCGTCGCGGGAAAAATCAGTGACTACCAGGACACCGGTTCAACCGACATGTCGGTCAACCTGCCGAACCTCACCTTGAATGCTTCGCAAGAGTCTCGCTACAGGATTCGTCTGATCCACAAGAACACTCCCGGTGTTCTGGCGAATATCAACCACACCTTTGCCGAAATGGGCGCGAATGTTGGTGGTCAGATACTGGGTACTGCAGGATCGACCGGCTATGTGCTGACCGACATTTCTTCCGAGCTTCCGGTCGATGCGATCGAGAAGATTCGCTCGATGAAGGACACTATTCGTCTGATTACGACGACCCTGTAGAGAAAAACGTTGACTTGGTCTTTCCTCGGCCTGACCTCAGCTAACCTACGGTATCGTAGGTAGTAAAGAATCGGAGGACAACGTGACTCTTACTGACCAGCTTCGAGGCCAATATGCCCCCGGCGTTCCTGAAACTGTTGAGGTGCCGGATCAGACCATTCCCGCGATGGTTGAAGAGGTAGCGAAACGTTATCCGCATCAGATTGCTCTGGACTTCTTCTCACGCCCAACCACGTACGCGCAACTGATGACGCGCGTACGCAGGGCAGCAACTGTGTTGGCCAATGCAGGAGTTCGCCAGGGTGACCGCGTTGCCCTGGCGATGCCAAACTGTCCTCAGCACGTTGTTGCGATTCTTGCAACGATGCACCTTGGCGCAATCGTAGTTGAGCACAATCCTCTGGCTCCTGACCATGAAATTCACGAGGAGTTTAACCGCCACGGCGCACGCGTTGTCATTGCATGGGAAAAGACCCTGTCGAAGCTGACGTTCCTTGATCGTGGGACCACGGTTTTTGCTGTCAACCTGACGAAGGCTCTTCCCGGTCCTAGCCAATTGCTTTTGAAGCTTCCGATCAAGTCTGCTCGCACGAAGCGTGACGCTTTATCGACGCGTCCCCCATCATGGGCTCGTTCGTGGGACCAGGCTGTAGATCAGGCTCCACGCTGGGCCACTTCTTGCCCTGCAGATCCTGACGATCCAGCGCTGCTGATTCATACGGGGGGTACGACAGGTGTTCCGAAGGCGGCCTGCATTACACACCGTAATTTGATGGCAAACATTGCCCAGTCGATCGCATGGGTGCCGATCCTGCACGAGAACGCTGAAGTGTTCTACTGCGTTCTTCCCCTGTTCCATGCGTTTGGCTTCACCATCGGTTTGCTGTCAGGATTGCGTTTGGGTGCCACAATTGCGCTATTTCCGAAATTCGACACGACCATGATTCTGACCAGCCAGAAGCGTCTTCCCTGTACGTTCTTCCTCGGTGTTCCACCAATGTACGAACGTTTGCTGGCTACGGCAGCCACCATGGATGTCGATCTGACGTCGATGACGTTCTCACTTTCGGGCGCTATGCCACTGTCTGCTGATTTGGCATCACGTTGGGAAAAAAAGACTGGCGGTTTGATGATTGAAGGCTATGGCATGACCGAAGCCTCACCGATCATCCTAGGTTCCCCTCTGGCAAAGAACCGTCGCCCGGGCGCTCTTGGCATTCCCTATCCATCCACACACATCCGCATTGTCGACCAAGATGATCCGACGAAGGATGTCGAAGACGGCGAAATTGGCGAACTCATTGCACGAGGTCCCCAGGTATTCTCCGGATACTGGGAGCAACCGGAGGAAACAGCTGAGATCTTCACCGAAGAGGGCTGGCTTCGTACGGGCGACCTTGTCCAGGTACGCGACGGCTTCATCTACATGGCCGATCGTCGTAAGGAAATGATTAACGCCTCTGGTTTTAACGTGTACCCCAGCCAGGTTGAGAACGCTGTTCGCTCTATGCCAGGAGTTCGCGACGTAGCGGTTATCGGTATTCCTGCCGGCTCGACCGGCGAAGATGTCGTCGCAGCAATTGTCCTTGAAGCCGGCGCTTCGATCACTCTTGCTGATGTTCGCCAGTGGGCCGAAAAGTCTATTGCTCACTATGCCCTACCACGCCAACTCGTGGTAATGACGGAGCTTCCTCGCTCCCAGCTTGGAAAGGTCATGCGTAAGCGTGTTCGCGAACAGGTAATGGAGGTCGCCGACTCTGCGACAACTAGAATTCGCCAGTTTACGAATCGAAAGAACGATTAGCTGACAGATACACTCTGGGCGGGGATCACTGGAGTGATCCCCGCCCAGCTGTGCACGGTGACGCCGAAACGTTTAATTACGAGTCGAGTAGAGAATCCAGAATCTCTCGGTTCGATGACGCCTTTTTCGTCTTGGGTGAAGAGTGCGAGCCCGAAGTGGATGCGAAGGCATTGTCTTTATTACGCTCACGCAGGATGCGGATGGCTTCTTCGAAGTCTTCGAGGGTATTAAAGGCTCGATAGACGGAAGCAAAACGAAGGTAGGCGATTTCGTCGAGGTCACGGAGGAAGGGAAGAATCGCTTTTCCAACTTCATCGGAAGAGACGTTTGAAACTCCGGTTAAGCGGAGTTGTTCTTCAACCTGTTGCGCCAGGATTGCGAGATCGTCGTCAGAAACGGGGCGTCCTTGGCATGCTTTCTTCACACCGGAAACGACCTTGTTGCGCGAGAAAGGCTCGACGACACCGGCGCGCTTCACAACTTGGAACGAGGATGTTTCAAGCGTGGTGAAACGTTTCTTACATGATGTGCACGCGCGACGACGACGAATCGAGGCACCATCATCTGCGATGCGGGTATCGACGACTCGTGAATCTGGGTTATGGCAGAAAGGGCAATGCACGCCTTTAACGCTACACGGCAAATAAGAAAGACAAAAAAGAAACGCGCATGAGGTGCTGGTGACCTGAGTGTTAGTTCAGCGGAAGGATGACCTTCTGCCCCACCTGCAAGCCACCTTCGATGCCATTCAAACGCTGAATATCTGTCACAACATCTTCCAGGCTGCGATCAGTATCAACACCTTGAGCCAGCGACCAGACCGATTCCCCACCGGTCACAGCATGTTCAATGGTCGGACCTGAATAGACATCGGGAGCCAGGGCGAATCCAGCCAAGCCCGCAACAACGCTGAGAGCGAGCGTCGCACACACACCACGAACGACATGTCCGATCGACATGGTCGATTGAACCCCGACCGCTTGGTGGCGACGAGCTGGACGACGACGCGTTGCGGGATCATCTTGACGAAGAACACCCTTACGCCGACGAGCGGAAGGAGCAGAATCAATCGAGACCACATCGGCGCCATCAGCCATCCCCTGAACAAGGTGCAGGTGTGGACGAGCATCGCAGGCAAGAGTAGCACCGGCACATGCATTCATGAGGATCTCCTTCACAACGTATCGAACATATGTTCGTCGAACACTTGTACGATAACAGGTCTTCAAACGAAAGTCGAGACTTATTCGAACAAATGTTTCATTTTCGCGTCAGAATCAGATAATCTGACCTAACAAGTGCATCAGCAACCATGTAGAAACCGAATTGCACGCAACCTCACGGAGAGCCTCATGACAGACAAAGCAACGCTGACTAGTCGCCAGCGAGAGATCCTTCTTGTCATTCACGAAGAGGTCAGCGCGCACGGTTTTCCTCCCTCTGTCAGAGAGATTGCCCAACGCGCGCACCTTGCTTCCCCATCAACCGTGAAGTACCACTTGGATGCACTGGAACGCGCCGGCTACCTCCAACGAGTCCCCGGCTTACCGCGCGCCCTTGAACTCTCCGTGGCAGCGAAACAGGAGCTCGGCATGGACGCGCCAACTACTCCGGCACCCCAAACAGCCACGAACGTGGTCACCATTGACCTGCCAGCCGGACACGTTGACGAAGACAATTCGTCAATCCCCCTGGTTGGTCGTATTGCCGCGGGCGCTCCGATCACAGCAGAGCAGTACGTGGAAGATGTTTTCGAACTGCCCACTCGACTTACCGGCCACGGGCAAATGTTCATGCTGGAGGTCAGCGGAGAGTCCATGGTGGACGCTGGCATTCTAGACGGCGACTTCGTCGTTGTTCGTTCCCAATCGAACGCATCCCAGGGAGAAATCGTTGCCGCCATGATCGACGGCGAAGCTACGGTCAAAGTGTTCTCAAAGACAGACGGCCACATTTGGCTCCTGCCATGCAACGAATCCTACGCTCCCATTCCAGGCGATGAAGCCACCATTTTGGGCAAGGTTGTCACCGTCCTGCGTTCCTTGGCATAGCCATTTCCGGGGCGTAGCCCCGGCCTCGTCCCCCTGCGCGCACAGCACACACGTGTGGGGAGCACCCAACGAGCACTCCCCACACTGGACAGATACAGAACTTAGAAGCCCAAGTCTCGTGCCACCTGACGCAGGCGCGTCGCAGAGGCAGTCAGACCATCGCGTTCATTCAGCGTCAACGGCGGATTCAGGACCCTACCCGCACCCGAACGACCAACGATTGTCGGCGCAGCCATGCAAACATCCGAGATACCTTCCCAGTCCTCCAGCAGGCTAGAGACGGTAAGAACACGGTTTTCGTCTCTAAGGACGGCACTCGCAATATTCGATGCGGCAAGACCAATTGCGTAGTTTGTCGCACCCTTGCCTTCAATGATCTTGTAGGCAGACTCAACAACATCCTGAGCAATGCGTTTACGCAATCCAATATCGAACGGCTTGCCCTCCAAGGTCGGACCCCAGTGTTCAAGGGGAACATTACCAATCTCAGCGGAGGACCACAGTGCAACTTCTGAGTCACCATGTTCACCAGCAATGTAGGCGTGAATATTCTGAGTAGCCACGCCGGTTTCACGCGACACCAGGTAGCGCAGACGCGACGTATCAAGCACAGTGCCAGATCCAAATACCTGATTGCGTGGTAGACCGGTCAGCTTCAGCGCCACATAGGTAACAACATCCACGGGGTTCGTAATGAACATAAAGATTGCGTCGGGCGCAACGTTTTGAAGGTTCGGAACAATCTTCTTCATCAGTTCAACGGTTGAACCAGCAAGTTCAAGGCGCGACTGCCCCGGCTTCTGCTTGGCACCAGCGGTCACGATCACAAGGTCAGACCCACGGACGATTTCAACATCGTCTGAGCCTTCAACACTGCCACACGGAGTGAATTGAATGCCATGTGCCATGTCGAGAGCTTCGGCTTCGACCTTGGCCTTATTAATGTCCTGAAGAACGATTGTTCGAGCATCGCCGCGCATTGCGCACGCGTAGGCGACTGCCGTACCAACAGCCCCAGCCCCCACGACAGCGATCTTTGACGGACGACCCGATGACTTCGGGGGATACAAGCTATTCACACGTCCAGGCACGATACCTTCCTTCCTCGTTGAGTGGTCTCATAGTCTCAAACTTGAATCACATTTTCTTCGAATTCGCATTGCTTCAAGGTAACTGCGTGCCCCAATTTCAGAACATTGTTAACAGCTAACCTCTAACAAACGACTTAGGGCCCCTTTCACGACCTCCTGATCGCGTGTTACCCACATTCTCGGCAACGAATTCAGCAGGTATCCACCATAGGACTTCGTGTCCACACGACGATCAAGGATCGCCACCACTCCCCTGTCCGAGCTCGATCGAATCAGACGCCCAGCCCCCTGCGCCATCAGAAGCGCAGCATGGGGAAGAGAAACACCCCAAAACCCTCCAATACCACGCGCATCGGCATCCTGGGACAGCGCCTTCGTCACCGGATTATCGGGGTGCGGGAATGGAATTCGGTCGATGACAACCAGTCGACACGAGTCGCCCACAACATCAACGCCCTGCCACAACGACAAGGTGCCAACCAAACAGGCATCGCGCTCCCTACGGAATTGGTCAACCAGCACGCTCAAAGTTTCATCTCCCTGGCGATACACGGTGAGTTCTGTCCGATCCTTCAGAGCCTCGTACCCCTGATTCGCTGCCTTCCACGAACTGAACAGCGCCAGCATTCCCCCACCGGATGCCTGGGCAAGCGCCACCAATTCATCCGTAGCAGCGTCAGACAACCCACCCGGCCCAGGATCTGGTAAGCCGGAAGCAATATAGAGAATCCCCTGGCGCGCCGGATCGAAGGGGGTGCCCACATCACGCGACGTCCACGGCTGCTTCGACACCATGAATCCACAATCGCGTGCCATCTGGTCGAAAGAACCACCCAACGTCAGAGTCGCTGAGGTCAAGATTGCCGGCCTACCAGAGAACCCTTTGGACCCAACGGGAAGCGCAACATCAAGGGGCGCTAGATTCAGCGACACATTCCCCGCGTCATCTTTCGTCACAAAAGTCGCCATCGATGCCGGGTCCTCACTCCATCCGGCGATAAAGTCCCGCAATTCGTCCAGCGACCCGCGCGCAAGTACCTTGCCTGCTTGATCAGCAGATGACGCCTGTAGCTGAGTTCCAAGTTCGCGCGAGACATTATCGAGCACCGCTAATGCGCCGACAAGCGCCTGCGGACGAGAGCTCATCAGCCCTTGTCCGCACGGGGTCAGAGCGGCAACAAAATCGACTGCAGCCACATCCAGAGCATCAGTTTCAAGCTTCGCGTTGGTTCGAAGCCTGCGTGATACGCGATGAATCATGGTCTGCGACAGCGTCATCGTCGCCTGACTTCGTACCCGCTCAGCAAGTTCGTGGGCTTCGTCGACAACGACTGGACCGATGTCTTCAAACAGATCGTTCGGCGACGTGCAATGGATGCCAAACAGAGAATGGTTCGTGACCACCAGGTCAGCTTCAGCGGCCGTCTCCCGCGCCTGCTGGGCGAAACAGTCATCAATGTAGGGGCAGGTCTTGCCTAAACATTCACGTTTGGCGACGCTGACGTGTCTCCACGCTCGGTCATCAACACCGGGGATCAGATCATCACGATCGCCAGTATCGGTTTCCTTCGCCCATTGACGAAGACGCAGGACCTCTTTGCCAAGCGCGGAGGTCGACGAGTGTACCGACGGGGTATGTGCCGGGTCGAACAGTGTGCCCTCGTCCGGATACCCACCGTTGACGCGGTTCAAACACAGATAGTTTGACCAGCCCTTTTGCACGGCGACAGTGGGACGAATACCCGTCACTTTCGCGACTGCGTCTTGGACCGTGGGTGCGTCTTTCGTCAGAATCTGCCTCTGTAGTGCCAGAGTCGCGGTGGTGACGACGCCGCGCTCACCAGTTGCAACGCAGTGACTGAGAAGTGGCGCGAGGTAGCCAATCGACTTACCCGTACCGGTGCCCGCCTGGATCAGAATATGACCGTCAGATTTCAGGGCCTCGCTGATATCGGTGACCATTCGTCGCTGGCCATCGCGCTGCGTGCCCCCCATTGATTCGATCACCGCATCGAGGACCTCGATGGCCTTACGGGCTTCGGAGGTTCCCGGTTCTACTTCCTCGCTCATTCGCCACTGTCCTGGCGAGCATAGGGGGCACCTTCGGTAGCGACCGGTAGCGCCACGTCACGAATGAGCGCCGCAAGGTGCTCATCAACTCGAGCTCGAATGCGCGTTCCTTCGGCAACATATTCTTCGTGATCGACTTCGCCATCCTCGTGAATCTGATGGACCAGATCGCCACGCGAATATGGAATCACGCAGTCAATCTGAATACGAGGCCTGGGTAGAGCTTCTTCAATGCGATGGCGAAGTTCATCGACTCCAAAGCCCGTGTATCCGGATACGGCTACCGACGACGGGAAGTAGGTGCGAAGCAGTGCTAACTGCTCTGCAGATGCAAGATCAGCTTTGTTCAGCACGATGATTTCGGGGATATCGAGAGCCCCCTCAATTTCACCCAACACCTGGTGGACAGCCTCAACCTGTCCCACCGGATCGGGGTGCGCGGCGTCCACAACGTGAACGAGCAGATCGGCTTCGCCCGCTTCTTCCAAGGTAGAGCGGAATGCTTCAACCAGCTGGGTGGGAAGACTCCGAACAAAACCAACCGTGTCTGACAGCGTGTATTCGCGACCATCGACTGTCTGGGTCCGACGCACCGTCGGATCAAGGGTGGCGAACAGAGCGTCTTCAACCAGGACCCCTGCGCCCGTCAGTTGGTTGAGCAGAGTGGACTTACCGGCGTTCGTGTAACCAACAATAGCGACGGATGGGACAGTCCCGCGACGACGCGATAAACGCTGAGTGCGCCGGGCAGGCTCCATCTTTCGTATTTCTTCGCGGAGCTTCGCCATGCGCGTGCGAATACGACGACGATCCAATTCGATCTTCGTTTCGCCCGGACCTCGTGAACCGATACCCGCACCACCCGCGACTCGACCACCCGCCTGACGGGACATCGAATCGCCCCAGCCGCGAAGACGGGGAAGCAAGTATTCGAGCTGAGCCAACTCGACCTGCGCCTTACCTTCACGCGACTTCGCGTGCTGAGCGAAAATGTCGAGAATGAGAGCGGTGCGATCAACGACCTTTGCGTCGACAACATCTTCCAGTCCGCGTCGCTGGGAAGGGGCCAGTTCCTCATCAACAATGACGGTATCAGCTTCAACGGCGCGCACGATCCCCGCGAGCTCTTTCGCTTTACCTGACCCCAGATAGGTGGCAGGATCCGGCTTCACCCGTTTTTGCACGACCGCATCGAGAACCTGAGATCCGGCGGTTTGCGCAAGCGCAGCAAGCTCACGTAGCGAAGTCTCGACTTCTTCTTCAGTCTGCGTCGTCCGCAGACCGACAAGGACAACCTTTTCGAGGCGAACCTGGCGGTATTCGACTTCGGAGATTTCCTCACGATCGTTGGCATATCCCTGGATACGGCGGGTACCGGCACGCGCCTCTCGTTCAAGGTCGCCAGCATCTGCGGAGTGGTCTTGGCCGGCGGTGGATTCAAGCGCCGTGCCTCGACGCGCCAGAATGCGTGCAACAACATCATTCGCGCGCTGTTGTGCCAATTCGTCGTCAGCCGAGAATCCGGGATTGCCCATTCAGTTCCTTCCGCGTATGTGTGTCCTCTAAGTGTGGCACCTATTCGGTCGGCGTGCGACCTACGCCCCTCTCGATGCGTTCGTTGCCAGGCAGTCAACCCGCTAGGCTAAAGAGCGTGAATCAACAGTATTTTTCTCAGTCCAGTCCTGCTCGCGCCGACGAGGTATCGAAGCTGACCTACAGCGTACGAGGCCATGACTTCGACATGTCCGTCTCATCGAAGGTGTTTTCGACCAGCCGTCTGGATTTAGGAACTCGCCAGCTTCTTGCCGAAGCTCCTTGCCTTCCCGCCACCGGCACTTTCCTTGATGTGGGGTGCGGTTGGGGTCCGATTGCTCTGGCAATGGCAAAGGAAGCACCTGAGGCTACCGTCTGGGCTGTTGATGTGAATGATCGGGCGATTGATCTCACGCTCCGGAACGCCGCGTCTCACGGTTGCACCAATGTGCGCGCGATGAGCGAAGACGAGGCCCTTGCAGCCGTGGCCACCGATGACGTTCGTTTTGACGTCATATGGTCGAACCCGCCGATCCGTATCGGCAAAGAGGCTCTGCATGCTCTGCTGGCGCAGTGGCTCGACCGCCTGAGCCCCACGGGTGTCGCCTATCTTGTTGTGCAGCGAAACCTTGGCGCCGATTCCCTCATTTCATGGCTGAACGGTCGCGGATACGTCGCTGAAAAGTGTGCGTCAAAGAAGGGCTACCGCATTATTGAAGTTCGCCCGGGCGCCTGAACTTCCGCCCCCGCTTTTTGCGGGCGACGCAGACCTTTTAGCGGGAGAAACAGGCTCAGACGAGTTCGAATGTAGCGACGCGAGTCGCAGGACCGGTCAGAATCACTGAAGCGTCGGTGACATGTGGCTGACCGTTCTCCCAGCTCAGGACACCGTCCAGATCAACCCACACGCGACCTCCCGGCACGTCAACGATCCACGAGGCCGGCGCTCCCTCACCTCGACGAATAGCCGTTGCAAGGGCCGCCGCACAACATCCCGTGCCACACGCAAGGGTCTCACCAACTCCGCGTTCAAGGACGCGCAGACGAATGTGGCCACTCTGATCCTCCGGGTCGGTCAGGTCAACGACGGCTTCAAGGTTTGTACCGCGCTCATTCGAGGGCGTATAGGTGGGGCGCATGACCTCGGGGACTTCGGACGCATCAGTGGTCGGGAAGATAATGTCCTGGAGTTCCTCTTCGCCCGCAAGCGCGACAACCGTGTGCGGGTTCGGCATATCCACGAATATTCCGCGCAGGGCCCTCTCAATGCCCGGGATCGTCACATCAATGTCGGCCGTTCCACTGGATTGAGCTGGCCCCATGTCAACGCGGTACAGAACCTCGGCCTCGTCCCCCTGATCGATAACGCGGACAGTGCGAACTCCCCCTCTGGTGCCCACCTCGATTTCCTCATCGGCCATAAGGCCTTCGCGACGCAGATGATCAACAAAAACGCGGATGCCGTTGCCACACATTTCCGCGATCGACCCGTCGGAATTGCGGTAGTCCATGAACCAACGACCGTCCTTCATGACGGCACGCATCAGCCCATCAGCGCCGATACCGAACGCAGGTGAGCAGAGACGACGCACCTCTACAGCATCGATATCGTTCGTGTCATCGGCATCTGTGTAGACAACGAAGGAATTCCCGGTGCCGTGGGCTTTCGCAATACGAGTTGAGGGACGTAGAAGAGTCATATCGTTAACGCTAGTGGGTCTGCGCGCCGGCGTAGTAGTCCGCCGTCTTTTGGACGATTTCACATGCCCGATCCAGCAGGTCGTTCTTCGAGGTGCCTTCTTCGGCGTCGATCCAGATCACGCGATGGTCAGGGCGCAACCACTTGATCTGACGCCTGGCCAACTGTCTGGTCGCGATAGCGATCGATTCCTTCGCTTCATCAATGGTCATCTGCCCATCAATCACCGCAATTGCCTGGGCATACCCCGTCGCCTTCGATGCCGTCTTCGCATCGCGCAAACCCTGATCGATCAGGGCGCGAGTCTCTTCAATCAGACCGTCATCAAACATCATCTGCGTGCGAAGAACAATGCGTCGATCCAATTCATCGAGGTCTCGGCGGATCGCGATCATCACAGACGGCTTCACGAACTCTTTGACCGGCATATGCGACGAATAGGGTTTGCCAGTCAGTTCAATGACTTCGAGGGCACGAATAATACGACGAACATTGTGCGGATCAATGCGAGAAGCAGACACCGGATCGAGGGCCTCGAGTTTGCCATGAAGCCCACGACTGCCCAGCGGGCCTTCCGCTTCTTCTTCCAGTGCAGAGCGCACTTTCGGATCTGTTCCAGGGAACTCAATATGATCGAGCAACGCACGTTGATAAAGACCCGAACCACCGGCAACGACCGCAACGCTTCCCTCGCCGTGGATCGTCTCTAGGTCCGCTCGCGCATGCATCTGATAGTGGGCAACCGAGGCTTCCTGACTGATGTCGAGAACATCGAGTTGATGGTGAGGAATCCCGCGACGCTCCTCCATCGGCGTCTTCGCCGTGCCAACATCCATGCCCCGATACAACTGAAGTGCATCGGCACTCACGATCTGACCGCCATTTGCTTCCCAGCGCCTGCCCAATTCTTCGGCAAGATCCAGGGCCAAATCAGACTTGCCCGACGCTGTCGGTCCAACAACAGCAACAATGAGTTGCGACGGATTCGCTAGACTCATCGCCTGGCTCTCGCAATCCCCCACTTGAGCATCAGACACGGTGTATCGCGCATCAGCGCTTGGGATTGCAGAATGAATGTCAACCATGGGTTCAGTTTAAATGGCACTTCCTATTTCCCGCCGTCTACCAAACCCCGTAAGGTAGCAGTATGAGTGTGACAACAACAGATCCGGTCACCATTGACCGCATTGCAAGAGCACTTGAAGACATGGGCGTTTTCCCCTTCATTTCGTCCAAGGATCAAGTTGCTGCTCTGCTTCCAAACCGTACAATCCGATTCATCGTCCCGCCCACGTCTCCAGCACAGGGCGTTGTCGACTACCCCCGCTTCTTCCACCCGTCACATCAGCAAGCTCTGCTTGAAACAATGCGCACGTTGAACGCTTCAACATACGTGCCGAAGGCGACAACCTACACCAGCGAGCAAGGAATGATCGGTATCCGCCTCTTCCACTGCTTCAACTGGGTAGCTGGGGCGACAGATGAGCAGCTGGCAGAAGAGGTCCAGCAGTTCGTGCTCGCATCCATCGCGGTTCAAAACCGTCTTGACCAGATGTACGTTGACCCGTGGACAAAGGAGGCCTCCAATGCCTGAATGGAAGTCATTTTCAATGGGTGACGGTACCTCGCCACTGACCGAGTCACCGATCCAGCACCTGTCCCAGACCGCTACGCCGGCACCGGGCATGGAAGCTGATGAAGCCGCTGAAAAGTGGGGCACCGACGTTTCTGAAGTGAGCATCGAACGAATTGAAAACGTTGTTGCTGGAGACGGACTATCCCACGGGTCAAACGAGTTCGTTGTTATCACTGATGTTGAGGGTGCTCGCATCCAGATTCACCGCGAACCAGCAGATTCGCCGTGGATTCAGATCGAAGCACGCATGAAGCTCGACGCTGAGAGAGTAGCTCAGCTCGATATGTCTCGCCTGAACGAACTCACCAATAAGTGGAACGTCGACCATCTTCAGCCGACCACGTTCGCTCTTGAAACTGAAGATGGCAAGGTCGTTATCTTGGCGACCCGTTTCTTCGCTGGCAAGGGAATGTCAGACCGTCAGATCCACGCGATGGTGCGTCGCGGACTGGGAGTGACACTGCAGGCATTGAACGAAATGCCGACTTTGCTGGCACACGCGTAAGTCTTGACCAGTGCGCACACGATGGGTGCGCGATTCGCGAAACGAAATAGCAGGTGTGCATCGCTCGTTGAGCGGAGCACACCTGCTATGCGTCTATAGGGAACCGAGCAGTTTCAGTGAGGTCGTCCCACGCGGATCGAAGGAATACCCAACGACACGCGTTCGTCTTCCTCATGAGCTTGGCGACGCTCCCATGCATCGCCTGCGCGCGTACGGCGCATAGTCCATAGACCACCAGCTGTCAGAGCCGAATCTGCGATCAGGTGGTGCGGGGCGCCGTGAGTGACGGTAGCGGTCATCATGTCGCCAGGACGTGGCTTATCTGCTTCGCTGATACCCTCCGGCAAAGCAACGTGCACCAAGCGATTATCGCGGGCTCGCCCGGTAACGCGCAGCGTTTCACCATCTTTACGACCGTCACCCTCAGAAATCAGGACCTCGACCGTAGTGCCTTCCAATGCAGCATTATCTTCCGCGCAAATTCGCTCTTGAAGAGCAACGAGGCGCTTGTAACGTTCCAGTGCGACATCATCGGGAACCTGGTCTTCACGATCGGCAGCTGGCGTACCCGGGCGCGGGGAATAGAGGAACGTGAATGCTGATGAGAATCGAGCCTGTTCGACAACGTCCAGCGTCTGTTGGAAGTCTTCTTCGGTTTCACCGGGGAAGCCAACAATGATGTCTGTCGTGATCGCAGCATCGGGAATCGCGGCGCGGACTCTTTCGAGAATACCCATGAACTTTTCGCGCCTGTACGAGCGTCGCATCTGACGAAGCACCGCATCGGAGCCAGATTGAAGTGGCATATGGAGGCTGGGCATCACGGTGGGAGTTTCAGCCATCGCTGCAATCACATCGTCCGTGAAGGCAGCCGGGTGAGGTGATGTGAAACGTACGCGTTCGAGGCCCTCAATCTGCCCCACTGAGCGAAGGAGAGACGCGAATGCACCTCGTTCACCGAAACCGACACCGTATGAATTGACGTTCTGTCCCAGTAACGTCACTTCGATCGCACCTTCTGAGACGACCGCCTGAACTTCGGACAGAATCTCTCCGGGACGACGATCTCGTTCTTTACCGCGCAGATGAGGAACGATGCAGAAGGTGCACGTGTTGTTGCATCCCACGGAGATTGAAACCCACGCAGCGTACGCGGATTCGCGGTGAGTGGGCAGAGTCGACGGGAAGACCTTCAAAGATTCTTCAATTTCGACGGCAGCTTTGCGGTTGTGCTCAGCACGCTTCAACAGTGCGGGGAGCACATCAATATTGTGTGTTCCAAACACAGCATCAACCCATGGAGCCTTATCGATAATGCCGTCACGCATCTGTTGCGCAAGACATCCACCAACGGCGATCTGCATGCCCGGACGTTCACGTTTCACCGACGCGAGCTGACCGAGGTTGCCATACAGCTTCGTTGCAGCGTTCTCGCGAACCGAACAGGTGTTGATAACAACAACGTCGGCACCCATGTCACCGGCATCAGTTGCTCGTGCCTGGGCTGCAGGAACGCGGTCAACCGGGATGAGTCCAGCTTCTTCCAGCAAGCCAGCCATGCGCTCAGAATCGTGAACGTTCATCTGGCATCCCAGCGTTTTAATCGCATAGGTGCGCGGAAGAGTTACCTGAGATTCTTCGTCTACATTCGTTTCCATCGCGGACAGTTTAATCATTCCCATGCTTTCGGGCGAAGTGAAGAACATCGTGGGCAAGGCTGAGAGCGGCACTGACACTCTGGTTGCGTACTGATTCCCTGTCCCCCATGAAGTGGAAGAGGCGATGGCGCTCAACAGCGCCCATCACGCAAGCGATATGCACGGTTCCGGCAGGGTGAAGTCCCTGCGGCCCAGGACCAGCAACCCCCGTCGTTGCAATGCCAAGGTCTGAACCGGTGAGCTCGCAGACTCCGCGCGCCATTTGAATTGCAACGCGCCGGTCAACGGGACCGAATGACTGTAGCAGGCTGGGATCAACACCCAGGATTTGAGCTTTTAATTCGGTGGCATAGGTGCACACTCCGCCAAGAAGGACAGCTGATGCACCCGGCACATCAACCAATGTGGAGCACAGTTTTCCGCCGGTCAGTGATTCAGCAACGCTGACGGTGACATGATTCAGTGAGCATTGTTGAATCAGTTCAACTGCTTCTTCTACAGGCATGAGGTTCTTCCACTCAACGCACAGCCGCAAAGCATGGTGTGCTATTCGTTGTCTTCAGCTTCGGCGTAATCAGCAAGCACCTGCGAGACGGCACTTGAGACAACCGAAGGCGAATACCCTTTTCTGCTCAACATACCAACCAGCCGACGATAGGCAACTTGGCGACTGACACTGCCCATTGACCTGCGCTTTCGCAAGGCAAGATCGAATGCCTTGTTCGCTTCATCATCAGGGTTTATCAAAGCAAGTGCTTGCTCAATGTCGGCGCGCGACAGTCCTTTACGTCGTAGTTCTTCAACGAGTGCTCGCCCAGTCTTCCCGCTAAGTTCAAAACGATCATGAACAAGCATGCGAGCAAAAGTAGCATCATCAACCAACCCAACCTGTTGGAGGCGATCAATCACTTCGTTGGCAGTCTCGGTTGAGAAACCTTTTGCGACGATAGCGCTACGCAATTCGCCAGTCGAACGGCTTCGAGAATCAAGCTGTCGAAGAGCAACTTCACGCGCTGCTTCGATCGCTTCAGTGCCCCTTAGAGCAGCATTCTTCTCTTTTAAACGCGCAAGACGCTCTCCGACTGAGGAGCGCGCCTTGCGAGTTCGTTCGAGCTCCGGATGATCTTCAGGATCCAGATAACGAACCATTGTTGTTAGAAACCTGCATCTTCCATCGGATCGATGTCAGGAAGATCCTGGTTTTCGTCTTCGGGCTCAAGTGGTTCACCGATTCCCAAGGCTGCCAGAATTTTGTTTTCGATCTCTGTGGCAAGTTCAGGGTTATCGATCAGGAACTGACGGACGTTTTCTTTGCCCTGTCCAAGCTGATCGTCCCCGTAGGTAAACCAGGATCCCGACTTACGCACGACGCCAGCCTGAACACCCATGTCGATAATCGAACCTTCACGCGAGATGCCCTTGCCGTAGACGATGTCGAATTCGGCCTGCTTGAACGGCGGTGCCATCTTGTTCTTTACGATCTTGGCACGCGTGCGGTTACCGACCGGGGCTCCCGCTTCCTTCAAGGTTTCAATACGACGAACGTCAATGCGAACCGATGCGTAGAACTTCAGAGCCTTGCCACCGGTTGTCGTTTCGGGAGAGCCGAAGAAGACGCCGATCTTTTCACGTAGCTGGTTAATGAAAATGGCCGTGGTCCCGGTGGCGGAAAGTGCACCCGTGATCTTACGAAGTGCTTGGCTCATCAGGCGAGCCTGAAGACCAACGTGGGAATCGCCCATTTCTCCTTCGATTTCAGCCTTAGGAACGAGGGCTGCAACCGAGTCAATAACAATAATGTCGATGCCACCGGAGCGGATCAGCATATCCGCAATTTCAAGGGCCTGTTCACCGGTGTCGGGCTGAGAAACCAGCAGAGCGTCCGTATCAACACCCAGCGCCTTTGCATATACCGGGTCAAGAGCATGTTCAGCGTCAATGAACGCTGCGTTACCGCCAGCCTTTTGAGCGCTGGCGACAGCGTGGAGAGCAACGGTGGTCTTACCGGAGGATTCGGGTCCGTAGATTTCGATGACGCGACCACGTGGCAAGCCACCGATGCCGAGAGCAACATCCAGAGCAAGCGAACCGGTGGGGATCACCTGTACCGGCGGACGCGAGTCGTCGCCCAAGCGCATGACAGAGCCCTTACCGAATTGCTTATCAATCTGAGAAAGCGCTACTTCGAGCGCCTTGTTGCGGTCATTTCCCTTGGGAGCAGACACGGGTGCATTCTTGCGACCTGCCATGATGTCCTTCTTAAGATCCGAGCCTCACCGGCTGACGATTATTCTGGCCTTTGAAGTGTGATCCCCTCTCCGAGGACACACAATGACGGTATGCCTGACCATGGGCAAACCACATTGCACACCTGCTTATCTGTGGATAAGTGGGGGCAAAATGCGTCATCTACAAGAAATGATAGATGGAACAGGTGTTCTATACCCTCAAGCGACGCGCCGAAAGCTACGAACGAGACCTACGTCGCTCTTTTTGCTCCAGTCGATGAATCCACTTCATGGACGGGTCGACACCCGCTTCGTCGACCAACGCATTCCACACTTCCTGAGGAGCGACCCCGCAATCAAGGGCCTCTTCGCACGTTCCACGTAGCGAAGTAAGATAGAGGTCAGACGTGTATGAACGACCGAGCGTCGCCCCAAAGACAGTGTCGACGCCCTCCCAGAATTCAGATACCTTCACGCGTCAGCTGATCAAGGTAACAGGGACAAGATCGTCCGGAACAGTATCCGGAACAACAACGCCATCCACAACGGCAAGGCGGTCAGAGACTTCACGCAAAACAAACCACAGCGGGACATCGAGGGCCTCGCAAATAGCTTCAAGCAACTCTGACGACGCTTCCTTCTGACCGCGCTCTACCTCTGACAGATATCCCAGCGAAACTTGAGCACCGGCAGAGACCTCTCTGAGCGTGCGCTTTTGACGCTGACGGATACCACGCAGGACGTCGCCAAGCTCAGTCCTCAATAAAGGTGCGGTAGTCAGTGAAGCATTCATAAGAAAAGAGTATCCCCCACCATATAGAAATGCGCGTGCAGACCACGTGATAAGACCAATCCGACGACTGGATAGCGCAAGAAATGCGAACCTTATCCGCGAAATTTCAACGATAAGATGCGAAAGGCGAAGTGTGTCTCATCATTAAATAAGTTGAGTCACTTTGACTCAATTTGAGGCGAACTTGCCTTCCAGAGCTTCGCGCCCTCGACAACATAAACCAGGCCAGACCAGACAGTCATCAACAACGCCAGGCCTGCGACAACCCAACCGAAGATCAGCATTCCGTGGGTCAGCGAAGCATATGCGGGCCACGAGGCACCCAGAGACTGCCACGGAATCAGAAGCAACCAGATCGCGAAAATCTGCAGAAGCGTCTTCAGCTTGCCACCCTTATTTGCCGACACAACAATGTCACGTCGCAACAAAACTGCACGCAAAGCGGTAATACCAAGCTCGCGAATAGCAATCAGAATCGTCACCCACCACGGCAACAATCCAGCAATCGAGAGCATGATGAATGCGCCCAGCGTAAGTGCCTTATCTGCAATCGGATCCATCAAACGACCGAAGTCGGTGATGAGATTTCGCGAACGCGCAATATGCCCATCAAGCTGATCTGTTGCGGCAGCAATCATGAAGACTAAAACAGCCCACCAGCGTGCAGCAGAAGCCTCAAGGAACATCAGCCAGATGAATACCGGGACCAGAACCAGACGGAAAACGGTCAGGGCATTGGGCACGTTCCATGAAGAAACATGGTGTTCATGATCAACACGAGAAACATTACTTCCCATAGCAACCCCCTTTTTGGGCTTAGCGACCGGTCAGCTGCCAAGCGTCCTCATCATCTTCGGGCTCTTCATCTACCCATTGTGGTGCATTCCCGCCAAAATCATGTCCTGAATATGGGTCCGGTGCCGACATAGCACCATCGACCACACCAGTGCGCGCATCCGTGCCGGGAACACCATCATCAGTTGACGTGGCCGCGTCACCCATGGAAGGCACAACCTCGGCTGCTTCATCTAGCGTCTCTGCTTCGCCTCGTAGCATGGCGAGGACCTGAGGCAACTGCTCGGGCGCAACCAACACCTGGCGCGCCTTCGACCCTTCGGATGGGCCGACGATTTCGCGCGACTCGAGCAAGTCCATCAGGCGACCTGCTCTGGCAAAACCGACACGCAACTTGCGCTGAAGCATCGACGTCGAACCCAGCTGCGAGGAAACAACCAGCTCAGCTGCCTGCAACAGATCATCGAGGTCATCGCCAATATCCTCGGCGACCTTGACCTTCTTTGCCGGCGCAACCACATCCTCGCGGTACGTGGGTTGCATCTGCGACTTCACGTGCGCGACAACCTTGTGAATCTCCGACTCGCTGACCCACGCGCCCTGGACGCGCAACGGCTTCGAAGCGCCGGCAGGAAGGTAGAGAGCATCGCCCTGACCAATCAGCTTCTCAGCACCCGGCTGGTCGAGAATCGTGCGAGAGTCAGTCAGGGACGAGGTAGCAAACGCCAAACGCGAGGGGATATTCGCCTTAATCAAGCCGGTCACAACGTCAACAGACGGACGCTGCGTCGCCAGCACCAAGTGGATGCCAGCGGCACGCGCCAGCTGAGTGATGCGCTGAATCGAGGCTTCAACATCGCGCGGAGCGACCATCATCATGTCGGCGAGCTCATCAACCACAACCAGCAAATACGGGTACGGGTGAAGCGTGCGTTGCAGGCCGGGCTTTGCCTGAACCTGACCAGACGCTACAGCCTTATTGAAATCGTCAATGTGCTTGAAGCCATACTCAGCCAGATCATCGTAACGCGCATCCATTTCGCGCACGACCCATTCGAGAGCCTCGGCGGCCTTCTTCGGATCGGTGATAATCGGCGAAATCAGGTGCGGAATGCCTTCGTAAATCGTCAGTTCCACGCGCTTGGGATCAACCAGGATCATGCGCACCTGCTGAGGCGTCGCACGCATCATGATCGACGTAATCATCGAATTCACGAAGCTCGACTTACCGGAACCCGTCTGGCCAGCAACCAGCATGTGAGGAGTCTTTGCGAGGTTCGTGACAACGTACCCGCCTTCGACGTCCTTACCCACGCCGACGACCAGCGGATGCTGGTTGCGCATGGCAGCGCCGGAACGCAACACGTCACCCAGCGCCACGTTTTCGCGGTCAGCGTTCGGAATTTCAATGCCGATCGCGGACTTTCCAGGAATCGGAGCAAGGATACGCACGTCAGCTGAAGCCACCGCATACGCGATGTTCTTCGTCAGGTTCATCAGTTTGTCAACCTTGACGCCGGCGCCAAGAACGACTTCGTAGCGCGTCACTGTCGGACCTCGTGAAAAACCGGTGACCTTCGCATCAATGTTGAAGTCAGCGAACACCTGCATCAGCGCATTGACAACCTGATCATTGACCTCGGAGCGCGTCTTGTGCGGCGGGCCGGCAACAAGAAGATTGGCCTGGGGAAGCGTGTACGTGATTGCATCGTCCAGGTTTGGCTGGAAACCGGGCTGAGCGGGAGGATCGGTGATCGGCGGAGCAGGAATACTTGTCGCTCCCCCATGCACATCGACTTCGGAGGTCGCTATATCAGCGGTCAGCTCATCGATGCCAGCAGTCGCATCAGGCAGGGAAATCACCTGAGTTGGTATGTCCTGCGGATCGGGGGAAGGCTCAGCCTTCTTCGCAAACCGAGACTTGCGCGCCGGCTTATCAACATACTTTTCCGCATTCGCATCCTGTTCAAGGACAACCGTCGGGTCATCGCTGATCTGCGGGGAACGGAACGACTCATCACCGTCATATTGTTCAAGGAAAGGATCATCGCCGGCAGCAAGATCTTCGCGCGCACGACGCCTGCGTTCGCGTGCACGTTCTTCATCGCTCATTTCTTCATCGCCACCGCGGTGGGTCAGCGAACGGAAGAAGGAGGCGAGAGCAGCCGGAGCATCGGCAACACGCGTACGAGTTGCCAGCAAGATCGAGTAAATTCCCAAAAGAATGAGGATTCCGCCAGCCCCCCACCCTGATAGCAGAAGTGTCAGTGGGCGCGCGATAAACCAGCCGATAATGCCACCGGCCGATTCAATAGCTGCTAGGTCATCGAATGCCGGATTTCCTTGACTGATATGCACCAAACCGGTCAGGGCAACCGTCAACCCAATGCCACCTGCAGTGTGGTGTGGCACAGCGTGGTTTCCCGAGCGCGCACGGAAGAGTTCTACGGCTTGTGCGACAAGTGCCAGTGGGACAACGACAGAGAATAGACCGACGAGGCCGGCTGCCCCGTGGTGCAATACATCCCCAGCCTGGCCGGAAATGTGGAACCACTCGCGTAGGGCGACAACGATCGCTAGCGCAAGAAGTACAAACGCAAGGCCGTCGCGCTTTACTTGCACATCAGCTGCAATGAACGCGCGAACCATCGAGGCAATGCCACGCCCGATTGCTGAGAAGAACGAGGCGAGGAGCCCCGGCTTCTCCGTTATCTCGGGTTGAGCCTGCTTCTGATTCGACGTGCGCTGGCGCGACTTGGCGTTCGAGCCATTTCGGGCAGATGGGTTGCTTTTAGCCATGATGATCAAAACGCTACCCGTAGACCTGGCGAATCGTGATCGGCGCGCCGTTAAAGCGCAGTCTCACGCGGATCTCACACTCATGACACGTCTGCGAATAGAGGAAAGAGACGCACGTGCAGTCTTTACAGCGCCGCGAGGCTCTCGACTGTTCCTGTTTCTATGACGATATCAATCTGTTCGCGTGAGGGAACAGGAAGAGCAGATTCGTGAGAGAGCGCAATCGCGGCAGCCGCGTTCGCGATACGACATGCTTCCGCAACGTCTTTGCCGGCGATCAGAGTGGCGCACATTGTCGCGATGTGTGTATCACCGACACCAGCGGTGTCGACGACATGCGTCTCGTAGGCGGGGATCGTAACGGGTTCATCAGTCTGTGTGCGTTGCAATTCGCACCCCGACGCGCCCGTGCGACGAACCAGCGCAGCTTCGGGTCGCATCAGGTGACGCACTCCCGTGCCGGGCTCAAAAGAGTCGAGGATCGACGCTAAGGTGTTCGATTCACGGACATTCATTGTCACGACGTCAGCACGATGCAACAGCTGGCGCCATAGTTCAACGGGAACTTGCTCAACTGCCGGGGAAACAGCCACAACAAGTGTGACAGATGACGGCAGGGCTGCAGCCCATCCCGCAAGGACCTTCGCAGAATGAGGATTCGTCAAGTCAGAGGCAGTAATATGGATCAAGTCGCCAGGGGTAAGAACAAGAGAGTCCAACGCTGTACGCGACGGCTCTGACTCAACACCGGACGTCACAATCGAGGTCATCGACCCATCGGGTTCGATCAACTGCATTGCGACGCCGATGTCACCCACCAGTTCTGGAATAAGAACCTCAACTCCAGCTTCAACGAGCTGGCGACGAACAGTGAACGAGTTCGGTCCAGTGCCTAACGGGGAAGCCAGCGCAGCCGGGATACCGAGAGCTGCCACCGCGGATAGGGTTGTAAAACCACCCCCGGGACGCGAGCTAGAAGCGTCGGCATGGATGGAAGCGCCACGAACCGGTGAATGTGAAATGTGCATCGGAAGAACAAGCACCACCGAGTGGGTTGAGATAAAACGACCTGTCATTTCTTCCACGCTTCTTCGAGTTTGAGGCTCTTCGTTGAGGTTGCTGACACCAGAGTACGCGATAGGGAGGCCCTCAAACGCTCGCGCGGTAAAGAGGTCCCCACGTGCCTCTCCTATTGTTCTACAACGACTGGGACGATCATCGGACGACGGCGGAGCTTGCGCGCCACCCAACGACCGATCACACGACGCATTGCCTGCTGGAGAACATAGGGGTCAACTCCACCGGGAGCAGCCGCGTCCACGAGCGCTTCTTCGACGTCCGGCTGAATCTCTTCAAAGACCGAATCATCTTCTGCCATACCGATTGCGCGGATGGTCGGCGCAGAGAGCACCATACCTGAATCGTGTTCAACGACGGCATAGACGGAGATAAAGCCTTCGGAGCCGAGCGTGCGTCTAGTTTCAAGCTCGTGTTCAGAGATTTCGCCGATGGAGCGACCGTCGACGTACACGTATTCGCAGGGAACGGCTCCACTGACGCGTGCCGTGCCGTCCTTCAAGTCGACGCAGACGCCGTCTTCTGCCAGCACCACATTGTCGGGTGAGATACCGGTCTTCACGGCGAGTTGTCCGTTAGCGACCAGGTGGCGGACCTCGCCGTGAATCGGCATGACGTTGGTGGGTTGCACGATGTTGTAGCAGTAAATCAGCTCGCCTGCAGCGGCGTGGCCGGATACGTGAACCTTCGCGTTCGCCTTGTGCACGACGCGTGCACCCAGGCGCATGAGGTCGTTGATGACGCGGTAGACAGAGTTTTCGTTTCCAGGAATCAGAGAGGACGCTAGGACCACCATGTCGCCGGGCTCAATGGAGACGCTACGGTGAGTTCCAAGGCTCATACGAGACAGCGCTGCCATTGGTTCACCCTGCGAGCCGGTTGCCATGTAGACACGCTTGGAGGGTTCAAGCATTTCGATGGTGCGCGCGTCGACGATAACGCCCTCGGGAATAGTCAGGTAGCCCTTTTCCTGGGCGATGCGCATATTGCGTTCCATTGAGCGCCCCACCAGGCAAACGTGCCGCCCGTGGTGCGCCGCAGCCTGAATAACCTGCTGGACGCGGTGGACGTGCGAGGCGAAGGATGCAACGACGATCTGTCCCGGAGCTTCACCAAATACTCGATCAAGAACCGGGCCGATTTCACGTTCGGGAGTGATGAAGCCGGGAACCTCAGCGTTCGTGGAGTCAACCATGAACAGGTCCACGCCTTCTTCACCGAAGCGAGCAAAGGCACGAAGGTCGGTCAGGCGGGAGTCAAGGGGAAGCTGGTCCATCTTAAAATCACCGGTGATCAGCAGTTTTCCTGCCGGGGTGCGGACAAAGACAGCCAGAGCGTCGGGAATCGAGTGGGTCACGGAGACGAATTCAAGATCGAAGTCACCGATAGTGATTCGGTCACCTTCTGCTACGACGTGCAGGTTGTCGCAGGTCAGCTTGTGCTCACGAAGCTTCGGTTCGACGAATGCCAGCGTCAGTTCCGAACCGTAGATTGGGATGTCTTCGCGGAGTTTCAACAGGTACGGAACAGCGCCGATATGGTCTTCGTGACCGTGGGTGAGGACCATGCCGACAACGTCGTCCATGCGGTCTTCAATCCAAGAAAAGTCCGGGAGAATCAGGTCAACACCCGGCTGGGTTTCTTCAGGGAAAAGAACACCACAGTCGACGACGAGGAGTTTGGAGTCGAACTCCAGCACGTTCATGTTGCGACCGACTTCGCCCAAGCCACCAAGTGGGATGATGCGAATAGCGCCCTCTTCTAGGGGTGCGGGTTCGGAAAGGTTCTCATACAGGGACTTCATAGGTCTAAGTGTGCCACGACCTCGGGGGAAATCCGTAAGCACTCAGACCCACGTCAGAGCAGTTCGGCCACTTTCAGCGCAGACTTCAAGGATTCCATTTCGTCATCCGAGGCTCCCACCAACGGCAGACGCAGAACCGGCGTTTCAATGACGCCCTGCAGGTACATGGCTGCTTTTGCCATGACAGCACCCTGTCCCCCGCCCATGATGGCAGTCACCAGCGGGCGGAGCGAGTAGGCGAGTTCGCGGGCTTCCCAGACCTTATCGGCATCCAGCAGGTCGATCATTTTCCGGTAGTGCGACGAGGCAACATGTGACACGACCGACACGAAACCGGAGGCTCCGCCGGTCATCCAAGCGAAGTTCAAGCCGTCATCACCCGAGTAGTACTCAAGTTTGGTTCGGTGCATTCGTTCGACGCCCTGTTCAACGTTCCCCGTAGCATCTTTAACAGCTTTGATACGCGGGTGGGTGGCAAGGTCGTCCAGTGTCTCATCACTGAACGCCAAGCCGGTACGTCCCGGAATGTCGTAGAGCATGACGGGAAGATCAGTTGCGTCCGCAATAGCGCGAACGTGGGCACGCAGACCCACCTGAGAGGGACGGTTGTAATACGGGGAAACAACCAGTAGGCCGTCAGCCCCCGACGCCTGCGCCCCCTGGCCAATGCGCACAGCGTGCGCGGTATCGTTCGAGCACGCACCGCAGAGAATAAACGCGCGTTCACCCACGGCTTCCTTCACGGCAACCGTCAGTTCATTCTTCTCAGGCTGATGGGTCGTCGGAGATTCGCCAGTCGTTCCAGACAGTACAATTGTGTCCGACCCGTCGTCGACGAGCTTCTTCGCCAAACGGACCGCGGAGTCGAGGTCGATTGCCCCGTCAGCGTGGAACGGGGTCACCATTGCGGTTGCGAGGGAGCCGAAAAGACGGCGCGGGGTGTAGCTCATGGGTTGAGCATATGACGAGAACACATCGACACAGCCCAAAGTTCACTAGGTGAACGCCTATTACTCGTCAGGTGTCTGCGTCGAAGTCCACCACAGGTGCTGGACAACGTCAGGCATGTCGGGGAATGTGCGCCTGAGCCCTGCCGGTCCGAACCCGCATGAGGTGAAGAAACGGATCCGGGCCTCGTCCCTTGAATCAATCCACGTACTGAGGGCGGTCGCACGCGAAACGTCGACGCACGCCTGCACCAAGCGAGAGGCATGTCCGCTTCGACGGAAACTTTCGTCCACGTCCATTTCGGCGATCAACGAGGGCCCCGTGATGGCGCTACCATCACCGGCGGTGAAATCATCGGCGGGAACAACCAGAGCATAACCGGCGACCGCGTTGGCGTGGAGGGCAACAAGAGTGAAGCACCCAGCGGGAGCAGGAGCAGTCAATGTTGTTGCCCACTGTTGGGCAAGAACCTGTTCGTCCACCTGTGCGCTCGCGCCGAAGAGCCTCTTGAGCGAGGCCGCCTGAATACGCGCGATCTGTGGCGCATCCTGAGCCAATGCGGGGCGAACCGATCGGCCGGGTGACTTCGGAGCGGACCCAGGTGCACCTGCTTGCGGCATACCAAGGTCGATGCTCATGGAAGTCCCGGCAGGTCAAGGACAGTATCCAAGCCAATCGACAGACCCGGATGCTTGCTCACTTCGCGCACGCCCAACAAAACGCCGGGCATGAAAGAGAAACGGTCGAAGGAATCCGTGCGAATCACCAGCTGTTCACCAGGGTTGCCCAGCAGGATCTCTTCCGAGGCTGTCAGGCCACGCAGGCGGACAGCGTGGACGGGCACGCCGTCTACAGCTCCTCCGCGAGCGCCCAGTGGATCCGACTGGGTGGCATCCGGCATGGGACTACATCCGGCCTTTCCGCGCGACGCTGCGATCCCCTTCGCAGTGGCAACCGCAGTACCGGAAGGCGCATCCACCTTGTTCGGGTGGTGCATTTCGATAACCTCAGCGGACTCGAAGTACGGAGCGGCCAGCGCAGCGAACTTCATCGCCAGCACGGCAGACATCGCGAAGTTCGGTGCGATCAGGACGCAACGGCCGGATTCTTCAGCGTGCACGCGCACACGCTCATAGGATTCGTCACTCCACCCTGTTGTGCCCACAACGACGTTCACCCCAGCGTCCAGCAGTGCGTGGACGTTTGCTTCGGTAACAGACGGCGTTGAAAAGTCGACGGCAACCTCGGCGCCACCAAGGTTGCTGGCGATGATCTGATCCGAAGCATCAAGACCAGCGACGAACTCCATGTCGTCTGCACCGTTCACAGCTTCAACGACGGTCGCACCCATACGGCCTTGAGCACCAATGACTGCTACGTGAATCATGATGAGTTCCTCTTCTTGTCTTTTAGGCGTTGTTCGGAAGGACGAGAGCACGAGAGAAGTCACGGCTTACAAGGTCGGTGGCCATGGCCTTCACGTCTTCAGCGCTCACCTGGTTGATCGCGTCAATTGCTTGTTCGATGGACTTGTATCGGCCAGACACTTCAGCGCGACCAATGAGCATCATGCGCGACCAGTTATCTTCTTGGCCCAGCACGACGGAGCCCCGCACTTGGCCTCGTACGCGCTCCATTTCTAAGGCGGTCGGGCCTTCGCTTGCGAGCAACTCCAATTGGGCCCGCATGAGTTTTTCGACCTCGTCTACCTTCGCCGGCGATGTGCCCGCGTACATGCCGAAGCTACCGGTTTCCGCGTAGGAGGAACCGAAAGCATAGGTCGTGTAGGCCAAGCCTCGTTTCTCGCGAACTTCCTGGAACAAGCGCGACGACATCGACCCGCCCAGCACATTGAGCAAAACGTTAAAGGTCGGGAGTTCATCAGCGAGTGCGCAAAACCCCTTGGTGCCAATCACAACGTGAGCTTGTTCAACATCGCGACGCCTGACCATTTCCGCCGACTGTGCGCCTTCGCTGGTTGCAAGCTTCGAGCGACGCTGACGAGGCCGACTGGATGATTTCAGCTGTGATGCCCAATTGGACGCCGACAGAGCATCGGTCACCATGTTCACGACTGCTTCATGCTCGATATCGCCGGCAACCGCAACGATCAAGTTATTCGGCGCATAGTGGCGGTGATAGTGCTCAAGCACCTTGTCACGACTGAGCGCGCTGATGATGTCAGGGGTGCCACCCACCGGGCGACCAAGCGGAGTATCACCGTGAATTGCCTGCTGGAATGCTTCGTGGACGTTCTCGGTCGGAGAGTCTTTTGACATCGCAAGCTCATCGAGGATGACCCCTCGTTCCATTTCAAACTCTGCCGGATCCAAGAGCGAGTTGGTCAGCATGTCAGCGATCGTACCCACCGCCATTGTGAGATCGGTCGAAACGACGCGAGCCCAGTATGCGGTGTGTTCCTTCGCGGTTTCCGCATTCGTTTCTCCGCCCACGCGGTCGAAACTTTCGGCGATGTCAAAAGCGGAGCGAGTATCCGTCCCTTTAAACAACAGGTGTTCAAGGAAGTGGGTCGAACCTGCGACTTCGGGGGTTTCATCGCGAGATCCCACAGGAACCCACATGCTGACTCCGGCAGAATGCGTGGCAGGAATGTGCTGGGTGATGATACGCGTACCAAACGAGGTCACTGTCCGTCGCAGATCGCCATCAGTGTCATCCAGTAGCTGATTGTCGATCGCATCGAGTGTCAGTTCGATCGGTTCGCTCACGGGTCTTCCAATTCCTTTTCTTCTCGCCGTTCACGCGATGTTCCCCCGATTGTTCAGGCGGAGGATCAAAGCGTCCATGTGTGTGAGTCTACTTGCTCAATGCTCAACCGGTTGGAGACGTTCAGGCAGAGCACCATTGGCTGAAAAACACTGTTGGGCCGGTGGCTTAGCCACCGGCCCAACGAGGTTATGAAGAACTATCAGTCTTCAGACGGAGCCTGGGTTGCTTCGCCCTCGTCCTCACGCTTGCGACGCGTGCGGGTGCGCGGACGACGCTCACGACGCTCGGAGCGGTCACGGCGTTCGCGACGCTCGGGGCGACCTTCGGACTCGGAATTGGAAGCATTGGCAGCTTCAGCGGCTGCAGCTTCGTCATCAAGGACAGCGTGCAGGGAGAGCTTGCCACGATCGCCGATTTCAGCGATCTCGACCTCAACCTGCTGGCCAACCTGCAGAACGTCGTCGACAGACTCGACGCGCTTGCCACCGACCAGGCGACGAACCTGGGAAATGTGGAGCAGGCCATCCTTGCCCGGGGTCAGGGAGATGAATGCACCAAACGACGTGGTCTTGACGACCGTGCCGATGAAGCGTTCGCCGACCTCAGGCATCTGCGGGTTAGCGATCTGGTTGACCATCTGGCGCGCAGCTTCAGCGGCTTCGCCAGCAGCGGCAGCAATGTAGACGGTGCCGTCATCTTCGATCGTCAGATCTGCGCCGGTGTCTTCCTGGATCTGGTTGATCATCTTGCCCTTCGGGCCAATGACCTCACCGATCTTATCCACGGGAACCTGGACGGTGATGATGCGAGGAGCGTTCGGGCTCATTTCATCAGGACCGTCAATAGCCTGGTTGATCAGATCAAGGATTCTCAGGCGAGCGTCGCGGGCCTGAGCAAGGGCGCCACGCAGAACCTGGGAATCAATACCGTCGAGCTTGGTGTCGAGCTGGAGTGCGGTGATGAAGTCCTTGGTGCCAGCTACCTTGAAGTCCATGTCGCCGAAGCCGTCTTCTGCGCCGAGAATGTCGGTCAGGGTAACAGCCTTCTGAACGCCATCAACTTCACCGGTCATGAGGCCCATGGCGATACCGGCGACGGGTGCGCGCAACGGGACGCCAGCCTGGAGCAGCGACAGGGTCGATGCGCAGACGGAGCCCATCGAGGACGAGCCGTTGGAGCCCATGGTCTCGGAGACCTGGCGGATTGCGTAGGGGAACTCTTCGCGCGATGGCAGAACCGGGATCAGAGCGCGCTCTGCAAGGTCACCGTGGCCGATTTCACGGCGCTTCGGGGCACCCACTCGGCCGGTTTCACCGGTCGAGAAGGGAGCGAAGTTGTACTGGTGCATGTAGCGCTTCGCGGTGACAGGGCTCAGGTTGTCGAGCTGCTGTTCCATGCGGAGCATTGCCAGTGTGGTAACACCCAGGATCTGGGTTTCGCCACGTTGGAAGATGGCGGAACCGTGGACGCGAGGCAGAACCTCGACCTCTGCGGAGAGGGAACGAATCTGGCGCGGAGTACGACCATCCATGCGGATTTCTTCGCGCAGCGTGCGCTGACGGATCGTGTACTTTTCGAGCGAACGGAAGGCTGCCTTCAGCTCCTTCTCAGCGTCTTCATGTTCAAAGCGCGCAAGCAGTGCCTCGAGCATCTCGGCCTTAACGGCGTCAACGGCTTCGTCGCGCGCCAGCTTGCCTTCGGTCAGGAGCGCCTTGGCAAGCTTGTCGCCAACCCATTCCTCGACTGCTGCGTATTCTTCATCGGTGTAGTCGATGAACAGCGGGAACTCTGCAGTTTCCTTCGAAGCGGTCTTGGCGACCTCAATCTGGGCCTCGCAGAGGACTTTGATGAAGGGCTTTGCTGCTTCAAGACCATCGGCAACAACATCTTCGGTCGGAGCAATGGCGCCCCCCTGGATGAGTTCCCACTGGTTCTTTCCGCCACCGGCCTCAACCATCATGATTGCGACGTCTTCGGTGCCGTCTTCGCCGGTCACGATACGACCGGCGACAACGATGTTGAAGACGGAGCGCTCAAGCTCAGACCAACGCGGGAATGCCACCCACTGTCCGTCGATCAGAGCAAGACGGGTGCCACCGATCGGGCCGGTGAAGGGCAAGCCTGCGATCTGGGTGGACATGGATGCTGCGTTGATTGCCAGAACGTCATAAGCGTCATCGGGGTGAACAGTCAGGACTGTCTCGACAACCTGGACCTCGTTGCGCAGGCCCTTGACGAAGCCGGGGCGCAGCGGGCGGTCAATCAGGCGAGCTGCGAGAATTGCCTCGGTGCCGGCGCGACCTTCGCGACGGAAGAACGATCCGGGGATACGACCCGCAGCGTACGAACGTTCTTCAACGTCGACGGTCAGCGGGAAGAAATCGAACTGATCGCGAGGCGACTTGCCGACTGTGGTGGCCGACAGGACGGTGGTCTCGTCGTCCAGGTATGCCAGAGCGGAGCCTGCGGCCTGCTTGGCAAGGCGACCCGTTTCGAAGCGCACGGTGCGCTTGCCGAAACGGCCGTTATCAATAATCGCCTCTGCGGCGGTGATGTCTGATCCTTCCATCATGATGGGGATTCTCCTTTGTGATTCTCAACTGAAGAACTCACGTCACGCTTCGGCCTTCGATCGAAGTCCACGGCGTCGCACCCGACAAACAAGCGGGGGTCCGTGAACCACTGTCGAAAACCGGCGACGCGTTCGTGGTTCTTTCCTATTAGGTTGTGGGTGTGTGGGTGAATACGCCACACGTAGTGAACCGGCCCGGTCCCCTACGGGATCGGGCCGGCACAAGTTCAGCGACGCAGGCCGAGACGCTCGATGAGCGAACGGTAGCGTTCGATGTCGACCGAAGCCAAGTAGCCAAGGAGACGACGACGACGACCAACAAGCAGCAGAAGGCCACGACGTGAGTGGTGATCGTGCGTGTGGTACTTGAAGTGCTCGGTCAGATCCTTGATGCGCTGGGTCAGCAGTGCAATCTGAACCTCGGGGGAACCGGTGTCACCCTCATGGGTCGCGTACTCGGCGATGATCTGGTCTTTAACGTCCTTGCTCAGCGGCACAGGCGTCTCCTTTGCTTCACTCGTTGCGCGGAGCTGTAAAGCTTTCCTTTACAGCATCGGATCCGCGGCCGTTTTGACGGCTTTTCAAGGTTAGCATGATACGGGCTTTTCCCCGTATCTACGTGGGCAGACTCACCTTGTGAAAGGACAATCACACCCGAGGGAACCCCGTTGGTTTCAGACGGCGGTCACCGAATCGGGATCCACGCGATTCGCCACGGCGATTCCGAGCACGGACGCGGTCTTCAGCAAGTCATTATCCATCTGGAAAAGTAGTTCATCGAGAGAATCGAAGGTCATCATTTCGCGAATGCGTGACACAAAGGTGACCGCGATTTTCTCGCCGTAGAGGTTCAGGTCAGATCGGCCCAGCACGTGAGCTTCAACGGTGCGCTCTACCCCGTCGAACTGTGGGTTTGTTCCCACCGAGATCGCTGCGGGCAAGAATTCTGCGGACTGCGTTCCCGGAACGTTACGCACAACCCAGCCGGCATACACGCCATCAGCAGGCACAACGCCTTCAATTCCGCCGCGCAAATTGGCGGTGGGGAATCCCAGGGTACGGCCTCGTTTAAAACCGTGTTCGACCGTGCCACGGATTCGGTGCAAATGCCCCAAAACCCGGGCAGCGCCAGCGACATCGCCTTCGGCGAGCAGTTCACGCACCCACGATGAGGACCAGCGACGCCCTTCGGGAGCCTGAATATCGGTGACCATCACAACGTCAAAACCGTAGGTGCGTCCCAGCGCCCGAAGCGTATCGATTGTGCCTAAGTTGTGGGCGCCAAAACGGAAGTCTTCACCGACAACAACTTCAACCGCACCCAAACGGTCAACGAGGTACTCGGTGACGAAATCTTCGGGTTCCAGCGTGTACACGCTTTGGTCGTAGTGCTGCACAAGTGTTGCATCCAGTCCGCACGAGGCCATGGCATCAAGTCGATCCCGCAACGGCGAAATCAGCTGGAGGTTTACTTCCGGGCGATGCACCTGGGTCGGATGCGGGTCGAAAGTAATCGCCACGGCATCCACACCGCGTTTGCGTGCGCGCTCAACGCACGAGGCAACGACTCGGCGGTGCCCATTGTGCATACCGTCAAAGTTACCGATGGTGACCACCGACTTTTCGTCGCCGGGAATCTCAGACAGGTCGGTCCAGACCTTCATTGTGTTGCTCCAGAAAATACGTTGAGAGTCTTCAAAGAATGATTCTTAATGGCCAGCAACCCACAGAGCACTCCAGATGTATTGCACGCTGCGATGACATCGCCGGGGTTCCCTAATGCCATTACTTCCTGCGCGTCACGCGTCGGTGCCTGACCGTGGGAGAAACGCTGTTCTTCTTCCGCGCTCAGAACAATGGAGGGGAACAATGAGGTCGCGGCCTTGTCAATCGGAATCAGGCCGGGAGACGGCAACGAGGGCGCGCCTGGCGAAAACTCCCCTCGCGCTTCGGTTTCTGCTTGCAGATCAGCCAGCTGGTGGGCGCCCGAAAGGGTGAACGAGGCAACGCGCGTACGACGCAACGCCGTCAAGTGCGCGCCACACCCCAGCATCTGCCCGAGGTCGCGGGCGAGGGAACGAATATACGTGCCAGACGAGCAATCGACGTGAACGTCAACATCAACGACACTGACTGGAATAGCCGTCATTTCAGTCGAATCATCATCTGTGGCAATCGCATACTCCGCCATTTGAATGCGCGGATCGCCCAGTCGTTCGAAGGCGTGGATTGTAATCGGACGCGCTTTCAGCTCAACGAAGTGGCCTTCGCGTGCTAAGGCGTAGGCTCGCTTACCATCGACCTTGATCGCCGAGACCGTTGCAGGAACCTGCATGATCTCACCGCGCAGGCTTGCCATTGCAGATTCGAGCGCTTCTAGGTCCAGCTGTTCGCATCCGGCAATCGAAATCGGCTGGCCTTGCGCATCATCCGTGGTCATTGCGACGCCGAAACGAATCGTCGCGTCATAAGCCTTCGAGCCGGCGGTAATGTAGGTCAGCAGTCGCGTTGCTTGACCGATGCCGATTACCAAAACGCCGGTCGCCATCGGATCAAGGGTTCCTCCGTGGCCGACCTTACGAGTATGCGCCACGCGTCGCATCTTCGACACGACATCGTGGCTGGTCATCCCAGCTGGCTTATCGACAAGAACGATGCCTGGGATGGAAGTGTCAGGTTTTTTCGCCATCTCAGGCGAGGTCCTGGTCATTTTCGTCGAAGCCGTCGGCTTCCTCGCCGCCTTCATCTTCGTCGTCGCGACGGTAGGGATCTGCATCTCCAGCGTAGGTAGCCCCGATTGACGAGGCCGCGATCTCTTCATCGCGCTTCTTCGCTGCTGCCAGCGCGTCTTCGAGAGCTGCCGCAGACTCGGGCAGACCATCCAGGATGAATTCAAGGGTCGGAGTCAGGCGAATGCCTAGAGCCTTACCCACTTCGGAGCGAATAATGCCCTTTGCAGATTCGAATGCGCGACCGGCACCTGCGCGGTCGCCGTCATCGCCCAGGACTGTGTAGAAGATCGAAGCATGCTGAAGGTCGCCGGTCACTCGCACGTCGGTGATCGTGACGAAGCTGAGACGCGGATCCTTGATTCGACGGCCGAGCATACGCGCGACGGTCTGGTGAATACGGTCTTGAACTTTACGTTGGCGTGCTTCGTCTGCCATGGCACTCCCCTTTTTTCTTCTGTCACCCATTCGGTGGCTCATGATTTCAGTCGAACTGGCGTACTTGCTGGTATCCCATCGTAGAGGGTCTCACCCTCATCGGCTGAATGCTGCTGGATACCTCACGTTCAACGCACCTATCCAAACGCGTTAGCTGCTTGGAACACAAAGGTCGGGTGGAAGCGAAACTCGCTTCCACCCGACACTACGTATGTCCTACAAGCGGACCATCACGACCTCAGTCACGCGGCTTTTCGCGCATTTCCCAGGTTTCGATGATGTCGCCTTCGGCGATGTCCTTGTAGCCCAGCGTAATACCACATTCGTAGCCTTCGCGGACCTCGGTGACATCGTCCTTCTCGCGACGTAGCGATGCGATTTCGAGGTTGTCTGCGACAACCACGCCGTCGCGAACCAAGCGAGCCTTGGTTCCACGCTTGATCGTGCCAGAGCGGATGATCGAACCTGCGATGTTGCCGAACTTGCCGGAGCGGAAGACCTGACGGATCTCTGCGCTACCGAGTGAGACCTCTTCGTAGATCGGCTTGAGCATCCCCTTAAGAGCGGCCTCAATGTCGTCGATCGCCGAGTAGATGACGTTGTAGTACTTGATCTCGACGCCTTCGGAGTCGGCCAGTTCTGCCACGCGTTCTGCGGGGCGAACGTTGAAGCCGATGATGACGGCGTTGTCGACCGTTGCCAGGTTGACGTCGTTCTGCGTGATTGCCCCAACACCGCGGTGGATGATGCGCAGTGCGACCTCTTCGCCCACATCGATGCTGAGGAGCGAATCTTCCAGGGCCTCGACGGCACCGGAAACGTCACCCTTGATGATGAGGTTGAGGGTATCAACCTCGCCTTCCTTGAGGACCTTATCGAAGTCTTCAAGGGAGACACGCTTACGACGCTTGGCAAGCATTGCCTGACGTTCTGCTGCCTCACGCTTGCTAGCAATCTGGCGAGCAGTACGGTCATCAGGGGCAACCAAGAAGGAGTCGCCTGCACGCGGAACGGAGGTCAGACCAAGGACAGCAACCGGACGCGACGGACCGGCTTCAGAAACGTCATTCCCCGTGTCATCGAACATGGCGCGGACGCGACCGTAGGAGGAACCGACGACCAGCGCGTCACCGATGCGCAGGGTGCCACGCTGAACCAGCATGGTTGCAACGGCGCCACGACCCTTATCGAGGTTCGCTTCAATGGCAACGCCACGTGCTGCGGTATCGGGGTTAGCTTCCAGGGTCAAAGCAGCGTCTGCGGTCAACAGAACTGCTTCGAGCAGTTCGCGGATACCGGTACGTTGCTTTGCCGAGATGTCGACAAACATGATGTCGCCACCGTATTCCTCGGCAACCAGACCGTATTCGGTCAGCTGGCCACGGATCTTGTCCGGGCTTGCGCCTTCCTTATCGACCTTGTTGACCGCGACAACGATCGGAACGTTTGCTGCCTGAGCGTGGTTGATTGCTTCGACCGTCTGTGGCATGACTCCGTCGTCGGCTGCGACAACCAGAATCGCGATGTCAGTGACCTGAGCACCGCGGGCACGCATAGCCGTGAATGCTTCGTGACCGGGGGTATCGATGAACGTGATCGGACGCTTGCGACCTTCATGTTCAACGTTAACCTGGTAGGCGCCGATGTGCTGCGTAATTCCACCGTGCTCGGTGTCGACCACGTCGGTGTGACGGATCGCGTCAAGCAGCTTGGTCTTGCCGTGGTCGACGTGGCCCATGACGGTGACGACCGGCGGACGAGGCATGAGGTTTTCGACGTCGTCGAGTTCTTCGGCCTCGAGGTCAATATCGAAGGACTCCAGTAGTTCGCGGTCTTCTTCTTCGGGAGAAACGACCTTGACGTCGTAACCGAGTTCTGCACCGAGTGTTTCAAAGGTGTCCTGGTCGAGCGACTGGGTTGCGGTTGCCATTTCACCAAGATGGAACAGAACGGTGACCAGTGCTGCGGGATTGACCTCGATCTTCTCGGCGAAGTCTGCGAGGGATGCACCCTGGCGGATACGGATAACCTTGCCGTTTCCGCGAGGAATCTGAACGCCACCAATGACGGGTGCATTCTGCTGTTCGAACTCTTGACGTTTTGCGCGCTTCGACTTGCGTCCGCGCTGACTGCGACCGCCTCCGCGACCGAATGCGCCCGGAGTTGAGCCACGTCCACCACGGCCACCACCGCGGGGAGCACCTGAGAAACCGCCACCGGCGTTTGCACCGGGACCGCCCGCAGAGTGACCCCCAGCGGGACGTGCGCCACCGCGACCACGGCCACCACCACTACGTGCGGGGCGATCGTTTGCGGGCACGCCGCCGGAAGCGTTGCGAGCAAAGTTTGCTTGTCCTGGCATCATGCCGGGGTTCGGGCGATTACCACCACCGGAACGGTTACCACTCGGACGAGGGCTACCGGAACGGTTGGAATTGCCACGTGTCGGGCGATCATTGCCACCCTGCGGACGGCTACCACCGGGGCGCGGGCCCGGACGAGGACCGGGGCGGGGGCCACCGGTGCCACCCGGCCGAGGCATGCCTTGGCTGGACGCATACGGGTTGTTACCCGGACGCGGGCCACCCGAACGAGGGCCGGGACGAGGCATAGAAGGACGTGGCGCGCTAGCGTCGTCCTTGCTTTCAGCTTTTTGCTTGCCTGCCGGCTTGGGGGCTGCAGGCTTAGGAGCACCCGGCTTGGGGGCCGAGGTCTTCTCAGCGCTCTTTGTTGCCTTCGGTGAGGCAGGCTTCGGAGCGGAAGATTGTGAAGAAGAAGCCTTCGATGCCACAGTCTTCTTTTCGGCGGGCTTCTTTTCGCTCTTGGTAGCGGTCTTCTTCGTTGAAGGGGCTTCAGTCGGGCCCTTCGATCCGTAGTGCTCACGCACGGAACGCACAACTGGCGATTCCAATGCTGAGCCTGAGGCTTTGACGAACTCACCGTGGTCGTTGAGGTACGTCAAAAGTTCCTTGCTGGTGATTCCGAGCTCTTTGGCGAGCTCGTGGACACGCAACTTTGCCACTTTTCTCCTGTCCGGAAGCGCCTCCGGACGGAGACGCGTTACTTGTATTGCTGGCAGCTCATCGCTGGGTACTCATCGGGTGCCCATCGGCTTCCAACCCGCTTTCATTACTCGACGAGAGCACTGTGTGCTCGTGATGAGGCAACCTGGCCAAGCTGGTCCCACATGTGGGCGTCAATGTCGCCCTCGCATGAGAGTGCTCGTTGAAATGCCCGACGCTTGCGGGCGGTTTCGATACACGTTGGATCCGGGTGAATCCACGCACCTCGACCGGGTTGCGCGCTTGTGGGGTCTACGGTGCAAACCCCATCTTTCGAAACAACAACGCGGATAAGATCCGCGCGTAACGCTCGACGTGAACATCCCACGCATGTACGCACCATTACCGCGCCATGTGGCACGGTGATCTGGTTCAGCGCAGAATGCGACACATGATTAGTCTAATCGAGCTGGGCTTATTCCTCGTCGCCCACGTATGAGCGACTGGTCACGTCATCAGGCAAAGAGGAGCGCGAAACGTCTGCTTCTTCACCGTTTTCCGTATCGGAGTGAATGTCGATATGGAATTCGGTCAAGCGCGCAGCAAGGCGAGCATTCTGGCCTTCCTTACCGATCGCCAGCGACAGCTGGAAGTCCGGGACGATCGCGGTTGCGGTGCGATTGTCGATCGAGTGAACGACAACGCGGGCAACGCGTGCAGGCGACAGGGCGTTTGCGACGTAGCGTGCCGGATCTGCCGACCAGTCGACAATATCGATCTTTTCGCCACCGAGTTCGTTCATGACCGCGCGCACACGTGCACCCATCGGACCGATGCATGCGCCCTTGGCGTTAATGCCGTCACGGGTCGGTGCAACGGCGATCTTCGTGCGGTGTCCAGCTTCGCGTGCGATCGACTTGATCTTGACCAGGCCCTGCTGAATTTCGGGGACCTCGCGCTCGAAGAGACCGGAAACGAGGCCCGGGTGAGTGCGCGAAAGCGTGATGCGTGCGCCTTTTTCGGTGCGTTCAACGTTGACGACGAACGCGCGAATACGGTCTCCGTGACGATAGGTTTCGCCGGGAGTCTTTTCCGAGTCGGGAAGAACTGCTTCGAAGTCATCGCCGACCTTGACGATGGTGATGCGCCCGTCACGCGACTGGTCAACGACGCCGGTGACGACCTGTCCCTTCTGGGAAGCAAAGTCGCCGAGGACCTTCTGATCGTCTGCATCACGCAGGCGCGCAATGATGATCGAACGAGCGGTCGCCTGGGCGATACGACCGAAGTTCTTCGGGGTGTCGTCGAATTCGCCGATCGGGTTGCCCTCTTCGTCTTCTTCGGTGGCAATCACCGCGACGCTACCAGTCTTCTTATCGATTTCGATTCGAGCCTGAGAGATGGCGCCGGGAAGATTGTGGTAGGCCTTGAGAAGGGCTTCTTCAATGGCATCGACGAGCCGGTCTAGGGACACGCCCTTTTCCTGCTCAACCATGCGCAGTGCTGTCATATCGATTTCCATGCGTCTCATTCCTCCGAACCGAATTCGACGCGCGGACGCGCCTTCTTAACCTGTGTGTACTCAATGGTAGTGGGCGTTCCATCAACGTTCAGCACAGCATGGGAATCAGTGGCGGATTCGACACGTCCGGCCAGCTTCGTGGCGTCTTTCAGCTTCACGGCGACGAGACGCCCAATTTGGCGCTGCCAATGACGAGGAGTGACCAGTTCACGCTCCGCGCCCGGCGTTGACACTTCAAGGAAATATTCGCCGTCGACGGGATCGACTTCATCCAAAATCGGGCTGACTGCACGTGACATATCGGCAAGAGCTTCCGAATCAACACTTGCACCGGGCTCGATTGCTTCGACGATCACTCGAACAATCTGCATTCCAGATTCTTTGACTCCGATAACAGAATCAAGTTCGAGTCCGAACCCTGAAGCGATAGGCGCTAAGCGTTCTTCGAGCGCCTCAAAGTGATGTTGTGGCTTCGCCACCATTCCTCCTACGTGTCCAACACGGCATTAGCTCCCCATCGTACCCGCCTTGAAACATGACATGATTTGAGAGTGCATCTTGTTGATCATCACACTCAGACTGACCGCGCCCCCTCGTCGCGACCACTTCAGCATCGCCGAATCGGCACTTCGGTGAGCATCGGTGTCGCTTCTGCCTTGATCCTCAGCGCCTGCACCTCAACGAATATCCCGTTTTTGACGCGAACACTTCAGATCCCACAGATGTCTGACACCGACGTCGTTCGCGATCGCGCTGCGCGCGCTGACCAGGCAGCAGCAATTCGCGCTCAAGGTTTTGCTTCCCTTGCTTCATCGTGTGAGTCATGTGCCACTGCGCTTTCAACTTTTTCTACGCAGGCTCAAGGACGCGCGGATTCCTTGGGTGGGGTCTGGGAGCCGTGGGGAACACAGGTGCCAGACAATACCGAGAACGTGCCAGATATTGCCGACGCCCCACTTTCGATTGACGAATTCATCGCGTGGAACGAAACAACTGCTCTTCGAGACCTTGCAACCGCATCAAATCCCGAGGCTCTTGACGGCGGACAAGCCGTTGCCCTAGCTCAAGTGGCTTTGAGTCGCTACGCCGATACTCAAGGGCTTGCTCTGACGTACGGGATTGGTGAAAGCACGCAGAGTCTCAGCCTCCAGACTCTCAACTCTCGCTTCAGCCTGAAAACAGACAATAAGGATCTCGAGGAACTGGCAACATGGGGGCTTGACCAAGAACAACTTGAGAATGGCACCCTGATGCCCACGCTCGAAGTGAGCGACGAAACAGGTGAAAAGCTTGCGGTTTCCACGGAGCTCTCCGATTCTGTCGCACGCTGGGATTGTGTCGCTCAATCACTGCCGGCTGCTCAGTTAAAGAACCAAGTCATTTCTGATGCCAGCATCAAAGCTGATGAACTATTCAGCCGAGTCGATGCAACATTAGAGAATGGTGCAACGGACACGCGCGCCATGAGGTGTTCAATCGATACGTCCAGCGCTGACGCTATTTTCTTGACTCTGATTGAAGCCGACCTTCACTTGGTGAATACGTCTGACGAAGGCCTGCGAACAATCGGCATTCAGGCTGCTCTCGATGACATTCGCTCATGGATGGGTGCCGCCACGATGAGCTCTCTTCCATTGCCGACCCCCGTTCCCGCCGAGGGAACTGACAATTCCTAGTCATCTCAAGCCGCTACAAGCACCAAGACGGACAGAGCAACTAACTGTCCTTCTTGGAAGCCTGCTTTTCGCAGGACGCCACCTCGCCCAGCCGAGGCAGGTGGCGTTTGCCTACAATGAGCCCATGACTACCGTTCTGCCCGCGTCCGCTCTTGGCCTACTCCCCGACATTGATCGCAACCCCGTCGCTGAACAAGTAGGAGATGACCTCTGGGTTGTCGCCGGCACTCATGCGCTGATCCTGACTTCCGCCACCGCGGTCATCGATTCCGCAATGTGGTACGAGGTCGCGACCGCTCAATGGGAGGCTGAAACTCGTCAGTTGTCGGTCACCTGGGTTGATCCTCAACGCCCGGATTGGACGCTGACAACAGTGTCTGAAGATCCGCACGTTCTGATGCGAACCATCAGTGACCACGTCAATCATTCGATCGTGATTCACAAGGCCTTGAAGGTGTCGAATGGAACGCAAGTAGCGGCGTGGATTCGGCGCGCGGAAGACGGAAAGCTGTTTTCTGTTCTGATTGCGCTTGGCCCGCTTGACGAGGCTTCCCAGAAGGAAGCAGAGGCCTTCGAACGCGATTTGCGCGAGAGCGTAGGCCTCGATTAGGTCTGTTCCCCAGCAACACACGTGTCGGCGAAGTCCATGACCTCGCCGATACGTTTTTCAGTCGCTACAACGTGCCCTTAGTCGTCCAGCAGAGTGCGCACGAAAGGATCAATGGAGAATTTCTTATCCAGGATGGCTCGCGTCCATTCTTTGGCGGAGAACAGTGAGTGATCACGGTAGTTACCGCAGGACACGATGTCGGTGCCGGGAACGTCATCCCAAGTGACCTGGTCAGCGATTGCTTCAAGGCTGGAGACAACGGCTCGCGTGACTTCTTCAATGCTTGGGGTGCCCCACGTAATCAGGTGGAAACCGGTTCGGCAACCGAACGGCGAGCAGTCAATCACTCCATCCATGCGGTCCCGCAGAAGGGAGGCCATGAGGTGTTCGATCGTGTGCAGACCACCGGTTGGGATCGCGTTTTCATTCGGCTGGACGAAACGCAGATCAAAGTTAGAAATCGCATCCCCCTTCGGGCCGTGTTCAACGGCAATCAGGCGAACATAGGGTGCTTTCACTGCGGTGTGATCCAGCGCGAAGCTCTCAACTTCAGCCATGGTGGCCTCCTTGGGGTCGAACATGTCGGTAGCACGGCACCGGGAAAGCCAGTGCGAGAAACGATCAACAATCTAGTCGCGTTCACGCAAAGAACGTCGTCGCTGTTCAAGAGTGACCAGATATTCGAATGTTTCTTGATACTTCGGGTCATCTTCATTCATACGCTGAAGCTGCGAGCGAATGTCGGCTGTTTTGCGATTCAGGTCCAATCGAACCAGCGCGTTCACAACTCCCTTGCAGTAAGAACGCATTTCGTCTTCGCGATCCTGAGGAAGTTCGACGACTGCAAGTTTGGTGATAATCGGTTCGATCAGTTCGCCTGCTTCTTGGCGAATATCATCCACGAAACGACGTGTCGCCACCTCTTGTGCATAGGCACTATCGCCTGTTTCGTCCTGTGCTTTCTTCAGCTGACGAGCAAACGCATCAACGCCACCAACCGCTTTAATCGCATCGAATACGGCTCTGCGCGTTGGATGAGTAAATGTCGCACCATCGATGGAATCGAACTGCGTGCCAATGAAATAAATCGGCTGTTGCAAAACTGCTTCCAACGCCTGGCGCTCCACGCGCGAGACGAGATCTTCGGGTTCAGGGCGTGCTTGAGGTTGCGGGCGACCAGCTCTGGCCATGTGGTTATTCTGTGCACTGTCGAAACGCTGATATCTCCCGCGTGATAGTGAACGAATCTGGTTGTGAACGAAACGAGGCTCCATGCCAAGCCAGCCGGCTAGCAGGCGTTCGTACTCCATCCGCAATGCGCGATCTTTAATGTCAGCAACGATGGGAGCAGATGCTTCCAAAGCCCGAACGCGTCCTTCGGGGAAATTGAGGTTCGATTGGCGAAGGATCGAACGCAAGACGAATTCAAACAGTGGAATACGCGAGCGAATCAATTCAACAACCGCGTTCTTCCCTCGATTAATCATAATGTCGCACGGATCCATCCCCTGAGGATCAACTGCAACAAACGTTTGAGACGCAAAGTTCTGGTCTTCTTTAAAGGCGCGAAGAGCAGCCTTTTGACCCGCCTCGTCACCGTCAAAGGTAAAGATCACTTCGGAGCCTCGTGCCTGTCCACTGGACAGGACAACCCCGGCAGCAGAATCCGCCGAGTCGCCCAGCAGTCGGCGGACAACGCGAACGTGCTCGGATCCGAAAGCCGTACCGCAGGTAGCAACCGCGCAGGTCACACCGGCCATATGAGCAGCCATCACGTCCGTGTATCCCTCGACGATGACGACCTTACGGTTCTTGGAAATCTCTTTCTTCGCCAAATCCAGCCCGTACAGCAACGTGGACTTCTTATACAGCGGAGTTTCGGGGGTATTCAAGTACTTCGGGCTCTGCTTGTCTTCGTCGTTCAAACGCCTGGCGCCAAAACCAACGGTTGTTCCTGTGATATCCCGGATCGGCCACATGACGCGACCGCGGAAACGATCAATCAGACCCCGCTGCCCACGCGACGCCAAGCCGGACTTTTCAATCTCTTCATCGGTAAAACCACTTGAGCGAAGCATGCGCGTCAGAGTGTCCCAGGAATCGGATGAGTAACCGACGCCAAAATGCCGACACTCTGCAGGTCCGAACCCGCGGTTGCCTAAGAACTTACGGGCAGGCAAGGCCTCTGGAGTTTCAAGCTGTTTTTGATAGAACTCTTCAGCAATCCGATGCATGTCGATCAGACGCTGGCGCCTGCCGGGCTGTTCACGCACCGTCTGAGAGCTTCCCTCTTCGTAGCGAAGAGGGACACCCGTCATTTGAGACAGGTATTCAAGAGTCTCTGGGAAGGAAAAATTATTGATCTTCTGAACAAAAGCGAAGATGTCTCCGCCTTCTCCACACCCGAAGCAATGCCAGAGACCCGTCGTCGGATTAACGGTAAAACTCGGAGTGCGTTCATCGTGAAAAGGGCACAACCCCTTCAAAGAGTTCATTCCGCCGCTACGCAAAGTGACGTGTTCACCTACGACACGAGCAACATCAATTGCCTGTCGTAAGCGTTCCTTGTCTTCTTCAAGAATGCGTCCGGCCATAGACGCTAGTCTACCGATCTGTTCACCATTTAGCGCACGCTCACAATTGGGTTGAAAGCATGCCACACCGCTGGGCGTGCCAGCGTGACGCGGACGCATCCGTCAGCGACGCAACCTGGTCAATCACCACGCGCAAACGCTCATTATCATCGTTCGTTTGACGCCAATTTTCAGCAAAAAGAGGTTCCAAAGCTGACGGTCCAGCCTTGAAAAGAGCATCCACCAAGTCCGCCAAAAGCGTGCGCTGCTGGTAATACACCGGCTCGTTCTCACGCGGGCTCATTACGAAGTGAACAGCCAGCCCCTTCAGGATCTGGATCTCCGCACGGGCCTCGGGAGGAACAACCAGATCCGCACGGTATCGTCCCAACGGACCGGCACCAAACTCAACACGAGTCGCGCTGACTGTAGAGGCACAGAAACGTCCGATCAGTTCGGATGTGAAATCTTTTAATTCCGCGAGCGCACGATAGGAGCCATCAAAGGATTGTGGCCATTCGGGCATACGAAGCAGACGGTCAATTGCCAGTTCCAAATCGGTGCGGGCAACCCCTGTCCCGTACCAATTGATCGTCGAGTCAATAATCGCATTCAGTGTCGATTCATCACTGAGGGATGCAACGTCGCATTTACCCGTTGCAATGGCATCTTCAACGTCATGCACAGAGTAGGCAATGTCGTCTGAGAGATCCATGATCTGCGCTTCCAAGCAACGTCGACCAACGGGCGTGCCCTGACGCATCCACTCGAAAACGTGAGCATCATCTGAATAGACGGAGAACTTCTTTGCTGACTTCACCGGATCCGGCCCCTGGCCCTTCGCCCACGGGTATTTACAGATCGCATCCAGTGTCGCCTTCGTCAGATTCAACCCCGCCGGATGCCCATCATCGGTCAGCACTTTCGGCTCAAGTCGGGTCACCAGACGCAGGGTCTGTGCGTTTCCTTCAAAACCACCGCAATCGTCGGCAAGCTCATCCAAAACCCTCTCGCCATTATGCCCAAACGGCGGGTGCCCAAGATCGTGGCTCAGGCACGCTGCATCGACCACGTCAGGATTCGCGCCCAATTCTTTACCCAGTTCACGACCAACCTGCGCAACCTCAAGAGAGTGCGTCAGACGCGTACGAACAAAGTCGTCGGTGGCCGGGCCTAACACCTGAGTCTTCTCACCCAGACGACGCAAACCCGACGAGTGCACAATTCGAGCCCTGTCGCGTTCGAACGGCGTCCGCATCGCTGACTTCGAAGGTTCGGGCCACATACGTGACTGATCCTGGGACGAATACACGGGCACGAGCACCATAGCACTCCGAGTCATTTCAAGGCTTTCATTCACCACATAAGCCTATCTCTTGGGAATGGGCAGACGAGTTATCCACATCTGTGACACGATGAACGGGTGCAACACCACGAGCCTCGCCCACACGCCGTCCGCACCCTGCTCGTTCATCGATCCAGGCGCGGCCCCAGTCCCTGGTGGCATTCCTGTGCGCTCGCGACGATCCCTACTCCTCTATCTGCGGATAACGTTGCTCAGATTTCCGGTGATGCACTGGCTTTACACAATGCCGGTTTTGATACCGTTCTTGTCACTGTTAATGACCCGGTTCTGCTGGTTCATCCGAGTTCGCCGTTGCCGGAGTTTATTCATCAGTTGAAAGCGCGCCACCAGCGTGTGATTGTGCGTATCCCGAATGAAACATTCGTGTCTTTGGGGGCGCGCGGAGCGGATATGGAAAACCGCGTCACGACGCTTCTTCTGAGGACGCGCGGCGCCCTCAACGCTGGCGCGGATGGTGTTGATTTGGGCGTGTGCGCCGAAGAGTATGAAGACTCCCCGGTCCGCAGGGCGCTTGCGCGAGAGCGTTTCACTTCTCTTGTCCGCCAAGTTGAAGCAGAGTGTGCAACGTTTGATTCTCAGCCGATTGTGACGGCACACCTGTCTGGCTTTGATACTCCCGCGATTATGTCTCACCTTGAAGACGAGTGGTTCCATCATCTGCACGATGATGCGCTACTCACTGCTTCTTTTGACGCTCCAAGCCTTGAGTTGGTTGTTTCAGATTCGCTGTCTATCCGCGATCGTATTGGTGCGGTTGCTCCGTGGAACGTTGATTGTCTGCCCGCCGATCGCCAGTCGGATACGGATCGTGCGTTAACGCTACTTGCACTTGGTCTGCCGGGTGTGTTCCACGGTCGCCTTCGTGAAGAAAACGTAGTCGAGCAGGTCAGTGCGGCCTCGTACATTCGGACGGCGCTTGCCCTGCGATCCGAACGCAAGCTGGGAACACACGCGCTGGGCGTACTGCACGGGTTGGAGTGGGCGCGCCCCGATACTCTTGTATATCTGAACTCCGACGTGATGATCGTTGTGAACACCGCCGATCAGCCTCTCGCTCTTCCGCCCGGTTCCCAGATCCTTGTGGCGAGTTCCCAGGGTAGCGATGGGGTGGTTGCTCCCAGGTCGTGCGCGTGGGTGAGCGTCGCCCGCATCCAGCCGGCACCGACCGCCGAGTTCTCTGACTGACAATCCACGACCACCGTTTCGGTTTTCGCTTTCGTACGTGCCTTTTCAGCGCTGAAGGGTGACGAGGCCACGCCGGGTTTCTTCAACGCTGAGCTGACCTGGGGCGCTGGAGGACGACGCGGAAGCGAATGTTGCCGCGTTGGCGAATGTTTGACCGCAGATCCTGGTGATCGCACCGAATTCACCCATTCCAATGCCGATAACAGGGAGGGTATAGGTTCGTGATGCTTTTACTTGCGCGTCCATGATCCTCAGCGCGTCCTCGGGCCGATGAGTCATATAGGCAACTTTGAGCACGTCGGCGCCAGCTTTTGCCATCAATGCGAATACTCGATCCATGTCGACGGCTGAGGGCGTTCGGGCAAAATCATGGTGCGACGCCACGGCGATGCTCCCGGCCTCGTGAATCTCTTCAACTATGTCGAATGCACCCGGGCGACAGATTTCAAGGTCGACTGCGTCGGCGAAGGTGGCCAGAATGGCAAGAAAGTCCGCGTATTGAGCATCAGAAAAATCGACGAGGCCTCCTTCGGTGGCTGTGCGAATTGTTGCCAGCAGAGGAAGCGGGCTCTGATCCATCACGAGCTTGAGTCCAGTGCGTAATAGGCCTTCACGCTCGCTCGCTTGCACCGAGGCAAGGAGTGGGTCAACGCGCCATTCAATCAAGTCGGGCTGAGCGCCAGCGACATCCGCGATCTCGGTTGTCAGCGATTCCAGTGAAGCGCTCATCAGCGGAGAGATGACGGCCGTTGGAGCGCCACCTCCGATCTTGAGCATTCCTCGCGGAGTCGACGCATGACCAATCGTCACTTCAGTTGGGATGAAATCATCGCAAGGATTCAACATATCAACCTCCACTGACATCGGATTCAGCAAGATGAAGGGTCTGGCGTTCAGCATCGCTCAGATAGGGAGAGTCCAACCAGCCATCGGGCAGGTGTGGCGTCTTTTCACCGCCGGCGCGACCGCGAGCACCCAGCGCCGCCTGCGGATACTCCTGCTCAAGGTCCAGCGTGTGGAGAAGATCGTGGAGTTCTTCGAGGGTCGACACCATTGCGAGCGCGTGACGAGTTGGCCCTCCGACCGCGAAGCCTCGCAGATACCAGCCGACATGCTTGCGCATTTCGCGGAGAGCCCGCAGTTCATCGCCCTGGTCTTCAACGACCCATGCGGCGTGCTTTTCGATGATATCCGCGATGTCGGAAAGACTCGGGTCAGTAAAGGCAGGGCCACCCATTAGTGTCGAAGTCAGGTCGGTAAACAGCCAGGGGCGCCCCTGGCATCCTCGACCGACTACAACTGCATCGCAACCGGTTTCATCCATCATTCGCTGTGCATCTGCGCCGGAGAAAATATCGCCGTTTCCGAAGACAGGAATACGCATCGCGTCTTTCAAACGCTTGATCTGCTTCCAGTCAGCGTGACCCGCGTAGTGCTGGGTTTGCGTGCGCGCGTGGAGGGCAACCGCTGCGACACCGCGATTTTCAGCCACTTTTGCAGCGTCGAGGAACGTAATGTGATCGTCGTCAATACCAACGCGCATTTTCACTGTGACGGGAATATCGCGGCCAACTGCTGCTCCGGCCGTGTCCGCAGCACCAACAACCGCGTGTACAAGATCGTCGAACAGGTCGCGCTTCCACGGAAGGGCAGCTCCCCCACCCTTCTTCGTCACTTTCGGAACCGGGCACCCAAAGTTCAGGTCAATGTGATCCACCAGGTCACGGTCAATAAGGATCGATGTAGCCTGAGCCATCGTGGCTGGATCAACGCCGTAGAGCTGGATGGAGCGCACGCGCTCGACGGGGTCTGGGCGCACCATTTGCAATGTGCGCACATTACCTTCAACGAGGGCGCGCGACGTTACCATCTCGCACACGTATAGGCCGGAGAGCGCGTCCACGCCTTTTTCTGGAGTGACCTGAGCGTTCGGACTGGCAGGATTCAACCAATCCGGCAGTCCTTCTTCGCCCATTAGCCGACATAAACGCCGAAATGGCACATCGGTTACTCCCGCCATCGGGGCAAGAACGATGGGCGACCATACGCGCAGCGGGCCGATCCGGAGCGGATTCACGGCGCGGCTGCGCGTCGTTCCCCGGGTCGCTTCCAGTGAAGTCATGGTGCCCATTCTGCCCTCGATTGAACAACTCGAATTCGCCGGAGAGGTGAACTCCCTCATGGGCTTCCTCGTCGCCTCCCGCCTCATACATCCCGATGACAACGTCGGGAGCGCATCAGCGCCGCTGTCTTCTTCCTCCTCCGAGCGCTCCGCGGGAAATGGGATCATTCGCACCTCCGCCGTATTCGATGCCCATCCACCACAGTAACATTTTGTTAACAGTCGAAGCGAACCTCTATCCACGATCAGGCATTCTTGCTAACTTCCCCTTACACGAAAGTGAATTGGACCGTCGAATAGTTCGGCGTATTTGATCGACAGATCCAGACGGAGGCGCGGATATCACTAAGACATTCGCCCCTCCGGAGCGGAGGAATGATGAGACCCGGAGAGACGATGAAGCACTGGACACTCGCCACGTACGCCGTATTGAGCGCTCTTTCCCTGAGCGCCTGCATCGCAGGAAGCCCCCGATCTCTTCCAGCAGCGGAGTTCACGACTCAGGGGGAAGCCCTGGCGATACAGCTCAGCAAGTCCGCCATTCGCTATGAAGGTACGCCCTCGAAGACCGGATACATGGTCCTCGCCGATCCTTCGGGTCGAACGCGCGCCTTCCAATCGGGGCAGATGTTCGGCGCCCAGCCCCTGTGGACCGAGTCCGGTTTGTTCTACGGAGGCGCCGCCTCTGAGCTCCTCACCACGGATGAAGGAACTCGGGAGATCACCCGCGATATCGAACCGGATGGAGAGTTGGCTAGGTACCCGCACGACGGCGGACGAGGCTTCATGAGCGTCTACAACGGCGGAGCGGATCCCGGGGGCTACCAGCAGCCTGTCCTCATCGGGCATCCCGAGGGCACGGAGAGCCTCGATGTAAGAGGCGCCTACATGAATATGGGCGCTTGCTCCGACACGCTCTACGCAGTGACGGAGACGAAGTTTGCGCCCAATCTTCTCGAACAGGCGAAGGCCGTTCACCGGGAGAATACGGGGGATTCTTCACAGAACGAGGAATTCGACGTTCTCGTTCAGCTTTTCCCCTCAGACGATCCGCAGAATCCGACGGTCCTCGAAGCCCTCCCCCACGACGAACGATTCTCCCGGGGCAATCGGGAGTTCCTCTGCTACGGCGAGACCATCTCCCTTCTCAGTTTCCTCCTCGATCATCCTGATGCCCAGCGCGGGGATGGACGCGATCCCTCCGCCGGGCACGCGGTTCTCGAGTCGTGGAATCTTCGGACTCACGAGCGGCGCTCGCTCGACCTCACCGACAATGACGGAGCATTCCTGGATCTGACGCGGGACGACCTGACGATCCCGACGGGCACTCTGGACGGTTCGACCTTCCGTTTCGTCACGATGACGGGCAAGGTGTTCTCAGTCGATATCGATACGGGGATCGGGACTCATCTCTACACCTTCGAGCGCTCCCCGGAAGGAGGGAGCGTTCCCCGATACGATGCGACAACACGGGCGATCTACCGGCTCGACAACGGAATGAACGACGATTCGGTTCTCGACTTCTCCCGATACGTCTTCGACACGGAACGCTTCGAGCATCTGTTCGACGTGGAGAGCCTTGCGCCGTATCGGCGGGGCGGTCTCAATATCGAAGGGATCGCCGTGAATCCGGTCTGGGAGAAGGCCCTGTCTTAAGGCCGCTTCGAGGGTCCTTAGACGAACTCTTCACCGATGGGAGGCCGGCCTGACGCGGCACGAGCGCAGGAAGTCAGGATTTCGAGCCGGAAACGTCATGCTCTCGCGGGAGTTACTCGCGAGAGCATGACATCTGCGTGTCAGCGCGCCGGCGGCTCGTCAGCAGTCGAGGAGCTTGGACGCGAGCCAAGGCTTCACCTGGTCGAGCGGGATGCGCTCCTGCGTCATGGTGTCGCGGTCGCGGACGGTCACTGCCTTGTCTTCAACCGAGTCGAAGTCGTAGGTGATGCAGTACGGGGTGCCGATTTCGTCTTGGCGACGGTAGCGACGGCCAACGGCGCCCGCATCGTCGTATTCGACATTCCAGATGGAGCGGAGGTCTGCTGCAAGTTCGCGTGCCGGGCCGGTTAGCTCGGGCTTACGCGATAGTGGCAGGACAGCTGCCTTCACGGGGGCAAGACGCGAGTCGAGGCGCAGAACGGTGCGCTTGTCGACGCCGCCCTTGGTGTTGGGGGCTTCGTCCTCGTGGTAGGCCTCGACGAGGAATGCCATGAGCGAGCGGGTCAGGCCAGCGGACGGCTCGATGACGTAGGGAGTCCAACGTTCGCCGGTGGTCTGGTCGAAGTAGTCGAGCTTCGAGCCGGAGGCTTCGGAGTGGACACCCAGGTCGTAGTCGGTACGGTTTGCGATGCCTTCGAGTTCACCCCATTCGGAGCCCTGGAATCCGAAGCGGTATTCGATGTCGACGGTGCGCTTGGAGTAGTGCGAGAGCTTTTCCTTTGGGTGCTCGTAGAAGCGCAGGTTGTCGGGGTTGATGCCAAGGTCGGTATACCAGTCGCGACGGTAGTCGATCCAGTACTGATGCCATTCTTCGTCGGTGCCCGGTGCGCAGAAGAACTCGAGTTCCATCTGCTCAAATTCGCGGGTACGGAAGATGAAGTTACCGGGGGTGATTTCGTTACGGAAGGACTTGCCGATCTGGCCGATGCCAAACGGTGGCTTCTTGCGCGAGGCGGCCGCAACGTTTCCGTAGTTGATGAAGATACCCTGAGCGGTTTCGGGGCGCAGGTAGTGCAGACCAGACTCGTCGTCGACCGGGCCGAGGTAGGTCTTGAGCAGGCCAGAGAATGCGCGAGGCTCGGTGAACTGACCGCGGGTGCCACAGTTGGGGCATGCGACGTCTCCGAGAGCGACGTCATCCGGGTTGTCGAGGCCGTGCTTAGCAGCGTGAGCTTCCTGCAGATTGTCTGCACGGAGGCGCTTGTGACAGGAGGTGCACTCAACGAGCGGATCGGTGAATGCCTTGACGTGACCGGAAGCAACCCAAGTCTGACGAGGAAGGATGACGGAGGAGTCCAGACCCACGACGTCTTCGCGGGAGCGAACCATGTACTGCCACCACTGCTTCTTAATGTTTTCCTTCAGTTCAACGCCGAGCGGGCCGTAGTCCCACGCGGAGCGAGTACCACCGTAAATATCGCCACATGGGAAGACGAATCCACGACGCTTGGCTAGGGAGATAACGGAATCAAGACGAGAAGGCGCTGCCACTTTGTGCTCCTTGTTTGGCGGCCACACCTGGCTGGCGCAGCCTGCGATAGTGGGAGTCTACCGAACTTAGCGACGGCTTCGTTGACAGGCTCAGTGTGACGCACATCCTCCTTCCCACTATTGGCAATGATTACCATTAAGGGTGAAACTTGAAGCATGAAGTTATCTCGTTCTGTTGTTATCGCTAGCGCGCTCGCTGGCTCTTTCGCTTTGGCCGCATGTTCGTCCACGACGACCACCCAGTCGGCGTCAGATGCCTCCACATCCGGTTCGTCATCACCTCTGAATGTGATGGCGTCCTTCTACCCACTGAAGTATCTGACCGAAGAAATCGGTGGCGACCTCGTCAAGGTCACCTCGTTGACCCCCGATGGCGCTGAACCGCACGATCTTGAGCTTTCTCCCGCCACCGTCGACCAGCTTGGCAAGGCCGATGCTGTCGTTTATCTGGGGGGTTTCCAGTCGGCAGTGGACGAAGCTGTTGAGCACAACGCTCCGGAAACGGTCATCGACGTCGCTAAGGCTGTTCAGCTTGTTGATGTTGCAGAAGACGGCAATCACCCGGCCGAAGAGGAAGAAGAAGGCGACGCTACCGAGTCTGATTCGCACGATCATGAAGCAGATCATGACGACGCCGATCACATGGCCTCGAGCGAAACCGCTGAAGAAGCTGAGCACCATCACCACCACGACATGGCGACTGACCCTCACTTCTGGCTGGATCCGGAACGCATGGGCCAGGCAGCAACGGCTATCGGCCAGTCTCTTGCCAAGGCTGATCCGGAAAATGCTCAGACCTACACATCCAACGCGGCAACGGTCACCAAGAACATGAAGGATCTGTCGACCGAACTCGTTGACGCAACAGCAACCTGCAAACACCAGACCTTCGTCACTGCTCACACCGCATTCGGCTACCTTGCAGACCGCACCGGCCTGACACAGGTGGGCATCTCGGGTCTGGATCCTGAGTCCTCGCCCTCGCCGGCCCGCCTGGAAGAAATCTCCAAGCTCGTGAAGTCCGAAGGTATCACGACGATCTTCACTGAAGCTCTCATCGACCCGAAGGTTGAGCAGACTCTTGCTGACGATCTTGGAATCCAGACCGCGGTTCTCGATCCGATCGAAAGCCAGGTTGATTCATCCAAGGACTACGCAGCGGTCATGCGTGACAACATCACCGCTCTTCAGACGGCTTTGTCCTGCAAGTGAGCAACACTAAAAACTCGGGAGCGGATGTCCCTGAGATGGGGATATCCGCTCCCGTCATTTCACTGGATAATGTCCACGTTGCGTGGGATTCTCACCTCGTTCTCCACGGGATCGAATTCGATGTTCACCCCGGGCAAGCTGTTGCACTGACGGGAGCGAATGGATCAGGAAAGTCCACAACTCTCCACGCCATTCTTGGTACCGCTCCGATTACCCGCGGATCGATTCACCTCTTCGGTGTTAATAACACTCAGCGTCGCGCGCTCAACTGGGATCGAATCGGCTATGTCCCTCAGCGCATCAGCGTTGGTGGCGCAGTCACATCCAGCGCTCTGGAAGTTGTAAAGTCGGGTCTTCTGGGCCCAAAGAAGTGGTGGAGCCTTCCCGGAGATACAAAGAAGGCAATGACTGCACTGAAGAGAGTCGGGTTGGCACACCGTGCCAAAGACTCGATGTCGATTCTTTCGGGTGGACAGCAACAGCGAGTCCTCATCGCTCGAGCACTCGTCCGCAATCCCGATTTGCTTATCATGGACGAACCCATGGCCGGCATCGACCGAACATCTCGAGAGCGCCTCGCACGAATCGTTAGCGAAGCAAAAGCTGAGGGAACAACGATTCTTGTCGTGCTCCACGAGCTCGGCGAACTCGGTCCGCTTCTCGATAGGGAACTCCACATCGGTGGCGGACACGTCACCTACGACGGACCACCTCACATCAGTGACGACCACGAACAGCATTCCGATGGTGGCGGCCACCATCACGGGCATCCGCAGGCCGGGCCAGGCTTCATCGACGATATTTGGCAGGCATGATGATCGCGACAATTATCGACGGACTCACTTCACTGCTGACCTCGTCCCTCATGCAACGCTCACTTCTTGCCGCTCTCATCGTCGGCTTGTCAGCACCGGTTGTCGGCACCTACTTGGTGCATCGCCGACTGGCAATGCTCGGTGACGGAATCGGGCATATTTCGCTGACCGGCGTAGCGCTCGGCTGGTTTGCCGGCACAATGGCGAACGCGAACCCGCAAGATTCGTGGGCGATCCCAGGGGCGATGATTATTTCGCTTGTGGGAGCTATCGCGATCGAATTGGTTCGCCAGTCTGGGCGCACGTCTGCTGACGTGGCGCTCGCAATGCTGTTCTACGGTGGCATTGCCGGCGGCGTCCTTCTTATCGGTCTTGCCGGTGGCACTTCAGCCCAGCTGAGTTCTTACCTCTTCGGCTCGATTGCTACCGTGACATGGACCGATATCAGGCTGATTTCAGTCCTCGGAATCCTCATCTTGGCAGTGGGAGTCGGTATTGCACCAGCTCTTTTCTCAGTGACGAACGATGAAGATTTCGCGCGTTCAACCGGGCTACCCACAAAGACACTGTCGATGATTATTGCCATCCTGTCTGCCCTGACCGTGGCTGTTGCGATGCGCGTTGTGGGGTCGCTACTGGTGTCCGCACTCATGATCATTCCCGTTGCCATCTCACAGCTGATGGCTAAGTCATTTCGATCAACGATGGCATGGGCCATGGTTTTCGGCGCGATCATCTGCATCACGGGACTGTCTTTCACATACTTCATCGATCTGTCCCCGGGCGCATCCATCGTTGTATTCGCAATTGCCCTGTACGCGATCGGATTCATCATCAAGGGGCTGGTCGACAGGCGCCAACGTGCGTCAAAAATGGCAAATGTGCGCGCCCGCGTCGCTCACCCCGAACACCACAACAACCACTCAACACAACAGAATCGCTCCCGTACCCGGCTTTGATCAGACGCAGTGTCACTATCACGGTCGGACAGAAACGAACCGAACCGATATGCTCAGGCTGAGCACGTGAACCACCCATCCACCCGATTGACCCGATGCAAAACTGGAGGACCGAAAATGCAACGCATGACCAAGCAACGTCAGGCGGTTTTCGCCGAGCTCACTCGGGTACCTGATTTCCGTAGCGCCCAACAGATTTTCGAAGACCTGCACAAGCAGGGACACAAGGTCGGTCTTGCGACCGTCTACAGGAACCTGCAGGCTCTTGCTGACGGCCGCGATGTGGACGTGTTGCGTAGCGTCGATGGAGAATCCTTGTTCCGCGTATGCCATTCATCCACGCACCACCACCATTTGGTCTGTCGCAACTGTGGGCATACTGAAGAGATCGAACTGGATATGACCGAGAAGTGGATTCACGATATTGCATCCGCGCACGGTTTTACGGCTGTCGAGCATTCGGTTGAATTGTTTGGCCTATGCCAGACATGTTCAGCTAGCGCGGCAGATGATAAGGGCCCTGCGGGTACTCAGTCGTCTCAGGATGCTCAGTGATCCCTTCGTGGGCCGATCACGGCCTGGCGCTTTTTATTGCCCTCTTCGTGATCGTTTTTTGCCGAGCCCAGGGAACCTATTGGTTGGGTCGGCTTGCCGCGCGTGGCGCGTTGGCTGGCGTCGGCAAAGATGGTGTGTGGGGTTCGATTGCCCACTGGTTTAACGGCCCTACGCCGAAGCGCGGTGCGAAGCTGTTGGACAAGTGGGGGTTAATCATCATTCCCCTGTGTTTCCTGACCGTTGGTATCCAAACTGCGGTAAACGCCGGTGCCGGCTTAGTCTCCATGAAGTGGCGCACGTACACACTAGCGATGATTCCTGGTTGCATCGCATGGGCAATCCTGTACGGCATGGGGATGCTGGCTATTTGGATGGCATTGCTTGGCGCAGTTGCTGGCTCTTGGTGGGGTCGCGCGGGACTGCTTGCCGTCGCCGCTGTTGCCATTGGAGTAATTGCATGGCGCAAGCGCACCTCCAGCGAGCCTGCTACCGTCCGCGTCGACTGACTCGTTTTTACGAGGCCGACCCCACCTGATCGATCGCTCCCCCGAATCGGCGGTCGCGCCCTGCGTATTCGAGCAGACAGTCCCACAGCACTTCACGATCGAACGCAGGCCACGGCGTATCAATGAACATCATTTCCGAGTACGCCATCTGCCAGAGCAGGTAGTTGGAGATGCGCTTCTCCCCCGACGTGCGAATCATCAGGTCAACGTCAGGAACATCGGGCAGATACAGGTGATAAGCAAATGACTTTTCTGTCACGCCCTCTGGGCGGAGCTTCCCCGTTGCGACCTGCCTAGCGATATCTCGCGCAGCATCAGCGATCTCTGCACGACCGCCATAGTTCACGCACATGATGAGGTCCAGTGTGGAGTTATCTTTCGTGGCCTCGTCTGCCTTCGACAGAGCCTTCACGACGGACTTCCATAGGCGGGGTTCACGCCCACTCCAGCGCACGTGGACTCCCCAGTCCTTCAGTTGATCGGTACGGCGAGCAAGAACGTCGGTCGCGTAATTCATGATGAAACGGACCTCTGCTGGGCTCCGCTTCCAGTTTTCCGTAGAGAACGTGTACACCGACAGGTAGCGGACTCCCGCATCAATGGCACCCGCGATCGTATCCATCAGCGCATATTCACCGGCACGGTGTCCTTCGGTGCGCGCTAAGCCTCGTGAATTCGCCCAACGGCCGTTACCATCCATGATCAGCGCAACGTGTGCGGGCACTTCCCCCGTAGCAAATTCGGGAACAGGCTGATGCCACTGACCCGGCCCGGTCAGAGGCGCGCTGGGATCACCACCGGCTCGATCCATCGGTGTCAGATTCGCTTCAGGTGCCATCAACTGTTCCTTTCAAGGACCCGCAATGAACGAATGCGATGTTCAACGTGCCATTGAGCATAGGCGTTGACAAGCCCGTATGCCTCAATGCGAGCGAAATCCGGCGAGTTATCGGCTCGGTTCCACTCTCCGGACAGCAGGTCCCCCATCAATTCCATCGCTTCGAAAGAGGGAGCTGACGCTCCGATGGGCCGGCAGTTTTCGCAGACGGCACCACCTTCGTGAATGGAAAAAGCAGCGTGTGGCCCCTGGGCTCCGCACACGGCACAATCGAAGAACGACGGTGCCCAGCCAGCTATCGCAAGCGCGCGGAGAATATACGATGCGAGCACCAGATTGGGGTCGTGACGCACGTGTGCAAGAGCGTAGAGAGCACCGATCAGCAGAAGATGTTGGGAGCGCGCTCCATCATCAGAATCAGCAGTCAGTTTCTCTGCGATCTCGATCATGACACATGCGCGGGCATACAGCTCAAAATCTTTCGATAACGCGTCACCGTGCTGGGTGATGACTTCAGCTTGGGTGATGATATCGAGGTTCCTCCCGCGATGGAGTTGCACGTCGATCACGCCGAATGGTTCAAGACGCGCGCCCATCTTCGACGTTGTTCTGCGTACGCCCTTACCGACTGCGCGAACCAGACCGTTATTCGCGGTAAGCAGTGTGATGATCCTGTCGGCCTCCCCCAGTTTGTGGGTGCGAAGCACGATCGCTTCGTCTCGATACGTTCTCATCACGGTGAAATTGTCCCACTTCGGCGCATTGATGGCGCGTTATGCAATGCGGGGACGAGGCGACTGTCGAGTCCCTGGCTGAAATAGGAGTGAGAAAACGGCGACTGGAAAATGGCCGGGGCGGGAACGAAGTGGTCGTACCCGCCCCGTTTCTACACTGTATATCAGCGCAAAGCCCTGTTCACCGCAGAAATAACTGCTTTATAGGTTGCTCGTGTAATCGACGAATCGATACCGACACCCCAGAGGATCTGGCCGTTGACGGTGGCTTCAACGTAGGACGCTGCCTTCGCGTCACCACCCTGGCCCATCGCGTGTTCGGAGTAGTCGAGGACGCGGACGTCCAAATCGAACTGGCCGAGCGTCTTGACGAATGCTTCGATCGGACCGCCGGCGTGTGCCCTGACCTCGACGGGCTCACCTTGATCCTTCAGTGTCGCCTTCAGATCAACCTGCTCGTCGGCGTTGGTCGTCACGTGAGAAGTTCCGAGTTCGAAGCGACCCCAGGCGGTGAGGTCCTTCGCTGCCGAGTTCGGCAGGTATTCATCGGCGAAGATCTGCCAGAGGGTATCGCCGTCGATCTCGCCACCGTAGGAGTCCGTGTGTCGCTGAACGATGCGAGAGAACTCGATCTGCAGACGACGTGGCAGTTCCAGATTGTGGGTGGTCGACATGAGGTAGGCGACGCCACCCTTGCCGGACTGCGAGTTCACGCGGACAACGGCCTCGTAGGAACGACCCACGTCGTGCGGGTCGATCGGCAAGTAGGGCAACTCCCACACCACTGCATTTTCGTCACCGCCAGCTTCTCCAACTTTCTTCTTGCGGGCGAAGAAACCCTTCTTAATCGCATCCTGGTGCGATCCGGAGAAAGAAGTGTAGACGAGGTCACCCACGTAAGGTGCACGCGGTGACGTTTCCATCGACGTGCAGTATTCGACGATCTGACGGATCTCATCGATATTCGTTAGGTCAACACCCGGGTCAATGCCTTGGCTGAACAGGTTGAGCCCCAGGGTCAGCAGGTCAACGTTACCGGTGCGTTCACCCTGACCGAGCAAACAACCTTCCACGCGGTCTGCACCGGCAAGCAATGCCAGTTCAGCCGCAGCAACGCCGGTTCCACGGTCGTTGTGCGGGTGTACGCTGATCGCGATGTTTTCGCGATGGCTGAGGTTGCGTGACATGTATTCGATCTGGTCGGCATAAACGTTCGGCGTTGCACGTTCAACGGTTGCCGGCAGGTTCACAATGATTTCGCGGTCGTCTTCGGGCTGCCAAATATCCATGACGGATTCGCAGATTTCGAGAGCAAAGTCGAGTTCGGTATCCACGAAGATTTCGGGCGAATATTCGAAGCCGAAGATCGTTTCGTCGCCCAGACGCTTTTCTGCCTGCGCCACCACTTCGCGTGCACCGCAGACAGCCAAGTCGATCGTTTGCGCCTTGTCGTTGCCGAAGACGAGCTCGCGGAACAGCGGCGACGTCGCGTTGTACAGGTGGACGGTCGCGCGCGGGAAACCGACGAGGGCTTCAAGGGTGCGCTCAATGATTTCAGGGCGAGACTGGGTCAGAACCGAGATCGTCACATCGTCCGGCACTGCATCTTCGTCAATCAGGGATCGTACGAAATCAAAGTCAGTCTGCGATGCTGCGGGGAAGCCGATTTCTATCTCCTTGTATCCGCGACTGACCAACAGGTCGAACATCTTGCGCTTACGACTCGGGTCCATCGGCTCAATCAGTGCCTGGTTACCGTCACGCAGGTCCGTCGACATCCAGCGAGGTGCGTGAGTAATCCGATTCGAGGGCCACGTGCGGTCGTCCAGAACAACGGGGTTCGTGTCGAGGAACGGCTTGTACTTTGCAATCGGCATGTGCGAGCCAGAAGGAGTGGGGACGTTTCCAGTCGTCTTCATTGTGTTTCTTTCTTCGCTATCCTGATTCGCCCGGTTATCGGTGGGCGTCGGGTCGAAACACGTTGAGCCGTGGCGAGGTTTCGACCCTTTCAGGCCTCGTCACGGCAAAGAAGCAGGAGCATCCATTTTCGGCTCATGCCTCGTAGCGTATGACAGACGGGGTAAGCGTAGGCGTCCACTTCGTTATGTGGACGTTTCGCCTTTCAGATCGCCAGCCCAATCACGAGGCCGACCACCGCAATCAAGGGGGACATGCCTTGTTTGATGGCTGCGCTGTGGTGCTCCTCGGATGTGATAAACAGAACGAGTGCGAGCGCAGCATGGAAGCGGTAGCAAAGATGGCGAGTGTATTGCCCACGACAAACAGCGTGCCCTCACCATGCGATACACACGCAAGAATGGCACCAATCAGGCCATCAAGAGCGAAGAAAAGAGTGTAGACGCCCTGGTTGGAGGCGTAGAACACGTGCTTTCGCGCTTCTTCAGCGCTATCGCCGAAGATTGAACGCGCGGTCGGCTCTTCCCACGCAAAGGCTTCCACATTGAAACAGTGCAGAAGACCAGCATAGATCGTCGTAGCAAGACCAATAATCGTCAAAGATGTCTTGGTTCTATTGTCCCGCGCTTCGTAGCAACGCGCGTTTAACCATTGGTCACACCGAGGTGATGGTTGTTCCCACTTCACCGCTCAGAGCTCTATCAGCATCCGCCAACGCGCAAATAACACCACGGCGACCCGTACCAGCCGGGGCCTTCGATACGAAGTCAACGATTGCTTCAACTTTGGGGCGCATGGAACCTTCAGCAAGTTCCCCCGACTCAATCAGAGCACGTCCTTCATCCAAAGAAATGCGGTGAAGCCAGTGTTGCATTGGTGTTCCCCACCCCGTGGCAACCGCCGGAACTGCAGTCAGGATGACCAGAGCAGAGGCTCCCAACTCATCAGCCATGAGAGCTGCGCTTCGGTCCTTGTCGATAACCGCGTCCACGGCTTTCATTTCATAGTCGGTGCGAATAACTGGGATACCGCCACCGCCTGAAGCGATGACGATGAAGCCGGCGTTTGCCAGAGCTTGAATCGCCTCAATTTCAACGATCCGACGTGGCAATGGAGAAGCAACATACTTCCTAAATCCACGCCCAGCATCCTCGCGGTACACGGATCCGGGCTCTTCCTTCATCCGCTGTTCCGCCATTTCCCGAGTCAGAAACTGACCGATCGGTTTGGTCGGGTCAGCGAATGCTGGATCATTGGGATCTACTTCCACACGAGTCAGAAGACCGGCTACTTTGCCGGAATACCCGCGAGTCGCCCCAGCCTCGTCGATTGAACGCACCAGGTGCTCGCCAATGTACCCCTGGCTCATCGCAACCATCTCTGGAAGATCAACGTCGGGCACACCGGGGTCAGCTGCAACTCCCAGGGAAAACGCGCGCGTGATCTGACCAACCTGGGGCCCATTCCCGTGAGCGATCACAAGAGGGCCCGCATCAGCCAAACTCACCAAGACTGGCGCAGCCTGACGCAACAGGTGCAACTGATCGTCGGGTGTCTGCCCTAGAGCATTACCTCCTAGAGCAACAACCGTCGTGGAACTAGAAGAGTAATCGCTCTTCATCTAGAACCCGAGACGTCCCAACATTTTCGGATCTGACTGCCAGTCTTTCGCCGTTCGCACATGCAGATCCAAATACACACGCGCTTTCAGCAAGTCCTCGATCAAAGGACGTGATTTTGAGCCAATCTCTTTCAGGCGCGATCCTTTCTTACCAATGATGATGGCCTTCTGAGAATCGCGTTCAACATAAACGTTGACGTGCACATTCATCAGCGGTGGACGAGTATCACCCTCGCGACGAGGCCTGGCAACGATCTCTTCAACCTGAACTGCAAGTGAGTGCGGAAGCTCATCACGGACCCCTTCAAGTGCAGCTTCGCGAATGAACTCTGCAATCAGAGTGTCACGCGATTCATCGGTCACATCCCCATCCGGGTAGAGCGGTGGGGAGAGCGGAACCGCCTTCGTCAGCACATCAAGCAGCTGGTCAACGCCATTTCCGTCAAAAGCACTGACGGGAACGATCGCCGCGAAATCACCCATCTTGTCAATCGACAGCAGATGCTTCATCAGGCGCTCTCGACTGACCAGATCACACTTCGTCGCAACAGCAATAATCGGACGACGAACGTCCTTCAATTCGCGAGCAATGAACTTGTCGCCAGGACCAATACGCTGGTCAGCAGGCAAACAGAAGACGACGACATCAACTTCCGCGAGCGCCTCGCGAACCATGTCATTCAGGCGTTTGCCCAAAAGCGTTCGCGGACGATGATATCCGGGGGTATCAACCAGAACCAGCTGGCTCTTTTCACCGTGGACGATGCCACGAATATTGTGACGCGTCGTTTCAGGACGACCCGATGTAATCGCAATCTTCTGGCCGACGAGCGCGTTTGTCAGCGTTGATTTACCTACGTTCGGACGACCCACGATAGAGACGAATCCCGCGCGGAAGTCCTGAGGAAAGTCTGGGATCATCAGGCCGGCGCCCGCGTTCGTTTCGTCGCGCAGAGCTTTCATCCCCTCGACGACAGCGAACACATCTTCGGGGTCAATGTCACTTGCGTCGTCGAGATCGACGTCATCGAAGGCCTGGCTATCTGCGTCATCAACATCATCGAACTCAGTGGTGTGCGCGACCTCGTCCCCTAATGCGCCAAGTTCGCCAGCATCAATGTCACTGTCATCGACGAACACTTCATCGCTTTCGAACGCGTTTGGGCCTGCCATCAGCTCGTCATCGCTGGGGAAATGCATTATGCGTCCTCACTGGTTTCTTCGGTCGATTCATCGCTCGCCACGAGTAGCGAACACACAATCGTACCAACTTGGCGACGGCGTCCTCGTGCTTCTTCGGCGAGCATGTGGATGCCTAATGCGTCACCCTGCGCCCCGGGAAGAGGGACGCGCCCCAATGCCTTTGCGAGCAAACCACCGACAGAGTCCACGTCGTCATCTTCAAGTTCAAGGTCGAAGAGCTCGCCGAGCTCGGTAATTGGATAGCGTGCAGGTACACGCCACGATCCGTCGTCACGTTGTTCGGGCTCAATAATTCCCTTGTCATGTTCGTCGGTGAGGTCACCGACGACTTCTTCAATGAGGTCCTCAAGGGTCACCAGCCCCGCTACGCCACCGTATTCATCGATGACGATCGCCATATGGAAGTGGTCTGCTTGCATCAGACGAAGCAGATCGTCTGCGGGCTTCATTTCGACGGTGAACTCGACCGGGCGCATCATCTGCTCTGCCACCTGGTCCATGTCCGCCCCGTAGGTCTGCAAGCGGGCAACAACATCCTTGAAATAGAGGATGCCACGAATGTCATCGACATCGTCACCTTCAACAGGAATGCGTGAAAAGCCCGAGCGGACAAACAGGCGCAAGGCTTTATGAGCGGGAAGATCCGCCGGGGCGGTCACCATTTCAGTTCTGGGAACCATCACTTCGCGGACAAGCGTATGCCCCAGGTCCAGAACGGATCGCAACATTTCGCGATCCTCGTCTTCAAGTCCTTCGGTTTCACCCACCTGGTCGACCATTTCGCGCAGGTCATTTGCCATTTCGGCGCGTGCTTCGGCTTCCGTCAGGTCAGATGCGGGAAGACGCCCACGGATGGCCTCAACAAGAGGGTCGAGGAATCTTGTCAGAGTAACGAGGGAGGACACCAACGGTGCTCCCGACAGAGCAATCTTCTCTGGACTACGCTGTCCCCAACGGGAAGGAACAAGCGAAATGAAGACGAAATGGACGAAGGTGATCGCTAGTAAAGCAACGAGAGCTGTCGCCCACCACGCCAACGACATCGAAGAAAACGCAAGCGTCAATGAGACGGCAACAATCACTTGGGAAAACGTGCGAAAACCACGCAAAACAAGCGTCGCCCGCCTGCGATGGCCCAGTAGAGTCAACAGTGTGGAAGCATTCTGGCGTTCTTCCTCAACCAGATCCGTTGCACGCGCAATCGACATACGAGAAAACGCAACCTCGATCGACTGAAGCATCGCAGCTAAGAAAAGCCCGACAACCGCAATGATGATCAGAGCAGGAAGAGGAAGTGAGGCGGTAGAAGAGATCATCGAGTTGCCAGGAAAGTCAGCAGTAGCTTACGTTGCAGGTCAAACATGACTTTCTTTTCATCTTCTTCGGCGTGATCGTAGCCGAGCAGATGCAACATACCGTGGGTGGCCAGCATCAGCATTTCTTCAACCATCGCGTGACCGGCTTCAAGGGCCTGTTTCTGGGCGACCTGCGGGCAAATACAGATATCACCAAGCGTCCCCGACAAAGTCGGGTTGTCGGCACTTCCCGGGCGGAGCTCATCCATCGGGAAGCTCATAACGTCAGTCGGTCCAGGAAGATCAAGCCAGCGCAAATGCAGGTCTTCCATCGGTTCGGGATTGATGAACAGAATGTTCAGTTCGACGTCGGTGGCGACGTGCATCTGCGTGAGCACGTGGTCAGCAAGAGCTGCGAATTCGCTCCCGTCAATGACGAAATCAGTTTCGTTGATGACTTCAGTCATCGGTTCCTCCCTGGTAGCGACCAGTGCGTGATCGATCAGATGACGGCCTTCTCGTCCGAGCTGCACGTGAGCGTGAAACATTCGTACGTGTTCGCCCAGATGTGGAGCGTTGAGCACTCAGTCGGTCTTCCCAACGCTCGTAGGCGTCTATGATTTCTCCGACCAGCTGATGACGCACTACGTCTGCGCTGGTCAGGTAGCAGAATTCAATTCCGTCGATGTCACTCAGGATCTTCGAGATGACCGCAAGACCGGATTGACCAGCACCCGGTAAATCCACCTGAGACGCGTCGCCAGTGACAACAATCTGAGAGTTGAATCCGAGCCTCGTCAAAAACATTTTCATCTGGTTCGGCGTCGTATTCTGCGCCTCATCCAAGATGATGAAGGAGTCGTTCAGCGTGCGACCGCGCATGTACGCCAGAGGGGCCACTTCGATTGTGCCCGCAGCCATGAGTTTTGGCAGGACCTCGGGATCGAGCATGTCTTTCAGCGCATCGTAGAGCGGACGCAGGTACGGGTCGATCTTGTCGGTCAGGGAACCGGGCAAGAAACCGAGGTTCTCCCCCGCTTCCACCGCAGGACGGGTCAGCACAATGCGCTTGACCTGCCCGGAAAGCAGACGTTGCACGCCGGCTGCCATCGCAAGATAGGTCTTACCCGTACCCGCCGGGCCGAGTCCGAAGACGATCGTCGACCGATCAATCGCATCAACATAGGCCTTCTGACCAGCAGACTTCGGGCGGATAGAACGACCACGGACGGAAAGAATTTCGTCGGAAACAGCGGGCGTTGCGAATGTTCGGGTGAGCAGTGAGATGGCGTGCTCGACTGCCTGCGCATCCAATGGCTGACCCTTCTTCGCCAAAGAAATCAGTTCTTCGATCAAGTCGCCGGCAACACCAAGATCCGCAGAAAAGCCGGTGAGCGAAATATCGCGGCCAATGACGTGGAAGTTCACGCGCGGGAAACCGTGTTCCAGAGCGCGCAACACCTGATCTGATGTGCCAAGCAGCATCAGAGGATCAAGGTCAGCAGGGATTGAAATGTGACGGGTTGATGCGACAATTCGCGCAACGTCGGGGTCTGCCACTGATGCTCCGTTTCTTTCTTCGTATTCCACAGTCTAGCGACTTCACGTCATACTTATCCCATGAGCGCGTGCGATCCCCTTCTGGCTAACCTGCCACGCCTGCCTATCGCCGACGCCTTAAATCGTATTGCACCTTCAATCAAGCCAGGTCATGCCCTAGTTCTTTCTTCTCCGCCTGGCTCGGGTAAGACGACTGTGCTTCCTCCTCTTCTTGAAGCGAGCCTCGATACTCGTGTGATCGTCTGTGCCCCACGCCAGATCGCGGTGCGGAGTGCCGCTCGCCGTCTTGCCTGGCTCCTCGGCGAAAAGGTGGGTGACACGTCCGGATATCGAGTACGAGGCGACGTCAAGGTCTCCGACCGTACTCGGGTCGAATTTGTCACGCCCGGTATTATGCTTCGTCGCCTGCAGGGCGATCCGGAGCTTGAAGGCGTTGGCGCCGTGGTCATCGATGAGTTCCACGAGCGCCATCTTGAAACGGATCTGTCGCTTGCGTTCATCTTGGACACGATGAGCGTCCTACGCCCAGATCTTCACCTGACTCTCACGTCAGCAACTTTGAATGCTGAGCGTTTGGCTTCGTTCCTTGGTGGCGTCCTCAATGAGGTCGACGTTGTTGATGTTCCCGGAGCACTGCATCCAATCACGACGCATTGGATGGCGCCGTCTGCCCAACCGCTTGCAACGACAAGTAGCGGGAATGTGGTAGTCGCGCGTGAGTTCATCTCGCACATCGCGACAGTCACGCGCCAAGCGGTCAGCCAAACCAATTCCGACATCCTCGTTTTCGTGCCCGGCGCCAAAGAAATCGACGAGGCCGCCCAGGCTTTAGGAGGGTTCGGCCCCCACGAAGTTAGCGGGGTCATGATGGATGTGCGGGGCCTGCACGGGCACCTCGCTCCCGGACAGCAAGACGTGATTCTGAGCGTCGACGATAGTCAGAAAGCCCGACGGATCATTATTACAACGTCGATCGCAGAGTCGTCTTTGACCGTACCGGGCATTGGATGTGTTGTGGATTCTGGTCTTGCACGCGTTCCGTCGTATGACGTTCAACGCGATGCAGGTTCATTGATAACAGTTCCAGCGCCTCGCGCGAGTTGCGATCAGCGTGCTGGACGCTCTGCCAGGCTCGGACCGGGCACGGTTTATCGGTGCTTTGATCAGGTGAGTTTCGCGCGCAGACCCGACCAGATCACCCCGGAAATCCTGTCGACGGATCTTGCAGACGCTGAGCTTCAAGCACGTTGCTGGACCAGCGGCGGTTTGGACGCGTTGGAACTTATTGACCCAGCCCCACCTGGGGCGTTAAAGCGCGCCCGCGAGCGCCTCCACGCCGCAGACCTTGTAGACGATGATTATTCTCCGACGACACTTGGTCGTCGCGTTGCTCGACTGCCTGTTTCCCCTTTCCTCGGGAAGGCTTTGATTGCCGCTTCACCACTGATCGGGAGTAAACGCGCCGCATACTTTGTCGCTCTTCTCGGTGAGAATCCTCGAGTTGGCGACGGTGACCTGGCACATTTTGCCCGGCGATTGAAGGCGGAGCACGCCGATATTGCCCGTCGGGTACGTCAGTCTTCACAGCGCCTCGAACGCTGGGCGGATCCTCATTCCGACCCCGGTAGGCTCTCTGACGACGAGGCAATCGGTCTTGTTGCTGGGCTTGCTCATCCAACGTGGATTGCTCGCGCTCGAGGTGGACAAAGCGGAACCTACCTTTTTGCTGACGGGCAGGGAGCTTGCCTCCCACCCTCGTCTTTGCTGGCGGGAAGCGAATGGCTGGCAATCACGGATGTGACGCGCAGTGTCGGTCGGGCCGATGGACTCATCCGAGCGGCTGTTCCGATTAGCGCCGAAGACGCACTATCCCTAGGACACTCACTTATCACGGAGCGCACGGACTGCACGTTCAGCGGTGGATGTTTCCGCGCAACCGCAACCACAATGCTTGGCGCCATTGCACTTGGGCAACCACGCAATGTGAAGCCCAGCCCTGAAAATGTCATGCGCCTACTCACCAATGAGTTCGCCACTCACGGTCTTTCAATGCTGAAGTGGACCGAGTCTGCGACACATATGCGCGCTCGTCTTACAGCATTGCACGCGGTAGCGCCCGATATGTGGCCCGACGTGAGCGATGATGCGCTGATTGGAGACGCTGACTCGTGGTGCGCTCCCTTCATTTCCGCGTTGGCAGAGGGCGAATCGATCGCCAGAATTGACACTGCGTCGCTCATCAGGAGCTTGATCCCTTGGCAACATGCGGGTTCTTTCGATGAGTGGGCTCCCGCCGACATTGAGATTCCCACCGGAGAGCGAAGGAAAATCGACTGGTCAACTGGCACTCCAACGGTGACACTGCGGGTACAGGAAGCCTTCGGTTGGACTGCAACACCCACCTTCGCCAACGGGCGTCTTCCCCTTCTTATTCACCTGACGGACCCCGCGGGCAGACCCACTGCCGTCACCTCAGACCTCGCAAGTTTTTGGGCAGGGCCTTACCAGCAGGTGCGATCCCAGCTACGGGGTCGTTATCCCAAGCATTTATGGCCTGAAGACCCGATGAGTGCGAAGCCGACGTCGCGCGCGAAACCTCGTCGATAGTTCCCACTCAAGGTGCTCAACGAGGCGCAGGCATGACTCGCACCACCAAATGATGAAATCGGGATTGAAAACCGTCGTAGCAGACGTTGAACAGGCCGATCAGGAACGCACTGCGCATCCTTTCCTTTTCAAGTGCGTGGCTCAACAGTTAACTGATCTTCTTCAGGGAGAAACCTGAACAACATACGCTGAAGAATTCGCCCCTACTCGTCGTTGGCAACGGCAAGGCTGGCAAGCCCAGTATCGAGTTCCAGCAGGTCATCAATGGTTTGAGGACGCATGATCCAACTCGCCTGACCGCTTTCAACAGCAATGACACCCGGTTTGGTCGCCATGTTGTAGTTCGATGCCATCGAATAACCGTAGGCACCGGTCACCGGGATGACGAGAAGGTCACCGGCTTGCACATCGCTCGGAAGATCAACATCCCAGACGATAACGTCGCCACTTTCGCAGTGCTTGCCCACGATTCGCGAGCGCACCGGTTCGACATCGGAAACACGATTCGCGAGCGTCGCCGTGTAGCGTGCCCCGTATAAAGCCGGTCGAATATTGTCAGCCATCCCCCCATCAACCGCGATGTAGCGACGCTTCAGGCCATCTCCTAGGGTCGCGTCTTTTACGGCCCCAACGCGATAGAGGCTCACCATCGCGGGTCCAACAACCGAACGCCCAGGCTCAACTGAAACGTGCGGAACAGGGAAATCCAGCTCAGCGCACGCGTCACGCACAGCACCCGCAATCGCGCGCGCTACCTCAAGCGGCGAAGTCGGTGTTTCGTCATCACCCGTGTAGGCAACGCCAGCCCCGCCGCCAAGATCAATATCGGGAATTGTCAGGCCGGTACGCCCCTGGATCTGCTTCGCCAGCCGGCAGATAATCGTAGCCGCTTCAACGAATGCATCAATGCCGATGATCTGTGAGCCGATATGCGAATGCAGGCCTCGCAACTCAAGATGATCCGAGGAGGCAATCGCGTCAATAACCTCGTCAAGCTGACCATCGAAGGCGCCAACGCCGAACTTCTGATCCTCGTGTCCGGTGGAAATGTATTCGTTCCCGCCCGCATGCACACCCGTCTTCACGCGCACCATGACGCGTGCGATGACACCCAGCTTCTTGGCGATGCGTTCGAGCTGGCCGACTTCGTAGAGGGAATCGATGAAGATTCGTTCGATACCTTCTTTGTTGCCTGCCAACAGCGCACATTCAATTTCACTATCAAGCTTGTTGTTCCCGTGCAATCCCACTTTGGCGGGGTTTGCGCCGGAGCGCAACGCCATTGTCAGTTCGCCAAGGGAAGCCGTGTCGACTCCCATCCCGGCATCCGTGACGACGCGGACTACGTCGGATGAAAGGAATGCCTTGCCGGCGTAGAAAGCGTCGCCACCATTCATTCCGTAGCCGTCCCAGAATTCTTCGGCCATCGCGGTCGCCCAGACATTCGCGCGTCCAGCAAGATCAGCGCGATCGAGGACAAACGCGGGCGTGGCAAAGTCATCGGCAAGATCCGTCAAAGAAACTCCACCGATTTCTAGAACGCCATTGTCGAGGCGCTTGGCTGACCACGGCCAGATGTCGGGCCGTTGATCGGGCTCTGGGCAAATCAGATCCCCGACTGGGCGGGCGTCAAACGATGCTGGCGCTTCCCCCACGTCACATCCGTTCCGGAGCAGCAACGCCCAGCAAGCCAAGGCCGGTACGCAGAACTTGTGCCACGGCATCATTTAGCCAGAGGCGGGCAACGTGACCAGCATCGACTGGATCATCTCCACGAGGAGTAACTCGACACTGGCCGTACCACGTGTGGTATGCAGCAGCGAGGCCCTCGAGGTAGCGGGCGACACGGTGCGGTTCACGTAGCTCAGCAGCCTGGGCGACCTGGGCAGGGAACTGAGCAAGCACACCCAGAAGATCCGAATCCGCCTGTGTATCGAGAGCTGCGGGCTCGAATCCAGCTTCGCGCGTCACGCCGTGTTCGGTGGCATTGCGCGCAACGTTACGAGTACGAGCATGGGCGTACTGGACGTAGTAGACGGGGTTTTCATTCGTGCGCGATGACAGCAGATCAAGGTCGATGTCGAGGTTGGAGTCCATCGACACGCGGACCAGCGAATAGCGGGCCGCATCGACGCCCACAGCGTCAACAAGGTCATCAAGGGTCACGATCGTGCCCGCACGCTTCGACATACGAACCGGCTTGCCCTCCTTCACCAAGTTCACCATCTGACCGATGAGGATCTGCATGTTTTCACCCGGCTTATCACCGAAGGCTTCACACATTGCCATCATGCGACCGATGTAACCGTGGTGGTCAGCACCGAGCAGGTAGATTGCGACGTCTGCGCCACGCTGGCGCTTATCTAAGTAGTAGGCAACGTCACCGGCGAAGTAGGCGGCCTGACCATCCGATTTAATGAGGACACGATCCTTGTCGTCACCGTATTTAGTGGTGCGCAACCACACGGCGCCATCCTGGTCGAAGACCTCTCCGCGTTCGCGCAGGGTTTCAATCGCACGAGCGACTGCCCCTGATTCGTGGAGAGAGTCTTCGTGGAAGAACACATCGAACTCAGAACGGAAGTCGGACAAGCGCTGTTTGATCTCGGCGAACATCAGCTCTACGCCACGAGCGCGGAAGGCTTCAACAGCCTCTTCGGTTTCGAGGGTGACAGGATCAGGCTGACCGGCCGTAGCCGCATCGGCACGCACCTGGGCAGCAATATCGGCGATGTACTGGCCACCGTAGCCGTCTTCAGGCGCTTCTTGACCCATTGCACGGGCATAGAGGGAACGCGCGAAGCGATCAATCTGCGAACCGTGATCGTTGAAGTAGTACTCGCGGGTCACCTGTGCACCCGCTGCAACCATCAGACGAGCAAGCGAGTCACCAACAGCCGCCCAGCGAGCACCGCCAAGGTGAACCGGACCGGTCGGGTTTGCGGACACGTATTCGAGGTTCACGTGCTTGCCAGCAAGCTTGTCTCCGGTGCCATAGGCATCGCCAGCTTCGATGATCGTTCGAGCAAGTTCACCAGCAGATGCGGCACCGAGCCGAATGTTGATAAAGCCCGGTCCTGCGATCTCGGCCTCGTCGATTCCCTCAACTGAAACAAGAGCGGAAGTGAGAAGCTGCGCGAAGTCACGAGGCGCCATGCCGGCCTTCTTACCCAGCTGCATCGCGATGTTGGTTGCCCAATCGCCGTGGTCGCGGTTGCGCGGACGCTCAACCTTCACAGGGTCGGGAACGTCTTCAGCGTTCAGAGCAAGCGAACCATTATCGATAGCAGCGATGATGGCCTGACGAATAACGAGTGCAAGTTCTTCTGGAGTCACGCCTTCTAGGGTAGTTGTTTTCGTCCCCGATTAGCTACGCGCGCCGAGGTGAAATAGGACGAATTGAAAGCAAATCTGCAGGTCAGGAACGGAATCGTTACCGGTAACGTATCCGTAAATGATTTAAAAACAACCCAACAGCCATTAAATGACTCAACCACGCCATTTTTTCGTCACCAAATTGTGACCTGACAATCTTTTAAAAATGTGGACGCAAACGCCTTCATCGTCCTATGCTCACTATCACCGGAAACGTTACCGACGGAGATGTAAATTCTTCAGAGGTGACCCCGTTATCGCATCAACTTGACGCACTTCAGGTAGCGTCACGAACTCGAAGCGTCCAAAGGAGGACATCTGCGATGTCGAAGTTCATGAAGGTCGCCGCAGCATCTGTTGCAGCAGCCGCAGCCCTTTCTACTCTGGCAGCTTGCTCGTCAGGTTCAGATTCAGCCGATGACACCACCGGCTCCGTCTACTACCTGAACTTCAAGCCTGAATCCGATGCCACCTGGCACGAAATCGCCAAGGCTTACACCGAGGAAACCGGCGTCGAGGTCAAGGTTGTCACGGCCGCCTCCGGCACCTACGAGCAGACCCTCAAGTCTGAAATTGCCAAGTCGGACGCTCCAACCCTGTTCCAGATCAACGGCCCCATCGGCCTGAAGAACTGGCAGGACTACACCGCCGACCTGACCGACACCGACTTCAACAAGGCTCTCCTTGACCCCTCAATGGCAGTCAAGGGTGAAGATGGCAAGGTCTACGGCGTTCCTTACGTCGTCGAAGGCTATGGCATCATCTACAACCAGTCCATCATGGACAAGTACTTCGCCCTCTCCGGCGCGAAGGCCACCTCGATGGAAGAAATCAACAACTTCGCCATGCTGAAGACTGTTGTTGAGGACATGCAGGCTCGCAAGGACGAGCTCGGCATCGACGGTGTCTTTGCTTCAACCTCACTCAAGCCCGGTGAAGACTGGCGCTGGCAGACGCACCTCGCCGACCTTCCCGTCTACTTCGAGTACCAGGACGACGGCGTGGACGACAAGGCAGAAATGACCTTCTCGCACGGCAATGAGTTCAAGAACATCTTCGATCTCTACCTGCAGAATTCCACCATTGCTCCCGAGCTCGCTTCCTCCAAGGCAGTCAACGACTCCATGGCTGAATTCGCCCTCGGCAAGGCCGCTATGGTTCAGAATGGCAACTGGGCATACGGCCAGATTTCTGACATTGAAGGCAACACTGTCAAGCCTGAAGATGTCAAGATGCTCCCGATCTACACCGGACACAAGGGCGAAGAAACCCAGGGCTTGAACATCGGCACCGAGAACTTCTTCTCGATCAACTCGAAGGTTTCCGAGGCCAAGCAGAAGGCTTCGATCGACTTCGTCAACTGGTTGATCAACTCCGAAAAGGGCAAGAAGTACATGGTCGAAGACCTCGGCTTCATCCCGCCGTTCAACACCTTCACCGATGCTGAGCAGCCGGCCGATCCGTTGGCAAAGGAAGTTGTTTCCTACCTGTCCAACACCAAGCTGACCACGATTCCGTGGGTCTTCACCACCTTCCCGAGCCAGACCTTCAAGGATGACTTCGGTGCTGCCCTGTCGCAGTACGCAGCAGGCCAGATGGATTGGGACAAGGTCGTCGAGACCTTCACCACCGGATGGGCAGCTGAGAAGGGCGCCTGAGCTTAACGCTCCGCACTCATCTGCCGAATACGGGTGTGCGGGAACCAACCGGGTCCCGCACACCCGCCTTCGCATAGTTCAAGGAAGAACTTTTCATGATTAAAGCTCTTAAGAAATTTGGGTTGCTCTTCGTCGGACCCACATTCCTTGCGTACACGCTGGCATTCCTTGCCCCGTTCGCAATCGGTCTGTACCTGTCCTTCGCGAAGTTCACGACCGTCACCAACGCGACGTTTGTCGGCGTTCAGAACTACATTGATGCATTCAGCGACAAGCAGGGCTTCGTTAGTGCTCTGCTCTTCACCGCCGCCATCACAATTGTTTCCATCATTACGGTCAACGTGTTTGCATTCGCAATCGCATACGCACTGACCCGCAAGCTCAAGGGTACGAACTTCTTCCGTACCGTCTTCTTCATGCCGAACCTGATCGGCGGCATCGTCTTGGGCTACACCTGGCAGACAATTCTGAACGCAATCTTGCTGCACTGGCAAACCACGCTGGTCACCAATGCCACCTACGGCTTCGTCGGTTTGATCATCCTGATCAACTGGCAGATGGTCGGCTACATGATGATCATCTACATCGCTGGTCTTCAAGGTGTTCCGAAGGAACTCATTGAAGCAGCCGAAATCGATGGCGCAGGAAAATGGACGATTCTTCGTAACGTGACCATCCCGATGGTCATGCCGTCAATCACCATCTGCTTGTTCCTGACGCTGTCCAACTCGTTCAAGCTCTACGACCAGAACCTCGCATTGACGAACGGCCAGCCACTCGACATGACCGAGATGGTTGCTCTGAACATCGTTAACACATTCTACTCGCGCGTCGGTTTCGAGGGCGTTGGTCAAGCCAAGGCCGTGATCTTCTTCCTCATCGTTTCCGTGATCGCATTCATTCAGTTGCGCGCAACCCGTAGCAAGGAGGTCGAAGCGTGAGCACAAAGGCTGCCCCCATCGTTGCCACGGAAGAACGCTCTAACCCTGTCAGCAAGGCGATTCTCTACATCGTTTTGATCGCACTGACTCTGGTGTTCCTTGGCCCTCTGTTCTTCATCTTGATGAACTCGTTCAAGGGCCGTCTGTTCATCTCTGATAACCCGTTTGCTCTGCCACTGGGCGATTACTTCGCCGGTATTCAGAACTACGTGACGGGCCTCGAGCAGACCGGGTTCTTGGCCGCCGCAGGCTGGTCCTTCTTCATCACGATTGGTTCTTTGATTCTGATCGTCTTCTTCTGCGCGATGACCGCGTACTACATTACGCGTGTGAAGACGTGGTGGACGAACCTGCTTTACCTCTTCTTCGTCTTCTCGATGATCGTTCCTTTCCAGATGGTCATGTTCCCAACCGTCAAGATCGCTGACATATTGCACCTCGACAACCCAATCGGCATGATCCTGCTGTACCTGGGCTTTGGTGCTCCCCTGTCGGTCTTCATCATCTCCGGCTTCGTGAAGTCGATTCCGCTGGAGATTGAAGAAGCATCCATGATTGATGGTTGCGGTCCGGTTCAGAACTACTTCCGCATCGTTATGCCGATGCTGAAGCCCGTGATGATCACCGTCGCGATCCTCAACGCGATGTGGGTCTGGAACGACTACCTCCTGCCCTACTTGGTTATTGGTCTGTCGACCCCGTACAAGACGATCCCTGTTGTTGTTCAGCAGCTGGTCGGCTCACGCGGTTCAAACGACATGGGCGCGTTGATGGCAATGCTCGTTCTTGCGATCATTCCGATCATCATCTTCTACCTGTCCAGCCAAAAGCACATCATTGAAGGCGTCGTCGCCGGCGCAGTCAAGGGCTGAACATACTTCATGACGGACTCGCCCCTTATCTGAAGACGCGTCGCACCGCACTTGGTATGACACGGCTCACGATAAGGGGCGAGCGCCATTGAACCCCCGTTTTCTAGAAAGCGAAACGAAGGCGACCATGCGAGCCTCGAATTCCCGCCCCACGATTAAAGACATCGCCAAAGCCGCCGGTGTTGGTGTGGTGACAGTCTCTCGTGCACTCAATAACAAGCCCGATATCTCCGACAGCACTCGCGAACGCATTGTGGCGCTCGCCGATCAGATGGGATATCGCCCCAACCGTCATGCTCGCTTCCTCAAGCTCTCTCACAATCCTGCGATTGCCCTGATCATCAAGGGCATCGATAATCCGTTCTTCCAACAGGTTCTCGATCCATTGGAAGCTATCGTCCGCGAAAAGAACTATCTTCTGACCGTCGTGAAGGTCCCCCACTGGGCTGACGAAGTCGAAGAGGCCACGAAGATCGTTGATGAAGAACTGATGGCGGGAGCCATTTTCCTTGGCGGCTCTTTCCGCCACGAAGCATCCGTCTTCGAGAAGTTCAACGTGCCTTTCGTGCTTTCCACGGTGTCACGTCTGCCCAAAGTTGATGATTCGGCATATTCGTCTGTAGCCGTTGATGACCAAGAAGAAGCTACCCGCGCTGTCCAGCACCTGATTGACTTGGGGCATACAACGATTGCCGCCCTTGGCGTTCCCGAAGGGGATGCTTCTGTTGGCGCCCAGCGCATCACCGGCTACCGACAGGCTCTTTCACATGCCGGCATTCCGCTTGATGATGATCTGATTCGCTTCGAAACACGCGAGCAGATGAACCCCTACACCTACGAACACGGATATCATTTGGCGAAGCGCCTGCTTCAAGAGCGTCCCGATGTGACCGCGATTTTTGCCATCGCGGATGTTCTCGCGATTGGTGCAATGCGCGCAATTCGCGAAGCGGGTTTGTTGATTCCTGATGACATGTCCATCATTGGTTTCGACGGCATTACGATCGGCCAGTTTGTCGAGCCTGAACTGACGACTGTCGTTCAGCCTCCCCTTGAGATCGCTCGTCTGACCTGCGATGTCTTATTCGAGCAGATCAATGATTCCGCACCGGTCCGTCACGTCTTTGTTCCCGCCACGATTCATGCTGGTGGTACAACTGCTCCCCTGGTTCAGAACGGAGAAGCCAAGTGAGCTCACGTTTTGGGCCTGATTCGTCAATCGCTCAGGTGCTGTCGTGGATTGCGGCACTTGTGATGGCGAACGTTGTCGGTTTGCTCATTTCGCTACCCGTCGTCACTTTCGGTGTGGGTCTTGGTGTGATGACCTTGGTTTCGTTGCGTTTAATTGCTTCCGAGTCCACGGCGATTGCCCCGGCCGTCGCTCAGGTTGTCCGCAAGGCAGCGTTGCCCGCGATTCTCCTTGCACTTGTTGAAGGACTACTTTTCTCCCTACTGTTGTGGGAGTGGTCTGTGACGACGCATCTTGCTTCCCACTCGATGGTATTGATCGTTCGTACGCTGCTTGTATTCGTAGTGCTGATTGCAGCGTTTACGCACGTGTGGGTCTGGCCGATGTTTGCTCACCGTTTGGCATACAAGGGACGCGTAAACGTCAAAGATCTTCCGCGTTTGGCCAGCGTCGCGCTTTTGGCATCCGTGATGAAGCTTCATCGGACTCTGTTGGCGTTGCTCGTTGTGGCTGGACCCCTTGTGTTGGCATCAATTTCACTGCCGTGGGCGATTCGTTTGCTTTTCTGGTTCGTCGTTTTTGGGATCGCCTTCGCCCAGTACGTCTGCGTGCTCGCTACCTACCCCGTGCTCTCCACCGATCAGGTTGACGAGGCTTCGACTGAATCTTGATCCCTGGTCACGCTGGTCTAGGTTGCTTTGGCGTGTTCATGCTCTTCATTCTTGAGTGACATCGCAATAAAAACGCGTTAAGGTTTCGGTATGCCGAAACTTGATTCTACGGAGACGCAGCTACCTGCTCCCCGCACATCAAAGACTCATCACCCGTCGCTTGCGACGCTGCTGGGTCCTGCATTCGTTGCGGCAATCGCCTACGTAGACCCCGGGAATGTTGCAGCAAACATTACCGCCGGCGCACGCTACAGCTACCTGCTGGTATGGGTTCTTTTGGCATCCAACCTTGCAGCAATGCTCATTCAATACTTGAGCGCAAAGCTGGGCCTAGTCACGCGACTATCACTCCCCACTCTTCTCGGCACACGTTTGAAAAAACGCGCACGCATTGGCTATTGGCTTCAAGCAGAAGTCGTTGCAGCCGCAACTGACTTAGCGGAAATCATCGGCGGAGCTCTGGCACTTCACCTCCTCTTCGGGCTCTCGCTTCTTACCGGTGGACTCATTATCGGTGTCGTTTCAACACTGTTGTTAACCCTGCAAGGTGGCGGGACACAAAAGATCTTTGAACGCGTCATCATCGGCCTTTTGCTCATCATCACAATCGGATTCCTTGCAGGACTGGCCATTGCTCCGCCAGACGGCCCATCAGTTGTGGCCGGCCTCGTCCCCCGATTTGCTGGCACGGACTCAGTTCTCGTCGCAGCGTCCATGCTTGGCGCAACCGTGATGCCACACGCGATTTACCTACATTCCTCGCTGGTGAACGACCACGACGAAAAAGCTCCTCGCGCGGACCTGAAACATCACTTGCGAGCAACCCGGATTGATATCGTGTGGGCACTCGGATTGGCGGGAATCGTCAACATCGGCCTGCTTCTTCTCGCAGCATCGGCACTATCAGGGGTCAGCGGAACAGACACCATTGAAGGTGCTCACGCTGCAATCGCCAGCGCACTTGGACCGGTCGTTGCCACGATCTTCGCCGTTGGCCTTCTCGCGTCAGGCCTAGCATCAACATCCGTTGGCGCATACGCCGGTTCAGAAATCATGGCCGGATTGCTTCACATTCGTATCCCGCTCATTGTGCGACGACTGATCACGCTCATCCCCGCCCTCATCATCCTCGGAATAGGGGCAGAACCGACGTGGGCACTGGTCGTCTCCCAAGTTATCCTGTCCTTCGGCATCCCTTTCGCGATTATTCCTTTGATCCGCTACACGCGTCAACCTTCGATTATGGGCGAACACTCGAATGCGACTCTCACGCAGGTTTGTGGAACTCTGATTGCCGTCGCCATCGTGGCACTCAACATTTTCCTTGTGGCGCTAACCTTAGCTCCCTGCTTCGGATTCAACATCTAGGGGCAGCCCCAGCTCAGCCACGTGCGCCGTTAACAACACGAATGGGGTCCCTCGGAATACCGAAGAACCCCATTCTATTGAGTTTCAGCGTCTAACGACACCACTCACTTTCGATGCGCTTCGTCGTAATCATCCATTTCGGAAATACGACGCTGGTGACGTTCGTCTTCAGAAAATGGGGTTTCGAGGAAGGCATCGATGAATGCCAGGCACTCTTCGACGGTGTGCTGACGCGCACCAACAGAGACGACGTTCGCATTGTTGTGCTCGCGGGCAAGACGTGCGATCGAATCATTCCACACCAGCGCAGCGCGCACACCCTTCACACGGTTCGCGGCCATTTGCTCACCATTTCCGGAGCCACCAATAACGACACCCAGAGAGCCAGCATCAGCAACCACTGCTTCTGCTGCTTCAATGCAGAACGGCGGGTAGTCGTCCAACGAGTCGTACTCATGGGCGCCGTGGTCAACAACGTCGTAACCTTTTTCCTTGAGGTGCTCGACGACCTTTTCCTTCAGCTCGTAGCCAGCATGGTCTGTTCCAATATGAACGCGCATTGTGTCCCTTCCTTGGGTATCAGCGAATCAACTCCCCTAGTATGACACTCCTCACCCTAAGCGTCATCAGGGCGTTCGACCTATGCACGAAAGTGAAGCGGTCAAGCACCATTCTTCACCCAACATCAACCTTTGCTAGACTCAATGCGTTAAGCCCCGATAGCTCAGTGGATAGAGCGTTCGCCTCCGGAGCGAAAGGTCGCAGGTTCGAATCCTGTTCGGGGCACTTTTTGTTACCCAATCACGTCTGGACGAACATTCAGGGCAAATTGTTAACAATCGTCAAAAACGGACATCTTCGGCAAGATACTGCGGTTTCACGTTAGGCTGAAATGGTACGCACGAATATGTGCCTGTCCCTAGTAATCGACGACAAGGATCCCGATGACCTTCCAATGGTGGTCTCTTCTGCCGTTCGTAGCAATGCTTGCATCCATTGCACTCTTCCCGATCATCCCCGCCACACACAAATGGTGGGAACGTAACTCCAGCCAGCTTCTGGTTGCCCTTGTTCTAGGCCTACCCACGCTGGTATTCATGGTGTACATGATCGGAAATGAAGCGCTGATTGACGTCGGCGTTGAATACGTTCAGTTCATTGCCCTGCTTCTTTCGCTCTTCATCATCTCCGGCGGTATCCACCTTGAAGGTGACATTCGCGCAACCCCGAAGAACAACACAGTTTTCTTGGCAATCGGTGGCGCGCTTGCCTCTTTCATTGGAACGACAGGCGCCGCAATGCTCCTGATTCGCCCTCTTCTTGCGACGAATAAAGAGCGTACCCACCGCGTACATACCGTGCTGTTTACAATCTTCATCGTTGCTAACTGCGGTGGCATACTGACACCTCTCGGCGACCCGCCACTGTTCCTGGGCTTCTTGAACGGTGTCCCCTTCACCTGGACGTTCCAGCTGTGGAAGGAATGGTTGTTCGTACTCGTACTGATGCTCGGCATATACTACTCGCTCGACCGTCTGCTTTACTCGTCGGAGCCTCGGGCGCAAATCGTCAGGGACGATACCCAGATCACCCCGTTGCGCCTGCGCGGTGCTTTCAACCTGGTTCTTTTCGCCATTGTCATCGTCGCCGTTGCCAAAATCCCCTCGTGGAACGCTCACGAGATCATTGAAGGTCACGCGCATGGAGCAGACCTGGTTCCGTGGCGCGAGATCGTCATGCTCAGCGCCGCAGCAATCTCTTACTTTGCGGGCTCTAAGAAGATCCGCTACGAGGACAATGCCTTTACTTGGGCCCCGATCCTTGAGGTTGCAGCCCTGTTCATCGGCATCTTCTCGACGATGGCTCCGGCATTGCGCTTCTTGGAGCAGGTGGCACCGCACCTCCCCCTGAACCGCGTTACCTTCTTTATCTTCACGGGTGGCTTGTCCTCGATCTTGGATAACGCCCCGACCTACATGACTTTCTTCGAAATGGCGAAGTCGCTGGGTGGCGATGGAACCCTGATCGCGGGTGTCCCCGAGTACTACTTGGTCCCGATTTCGCTGGGTGCAGTCTTCTGCGGGGCATTGACGTACATCGGCAATGGTCCGAACTTCATGGTCAAGTCAGTTGCTGACGCCGATGGCGTCCACATGCCGCCCTTCGCCGGATACGTTGTGAAGGCGTTCCAAGACTTGCTTCCGACATTGGTTGCCATGGCTTTGATCTTCGTTGCCGAATCCATGATCGCTCATCTCGCAGGTTGGGTACTGGTAGCGCTCCTCGTCGCTCAGATGGTGTGGCGAGTAAAGCTCGCCAACGACGTGGAAGCTGGAAAGCGTGAACCCGTAATCACTCACCACCACGTTGTGGCTGACCAATAACCTTTCAGCGTGAAAGACGATTCGGGGTGTGCGCCGCACGGTGCACACCCCGAATGCGTTTGTAAGTATGGGGTCAGCATCGACCTCAACAGCAGATCAGGCATACAGAACCTCGCTGGCACTCTCTGAGGTCATTCGAGACAACAAAACGGTGTCACTCCACGCAAACCCCAAAATGTCGCCTCACACGCCCAAATCCGTCAGCCCGCACCTCGTAGCGCAAAAGAAAACGCACCCGCATGCACATAAACGCATGGGGGTGCATTCTGCTCACGACACTCAGTCGCGCGGGTGCTGCCCTCGCATCGCGCCTGGAGCAGGAAGCTCTTCCCATAATCCACGATCGATCAGATAGTCGCGCAGATACTTCGGCTTATTGGTCACAAAGCCGTCGACTCCAAGAGCGATCAGCTGATTAAGATCGTCAATCTCATCGACCGTCCAGACATGGACAGCTAAACCATGCGAATGGGCCGCCGCAACAAAACGACGATCCACAACGGTCACAGGGCCAAAGGACAGCGGAACCTGAGCGGCAACAACGCCCTGATGAGAACCTGGAATCCGCCATGTGCGCGTCTTCGTTGCGCTCTTTGCAGCCGCAACCAAACGCACCACGGATTGACTACCCAACGACGTTGCAATCTGGCCCTGAGATTGCTCTCTGAGCCACTTCAGCCGACGTTCGTTAAACGATGCCAGGACAACGCGATTCTCAGCATGAGCCTGACGAACAACATCCAACAGAGGCCCCTCAACACCGGGAACCTTCGCATCGATGTTGAAGTACAGATCCGGGAAGGTCTCAAGAGCTTCGGACAGCAACGGAATACGATCACCGTGATCGTTCGTGTACGTCTTCAGCTCATCCCAAGTCATCTGAGCAATCAGACCAGAACCGTTGTACACGCGATCGATCATCGGATCATGGTGGATAACAACCTTGCCATCAGCGGTCAGATGAACATCGGTTTCAATGTGGCGGATACCGAGCTGACGGGCATCAGCGAATGCCTCAAGCGAATTTTCAGGCGCGACCTCGTTGCCTCCCCTGTGGGCAAGAATGATCGGCCCGACGCGAGAAGAAACCGGGATCATGAACAAGCCTGCTCTCCGAGATAAACTGCGCCAACTTCTTTAAGCCATGCTTCGGGATCGATGGGCTCGTCATTGGAGTTATGGATTTCAAAGTGAAGGTGCGGGCCAGTTGACCAACCGTTGTTTCCAACGGCACCGATTACCTGTCCCGCTTCTACGCTGTCGCCCACACGGACCTTGATCTGATCCATGTACTGGTGCAGGTACGCGCTATAGAAAATGCTTCCGTCTTCACGGACGTGCTTGAGCTTCACCAACGCACCGGAACGGCTGTTTTCAGAGACCTCGACGACCTCGCCGTCATACACGGCGTGTAGCGGAGTCCCCAGTGGACCAGCCATATCGATGCCTTCGTGCATCAGTAGCTGGCCAGAAATCGGGGAAACACGCATCGAGAAGGGCGACGTGATCTCGAACGTTCCCGGTGGCATTGGCCAGTAGATTTCCGAGGATCGAACCTGGACATCTCGATTGCCCGCGGCTGTCTGGGCAGAGGGCAAGCAGCTATTGAGAGTCAGAGGTGCGCGAACGCGTGTGCGAGATGCTGCGGTGACGGATCCTTCAAGGGCCTGCGATTGCGCGACGGCCGTTGTCGTTGCCCAGGACTCATCACCGGCACTGACACCAAGTGCGCGCGCAGGAAGTTCAACAGAAGACTGTGCGCCAACAAACCCCGACAGCGGGATCGCGACAGTCGTTGCCAACAGCACAGCAAGAACACCGCCACGAGCTACACGACGAGTAACGTGGGATTGTCTTTTGCGAGGCGTAGACGCGTCCAGATCGCTATGTCCATGAATCTGCCGACGTGACGGCAACGGACATTCAATCTTAGCTTCAGGCACGCTGAAAGTTCCTTTTCATCTGCTGATTTCAGGGGTTGCCCTCGAAGCGAGTGTCCGAGTTCAACGGTTACTAACCTACATCGTATCGCCAGGCGGTTAAAGAGGTTTGGTTGAAAGTGGGAGTCATAACTCATCGCGGTCGCGAGTAATCACATCGCGTTGCAATGAGTCACGAACCTCGCCAACCAATTCTTCTAGAACATCTTCAAGGAAGAGCACGCCGATTCGTTCTCCTGCTTGGTTTTTCACCAGTGCACAGTGAGTTCCCGAACGTTGCATTGCGCGGAGCGCGTCTTCAACTTCATCAGTTGATGCAACAGTTTCCATCTTGCGGATACGCCAGGCGGGAATCGGTTGAGTGCGATTCGTGGCATCGGCATAGAGTACGTCCTTCAGGTGAATGTACCCAGCGATTTCACCGGATTGAGCAACGATCGGGAAGCGCGAAAAACCCGTTCGAGCGACTTCTTTTTCAACCTCGTCGGGGGTGACATCGGACTCCAAAGTAACCAGGTTACCCAAAGGAACCATCGCTGACCCAGCGGTTTCGGTCGAGAATTCCAAGGTTCCCGAGAGCAGACCAAGGTCGTCACTCAAAGCTCCTTCAGCGGTCGAGTATTTGACGATGGAGGCCACTTCTTCGGCTGTAAACGTTGCTGCAATTTCAGATTTAGGTTCAATTCCACGAAGTGACAGGAACCAGTTCGCCAATGAATCCATTGCGTGGATAATCGGGCTGACAACGTGTCCAATTGCCACGAGAGGCGGTGCAAGAAGCAGAAGGAGTCGTGCCGGGTTTGCGATCGACACGTTCTTCGGCACCATCTCACCGAACACTACGTGCAGGAACAACACGATAATCAGTGCGGCAATAAAACCAACGACGTGCGCCGACGAAGCAGGTAAGCCCAGTGAAACCAGCGGATGCTCCACGAGGTGCGCGATCGCCGGTTCTGCGACGACGCCGAGGGTTGTTGATGCGACCGTGACACCCAGCTGACAAATAGCGAGCATCAATGATACGTGTTTAAGAGCGAACATCGCATAAGCGCTTCCGCGACGCTTTTCTTCGTAGAGAGGCTCAATCTGCGAACGACGCGACGATGTCGTCGCAAATTCGCCGGCGACGAAGAAAGCGTTCATTGCCAGCAACATAACGGTGATTCCAAGACCCCAACCGGCGCTCATAGCTGAACCTCCGGTTGTTCATCTTCCTGGTCAGGCGCATAGAGCGCTATCTGCATAATGCGTCGCCCCTGCATGTGTTCAACTTCGAGGATCACTGAGTGCACGGTGGCGCGGTCGCCAACCATCGGGATGCGTCCAAGTTGGGCCATCACGAGGCCGCCTATCGTGTCGTAGGCGTTGTCTTCAGGAAGGGCGATCCGAGTTCGTTCGAAGAGCTCATCGGGGCGCAGGGTTCCGGGGATCAGCAGAGCGCCGTCGGCACGGGTACGGATTCCGAGGCGACGCCCATCATGCTCGTCGGACACTTCACCAACGATTTCTTCGATGACGTCCTCCAAAGTGACAACACCTGCCACCCCACCGTATTCATCAACGACGATTGCCATTTGCAGGCCTTCGTCACGCAATTGCACCATCAGAGGACCAATGGGGGCTGTTTCGGGAACCGATGGAACGCCGGCCATCAGGGAAGCAGACACAACGGGGACCTCGTCGCGACGCTCGAAAGGAACTCCGATGGCACGACGCAACGAAACCAAGCCGATGATGTCATCTAAATCCTCACCGACGATCGGAAAACGTGAGTGCCCGGTTTCTCGTGAGAGGGCGACAACGTCAGATGCGACGGCGGTGTCCGGCAGGAAGTGAAGCAACCCGCGGTCTGTCATGACGTCGGCAGCGGTGAACTCGGACAGGCGGATTGAGTTCGTCAACAACGAGGCGGTCGACGTGTCGATCGTGCCTTCTTCGGCTGAGTGTCGAACCATTGCTTCGAGTTCAGACGCTGACCTAGCAGATGAGATCTCTTCCTGAGGCTCAATGTTCACCAGTTTGAGCACCGCGTTCGCCGACCCGTTTAAAACGATAATAATCGGCTTCATCAGCGCAGTGAAAAACATATGGAAGGGAACGACAAGACCCGCGGTTTTTAAGGGGTGAGCGAGTGCAAGGTTCTTTGGAACCAGCTCACCAAAGAGCATTGATACGGCGTTAATGAAAACTGCTGCCACAATCGCGGCGATACCCGTGGCAAGCCCAAGGGCTAAACCAGCACTTCCGAGTGCCGTTTCAAGAAGGTCAGCGATTGTTGCCTGCGTGGTGTAGCCGAGAAGAATCGTGGTCAGCGTAATACCAACTTGGGCTCCAGAGAGCTGGGTCGACAGATTTTTCGTTGCTTTCAGGACTTCTCCGGCGGATTTGTCGCCGGCTTGAAATCGCTTTTCAACGACCGCTTGATCGAGCGCGACCAGCGAAAACTCCGCAGACACGAAAATAAATGTGCCGATTGTCAGAACGATGCCAAGCATGAGCATCGCAATAGTTGCGATCACTGCGTGGCCTTACTGCGCGATGGTAAATCAGAGTCCATAACTCGTTCAGTTTACCGATTTGGGCTCCAGATAACACAAGATACCCACTCTGTTGCCAGTTTCACCAAAGTTTCTTCTTCTTTTCCCCAAAGACGCGTTCAAGCTATGTCCAATCTCTATAAAATCGGGCCCAAAGACCCAGACTATCCGTATGCTGTGCCGTAGGGTTCACGGCTGAACAGAACGGAGATTCTCGTGGCAACTGACAACGGGGCACAGCCGCAGGCAAATGATTGGTACGTCGACACCATACGTCGCGCGTATCAGGCGGATCCAACTTCGGTTGATCCCTCGTGGCGCGCGTTTTTTACGACCGAGTCTGCTCCTCCTCAGTTGCGTGCTCCTCAGCCAATTGCCGAGGCCGCTCCGGCCGTATCGCACCCCGCCCCCGTTCAGGCCGCGGTTTTCCCGCCGGCGACCTCGTCGATCCACGATCACCCCACGTCACACTTCGCACAGCCGAAAGCGCGTGTCTTAGCTGAATCTGTGTTCGAGGAACCAGAAACGGACGCACCGGAAACGAACGTGGAGTCCGTGACGCGTTCTGACCTGCCCCCGGCTCCTCCGGCGCGCATCATGGAAGCAACGTCTCCCTATACACGTCAGATGCACGGCCACACTGCCGCATCACTCAACACTGATCTTGCCGAGGAAGACGAGCTCCAAATCCTCAAGGGCGTGGCGCGCGCAACCGCGAAGAACATGGATGAATCCATCTCTGTTCCCACTGCGACGTCACAGCGTCAGATGCCAGCGAAGCTCCTGATTGAAAATCGCGCTCTGATCAACGCTCACTTGGCGCGCACCGTTGGTGGCAAGGTTTCCTTCACCCACCTGATTGGCTACGCCTTGGTCGAGGCTCTGTGCGAAATGCCGGATATGAACGTCCGCTATCAAATGGAAGGCACCAAGGCCGCGATCCACCGTCTAGCCCACGTCGGATTCGGCTTAGCAATTGACGTCACCAACGCCTCCGGCGGGCGCTCTCTGATGGTCCCGGTCGTCCATAAGGCAGACACCATGACCTTCATGGAATTCGTTGACGCATATCAGGATCTGGTCAAGCGTGCGCGCACAGGCGATCTTGGTACTGGCGACTTCCAGGGGGCAACCGTCACTCTGACAAACCCTGGAACAATCGGTACAACAACATCTGTTCCTCGCCTGATGAAGGGGCAGGGCCTCATTATCGGTGTTGGCGCGACCGACTACCCCGCCGAATACCGCGGAGTTTCCCCGCGCAAGCTGGCAGCAATGGGCATCGGCAAAACCATGTTCATGTCGTCGACCTACGACCACCGCATTATTCAGGGGGCGGCCTCCGGCCAGTTCCTCTCACTCATCGATAAAAAGCTGTCGGGTCTGGATGGATTCTACGAACGCGTTTTCTCTTCACTTCACATCCCCCAGTACCCCTACGCCTGGGAAGCGGACCACGAGTACGACGTCGAGCGCGAGAAGGGGAAGCCCGCGCGCATCGCAGAGCTGATCCACGCATTCCGCTCACGCGGTCACCTTGCCGCAGACACGGACCCGTTGGCATACCGCGTGCGCCGCCACCCCGACTTGGATATCACCCAGTACGGCCTGTCCGTATGGGACCTCGATCGCCCCTTCCCGACCGGTGGATTCGGTGGCGAACAGCAAATGTTGCTACGCGATATCCTGACTCGACTGTCCGATACGTACACGCGTAGCGTCGGCATTGAATACATGCATATTCAGGATCCCGAACAACGACAGTGGGTCCAGCACCGCATCGAACTTCCCTACGAAGTTCCCACTCCGGTTGAACAGCGTCGAATTCTGTCGACGCTGATCCGCGCCGAAGCGTTCGAAGAGTTCCTTCAGACGAAGTTCATGGGACAAAAGCGTTTCTCCCTTGAAGGTGGCGAGTCACTGATCCCGCTTCTTGATGAGATCCTTGCGCGATCGGCACGAGGAGGTATCCACGAAGTTGCGATCGGAATGGCGCATCGTGGCCGACTGAATGTTCTGGCGAATATTGCCGGCAAGTCCTATGCGCAGATCTTCTCCGAGTTTGAAGGAAACCAAGATACTTCGTCGGTTCAGGGCTCCGGTGACGTGAAGTACCACCTAGGAACCTGGGGCGTATACACCTTGGAAGACGGTGTGGCAACGAAGGTGTACATGGGCGCTAACCCATCGCACCTCGAGGCCGCCGACGCCGTCTTAGAAGGCATTGTCCGCGCCAAGCAGGAAGTGCTTGGCGATGAAAGCCTGCCAATTATCCCCGTTCTGGTTCACGGCGACGCCGCGTTCATTGGCCAGGGCGTTGTCCAGGAAACCTTCAATATGAGCCAGCTGACCGGTTACAAGACCGGTGGCACGATCCACGTGATCGTGAACAACCAGATTGGCTTCACAACCGGGCCAACATCTGGCCGTTCTACCCGCTACCCCACCGACCTCGCCAAGGGCCTACAAGTACCGATCCTCCATGTGAACGGCGACGATCCGGAAGCTGTTGTCCGCATGGCAGCGCTCGCCTTCGAGTACCGCAATACGTTCCACAAGGACGTCATCATCGACATGGTCTGCTACCGCCGTCGCGGCCACAACGAAGGCGACGACCCGTCGATGACCCAGCCCGTCATGTACGGATTGATTAATAAGATCCCGTCGACACGCACCGTTTACACGCGGAACCTCGTTGGTCGTCACCAGCTGACAGAAGACGAGGCCCTCGCTTCGGCGACCGCGTACGAGAACGAGCTCTCGAACATCCTGTCCGAAACCCGAGAAAACGGGTGGACACCGCAAGATGATGCTGAGAAGGAAAGCGCCGGCTGGTTGATGCCCGAATCTCAGTTGCCCGGTTCCGGCATGATGATTGGCTGGCAGTCAGCGACAACGACGGAAGAAATCCGTCGCATCGGTGACGCTCACGTTTCCTTCCCGCCCGGCTTTACCCCGCATCCGAAGATGGCTCAGCTCTGCGAGCGACGCCAAGAAATGGCCTACGGGAAGCGTCCCATTGACTGGGGATTCGGTGAACTCCTGGCTCTTGGAACACTGCTGATGGAGGGAACGCCCGTTCGTTTCTCGGGTGAAGATGCACGTCGCGCGACCTTCGTCCAGCGCCACGCTGTTCTTCACGACAACACGAACGGCCGTGAATTCACACCACTTCAGTTCCTGACCCCAACACAGGCGAAGTTCGATATCTTCGACTCTCCCCTGTCGGAGTATGCGGTGCTCGCATACGACTACGGTTATTCGGTGGAACGCCCCGATGCTCTGACCGTCTGGGAAGCACAGTTCGGTGACTTCGCGAACGGCGCGCAGCCCGTCATCGATGAGTTCGTGTGCTCCGCCGAGCAGAAGTGGGGCCAGCGTTCTTCCCTGGTGATGATGCTTCCCCACGGTTTCGAAGGTCAGGGTCCTGACCACTCGTCGGCGCGTATCGAGCGTTACCTGCAGTTGGCTGCCCAGGACAATATGTGGATCGTTCAGCCGTCTACTCCGGCTAACCACTTCCATATGTTGCGTCAGCAAGCCTATCGACGCCCGCGTAAGCCTCTGATTGCCTTCACGCCCAAGCAACTGCTCCGTCTTGCCGCCGCAACTTCTCAGGTTAAAGACTTCACATCTGGGACCTTTAGACCAATCATCGGTGAAGTTGATCCGTCGATTGATGCAACGCAGGTCACCAGGGTCTTGATCTGTTCTGGACGCATTTACTATGACCTTGTTAAGGAACGCGAAGCGCGTGGTGATCGTTCAACGGCGATCATTCGTCTTGAACAGCTCTACCCGCTTCCCGCCCAGGAGCTTGTTTTAGAGCTTGCCCGCTACCCGCACGCGGAAATCATGTGGGTTCAGGATGAGCCGAAGAACCAAGGTCCCTGGCCGTTCCTGGCACTCAATATGTTCATGGAGTTTGAACGTCCTGTTCGCCTTGTCTCTCGCCCCGAATCGGCAACCACCGCAGCGGGTCGAACATCGGATCACAAGCAGCAGAACGCCGAACTCATGGCAGCAGCATTTGCTCGCTGACTCGAGGGAGCCCAATGAGACTTTGCGTTATCGGAGACGAACTGGTCACTGGAACTGGTGACCCGCGAGCGCTCGGCTGGATTGGTCGCGTGCTTGCTCGATCAGAGTTTGCAACGGCTCCAACGGTGATGACATTGGGCGTTCCCGGGGAATCCACGAATAGCCTGGCAGCGCGTTGGGAATCGGAAGTAGGGCTCCGCTTGGGTGCCGAAGGACCTCGCGGTTTGATTGTCGGTGTTGGTACCGCTGATATTTCAGCGGGTTTAAGCTCAGCCCGTTCGCGCTTGAATCTGGCGAATATCACTGATCGTGCCGCCTCGCTGGGGATCCCCTGCTTCGTGGTGGGGCCTCCGCCTCTTGCCGGGAGCGATTCTTCTTCGGTTGCTCAACTTTCCCGTTCGATGGGTGAAGTATGCCAGCGCCGAGGCCTTCCTTACGTTGATACGTACACTCCCCTTGTTGCGCACGATCAGTGGTTTGAAGACATGGCAGCCTCGAGGGCGCGAACGGATTCAGGGCTGACTCTTCCCGGCCAGTCCGGATACGCCTTGATGGCGTGGCTCGTACTGCATTCAGGGTGGTACGAATGGACGGGTGCGACACCTCGCGAGTAATGCGAAGGAAACTGATAAAACAAAATGCCCGGAGGCTTGCGCCTCCGGGCATTGCGTTAAAGACGGCTCATGCGTTTGGACGCTTGCCGTGGTTCGCACCGTGCTTCTTACGATCGCGACGCTTGCGGCCCCTCTTCGACATGTTGATCTCCTCAAGTTTTGAATTCAACCCTGACAGTTTCCCATAAAAACAGCGGTTAAGCCAACAGACTGACCGCCCTAGCGACACACGTCACTGCCCTGACGTTTCGACATATACAGATGTTGTTTCAACCTGAACCGATGAGAGGCGAGCGAGCAGACGGGCTTCGAATCCTTCGGGAAGAGGCTCGTCATCGAAGAAGTGTCGCAACGCGGTTCGCACATTGCGTTCACGGTCTAATTCTTGGGCGCAGTGCTCGCATCCAGAAGCATGCGCGATCAAGGCAAGGCGTTCGCGTTCGCAGGGGCCTTCGACTGTTCCGGTATCAATGAGCGAACGGCGTTCTTCGCATTCTTCACAATCCACCAGGGCGAAGAGCGCTTCTCGGAACGCGTCGCATCCGATAACTTCACTCATTGTTCTCTCCTGTAATTCCATATTCTTTGGCAAGGTCTGCGAGTGTTCGGCGCAGGCTCGCTCGGCCTCTAGAGAGGCGCGACATGACGGTTCCAATCGGAATGTCGAGTATGTCGGCGATCTCTTTGTAGCTGAGCGATTCAACATCGGCGAGTACAACGACTGCTCGCTGTTCGTCGCTCAGGCTGTGTAATGCTTCTTGAATCTGTGTTGACGGAATCCGAGCGAGAGCTTCGGTTTCCGCCGATTCCAAACCAACTGAGTCGTGAGAAGCTGCTTGCATGAGCTGCCAGTCTTCGACGTCTTCGTTGGGCGAGTGTTTGGGTCGACGTTGCGCTTTGCGGTATTCGGAGATGAACGTGTTCGTCAGTATCCGGTAGAGCCAGGCTTTCAGATTGGTGCCTTGGGCGTACTGATGGAACTTCGCATATGCGCGAAGATAGGTCTCTTGTACGAGGTCTTCAGCGTCTGTTCTGTTACCTGTCAGTCGCAGTGCTGCGCGGAAGAGCATTTTTTCGTACGGGATGGCATCGCGGACGAATGTCTGATCTAGTTCCACTTCTGCACAGGGACGAGAAGCGTTGTCGAAAGTAGTCATCACTCTAAGGGTAAGCGTTGGAGACCCAAATCTTGTGGTTCATACGTCTGTGAACGTTTACGGACGGGGTTTGTATTCCAGAATCAAGCGCGTTGTGGCTCACGAAAACCGCTTTTCATCGGACAATAGAAGCATGAATCTTCTTCGTGCATGTGCAAGGCCAGCTTTGGCGCTTCCCGCAATCCTCGATGGCATTTCAGCTCTGCGCGAGCCTGAAGTACACGTCGAGCGCGCTCACGTTGTCCGTCCGCTGATGGATAAGGTAGCGGGCGAGGCCGCTCCCACCGATGAGCAGCTGACTGTTGCAACGCGGGTTTTGGGTGGCGTGACGCTGGGCGCAGCCACATGTTTTGCTCTTGGTAAGGCTCCTCGGACAAGCGCTACGGTTCTTGCGGCTATTTCGATTCCAATGGCTCTTGTGAATCATCCGCTGTGGACTGCTCGTAGTCGTGCTGAGCGCCGTGAAATGACCTCTGAAATGGCATCCCGTTTCGCACTCGCTGGGGCATATGCACTGGCCAGCACGGATCGCGTGGGTGCCCCGTCAGTGTCATGGCGAGTCAATCAGTGGCAGGCACGCCGTGCCCTAGAGCGTGAGAAAGCTCTGGCGACAAAGGTTTCCGCTTGACTTCCCGCCTATGGCAGGCGCCCGTAGCATCGGGCACGTTAGATGCGACTGTTGAGATCCCAGGGTCGAAGTCGCTGTCGGCTCGTGAGCTTTATCTTGCAGCGACCGCTGATTCTCCTTCTTCACTGACTGGGCTTCTTGATTCGCGGGATACTCGATTGTTCATGGACGCCCTTCGACTGTTGGGCGCTGACATTGAGTTTTCCGGCACATCGGCGCACGTTGTCCCTCTTGATCCTCAAGCGCCAGAGCGCACCGATGAGATTTCCATCGATTGTGGGCTTTCCGGCACGGTGATGCGTTTTATCCCTCCCTTGGCTGCGCTCAGCAGTCGGATCACTCATTTCGACGGTGATGAGGGCGCTCGTCTACGCCCCCTCAAGCCACTCCTGGACGCTCTTGCGCAGTGTGGTGCCACGATCACCTACCACGGCGAAAAAGGATTCCTGCCTTTCACTATTCAGGGACCGCTCCAGCTTCCGGCGGGAGCAGCAATCACGGTCGACGCTTGCGCATCATCACAATTCGTGTCATCGCTGCTGTTGGTTGCGCCCATGCTCAGCCATCCTGTAACGATCAGTGCACCCGGTAAAGTCGTTTCGCTCCCCCACATTGAAATGACGTGTCAGACCATGCGAGCTCACGGATGCGATGTCGAGGAAATAGACGAAGGCACCCCCGCGCTCCATTCATGGCATGTCATCAACGAACGGTCGCGCGGCCTCGTCAATTCGATCGAACCCGATCTGTCGAATGCTGGCCCTTTCCTCGCAGCAGCACTGGTGTGTGGCGGAAAGGTGACAATCCCGCACTGGCCCGCCGAAACGACACAGGCCGGTGACGCATGGCGCGACATTCTTCCGTGGCTGGGAGCCGACGTTACTCTGCACGATGGCGCACTGACTGTGAGCGCGAAGGCCGGCCATATTCGCGGAATCGACGTGGAGCTGGCGGACATCGGGGAACTCACGCCGACGATTGCTGCGCTCACCGTTTTCGCTGATTCACCTTCACTTCTACGAGGTATCGGTCATCTGCGAGGTCATGAAACTGACCGTCTAGCCGCTTTGGCAACAGAACTGCGGGCATGTGGCTGTCAGGTCGATGAGGGGACAGATTATCTGGCGATCACTCCCCCCACCACTCCAACGCCCGCGCTCCACCACGCCTATGCCGACCACCGGATGGCAACCTTCGCGGCAATCCTAGGATTGGGAATTCCGGGAACAACGCTGGACGATATCGCGTGCACAGCAAAGACATTGCCCGACTTCCCTTCCATGTGGGCATCGCTTGTCGCTTCAAGCAAGGAGGCTTCCATTGAGGCGTGACACTGGAACCGACGATCCGCGTGTCAAAGTTCGCGCAGGAAAGTCAAAGCGTCCACGAACAAAAATTCGCCCAGATTGGTCTACTTCACCGCTCGGACATGTCATTGCTATTGATCGTGGGCGATATCGCGTCAGGATGGACGACGCGACAACTCTGAATGCTGTTCGCGCCAAAGAACTGAAGCGCGGATCGGTAATCATGGGTGACCGCGTGCGAGTAACCGGGGACGTTTCGGGACGCGTCGATACGCTAGCTCGAATTGTCGCCGTCGAAGAACGCACTTCCATCCTTCGTCGATCATTGGAAGATGCGCCCGACCAACGCGGAGAAAAGGCGATTGTCGCGAACGCGGACACCATGTGTATCGTCGTCGCGCTAGCCGATCCACCACCTCGAACCGGCATGATTGACCGGTGTTTGGTGGCCGCATATGAAGCCGGGATGACCCCCATCCTCTGCCTCACAAAGTCCGATCTTGGCGTCCCAAGCGAGCTTCTTGCGACCTATGCTCCGTTTGGCTTCCGCATTATTGTTACGCAGGCGTTTGAGAGCGGTAAGGCCACTCCCACTGAGGGGCTCGAGGCATTAAAGGGCGAGCTTGCGGGGCATTTCTCCGTGCTTGTCGGGCATTCGGGTGTCGGAAAGTCAACGCTGATCAATGCGCTGGTTCCTGATGCTCACCGCAGTGTCGGGCACGTCAATGAAGTGACGGGACGGGGACGCCATACCTCCACTTCCTCCGAAGCGTTCGAACTGCCCGAGGGCGGGTGGATTATGGACACGCCCGGCGTCCGTTCTTTCGGCCTGGGGCACGTGGACGAAGAAGACGTTCTGGGAGTATTCCCGGAAGTTGCAGAAGCAACCTCGTGGTGTCTCCCCCTCTGTTCCCATGCGGAGGGCGAACCGAGTTGCGCAATCGACGCTTGGGCGCGTGGCGAGGCTCCGTTTGAGGCTGTCTGCCATGAAGACTCTGCGCGTCGCAACACTATGGCACTGTCAGCGCGTCGCCTGCTTGATGCCGTTAACACGGCAAAGCAAGCGTCACGCGATGCGCGCTAGGGTGAAGATATGCCTGAGTCTCTTTACGCTGATGATCTGAAAATAGCATTGGATCTTGCTGATCGCGCTGATGAAATCACAATGGCACGCTTTCAAGCATCCGACCTTGTTGTTGAGTCAAAGCCTGATCTCACGCCCGTGTCAGACGCGGATCATGGCGTCGAAGACATGATCCGCACTGCGTTAGCGACTCGTCGCCCAGATGATGCGATCTACGGAGAAGAACGCGGTTCGTCTGGGGCGGGGACGCGACGTTGGATCATTGACCCGATTGATGGCACGAAGAACTTTGTGCGCAATGTCCCCGTGTGGGCGACGTTGATTGCACTGGTTGATGGTCCCGATGTTGTTGTCGGTGTTGTGTCGGCGCCTGCGTTGGGACGACGCTGGTGGGCATCCCAAGGTGGCGGAGCATGGGAACAGTTTGGCTCGAATACCCCTCATGCTCTGCATGTTTCCAAAGTCAGCGCCCTGTCAGAGGCGTCGCTATCGTATTCGTCGCTGACGGGTTGGCAGCAAGCTGGGCGGATTGACGAGTTCATTGATTTGCAGGCTCGCGTTTGGCGCACGCGCGCCTACGGTGATTTCTTCAGCTACATGCTGGTCGCCACCGGCGCTGTTGACGTCGCTTTCGAACCTGAGCTTGAGCTTTATGACATGGCCGCGCTGGTGCCAATTGTGACTGAAGCAGGTGGGCGCTTTACGTCTTTGTCCGGAGTAGCAGGCCCCTGGGGAGCGAACGCACTCGCGTCAAACGGTGTGCTTCACGACCAGATTCTTGATCATTTCCACTGGCCAAAGGACTAATCCGTCGAGAGTGCAATTCGGTTTGTACACGGTATGCCTCACACTAGAAGCATGCAGATTCTTCACACATCGGATTGGCACGTTGGGCGCACGCTTCACGGCGAGTCCCTCTCTGACTCCATTGACGCCTTCTTTACCTGGTTAAAGGAACTGGTTATCCAGCGCGAAATCGATGTTGTTCTGATTAGTGGCGATGTGTTTGACCGTAGCGTTCCACCGGTTCACGCAGTACGCCAGCTGTCTCGCTACTTGACCGATTTGGCTGGTCATACGCGCATTATTCTGACGTCCGGGAATCACGATGGCCCCATTCGTTTGGGAATGTTCTCTGATCTTCTCAGCGATTCACTTGTCATAGCAACTGAACCAGAACAAATCGGCACTGCGATTGAATGCGGCACCTTCGACGATGGTGCGTTGATCTATCCCGTGCCTTATCTTGAACCTGACCTTGTTCGTCAGATCCTGTCCGATCAAGAGATCAATGAAGAAACCTCACTGCCTGTTCCCCTGGCGCGCTCACACGAAGCCGTAATGGGGGCAGCACTGCGCCGAATCCATGACGACCTGCGTCAACGCCGCGTTCAGGGTGATGTGCGTCCGGCGATTGCGATGCCTCATGCGTTTATCACCGGCGGTAGCGCATCGGATTCAGAGCGCAATATCGAAGTCGGTGGCGTTGCCCATGTGCCGGCGGGAATCTTTGACACGCTTGGCGGGAAAAACGCACCGGTGGCACACCTTGCATACGTCGCAGCTGGACACCTGCACCGTCCCCAACAGATTTCAGGAACCCTTGTTCCCGTGTTCTATTCGGGTTCGCCGGTCGCATATTCTTTCTCGGAATATCAGGTGAACAAGCGCGTGTACTTGCTGGACACCGAAGCAGTGGACGAAGCGGGATACCTTCACCCGCAACCGATTGATATTCCTGTTCATCGTCCGATTGCTGTCCTACGCGGAACGATGGATCAGCTGATCACCGACCCTGACCCGAATAATCAAGCATCCTATTGCTCCATCACGGTGACCGATGATCTTCGACCCGATCGTATGATCCCACGGTTGAAAACGATCTATCCGTACGCGTTGATCATCCAGCACGAGTCATCGCTTACTCCGCCGTCTCACACGGGAGTATCTGCGGTTTCGTCTCGTAGCGATACTGAAATCTCTCTCGAGTTTTTTGAGCTCTTAGGCGGAGCAAAACTAACCGACACAGAGAGAGGCATCATCCAAGACACGTGGGAACAAGTAAGGAAGCAGGCCTGATATGAAGCTGATTCGTATAGAGTTCGCAGGAATCGGCCCTTTCTCTGGAAAGGAAACGATCGATTTCACCCGATTCGACGACTCCGGTTTGTTCCTGCTTGAAGGACCCACCGGGGCTGGAAAATCAACAATTCTTGATGCGATTACATTTGCGTTGTACGGAATTGTTGCACGCGGAAGCGACTCAACGAAGGACCGCTTGCGGTCTGACCATGTTCCAGCCAAAGCGAAATCCTATGTCGAACTAGTCTTTGAAGTCTCCGAAGGCTTCTTCAAGGTCTACCGAGAACCCACGTATATCCCCGAGGGCAATAAGACTGCGCGTAACGGACAGCTGACGTTGATTCAGGTACACCCCGTCGAATCAGCCGATGGTCATTTTACCTACGTTGATGGGGATCCCGTCGGTCGTAACGCCGCCGAAATGAATCAGTGGATCACGCAAGCGGTTGGTCTGACAAAAGACCAGTTCGTTCAAACTGTCGTTCTTCCTCAAGGAAAGTTCGCTGATTTCTTGATGGCAAAGTCGGAGCAACGCGAAACACTTCTGAAAGATATTTTCAACACTCATCTTTTTACGACCTTCCAAAAGAAGCTTGCTGAAGTATCAAAACAACATTCAGATGACGTAGTAGAGGCAGAACGCGAGGTCACCCGTCGTTTCAGCGATCTGGAGAGCCTGGAAGGACACCTTCAGGACTTCATTCGGGCCGCCGATGCTGATTCTTCCCATGATTCTCCTTTCTTAGCTTCACAGGATTCCGCCTCATCATTTGCGGATGTCGATCCTCGTGACCCCGATTCACACCAGGCATCGACGCTGGCAATCACTCTCGTCCAGAACGCTCATCGCGTATGCGATGAAGAAGAAGCCAAGCTCCCTGGGTTGATCGATGTAGCCGAAGCATGTCACCGCGAGCTCGAAGCTACCCGCGCCTTGAACTCCTTGGTTGAAGAACGCATGGAACTCCAATCTCACTTGGAGATGCTGATGGAGCACACTGTGGTCATTGATCAGTACAAGAAGCGTCATTCCGATGCTCTTATTGCTTCCTCGCTCTCTGGGCCGGTCCGTCAATTCACCGACGCTCGCGACTATATGTCAGTTAAAAATGCCGAGCTTCTCACTGCGCATCGTCAGCTTCGCTCACGGTTTACAACCCTTTCGCCTATTGAGGAAGATTCTCTTTCCTCTCACACGGTTGATGGGCTTTTAGAAGAACTCAGCACCATTGTGGAAGATCTCAGTGCCAAGAAAGCAACTCTTGAGAACCTCACATCACTCGAGCAAGAACTCAGTAATGAACGCGAAGAACACAAGGCATTAACAGCCTCAATTGCTGTACTCACCCAAAAACGCACCCAGCTTGAAGACCAGCTTTCCCAGCTTCCCAAAATGCGTGAAAGCGCCCTTGAAGGACGCGAAAACATGGTGAAAGACTTGGAGCTCTTCGCAACAGGCGAACGCGACATGGCGCTCTTACAACCGCGTTACCAGGCTGCGTGTGAAGTTGCTGAGCATATCGAAACTCTCAAGGTCAGGGCTAAGAATATTCAAAGTGCTCGCCGCCGGGCGCAAGAAGCTAACATCGCTTCCCACCAAGCACATATGCGTTGGATGGATCATGTCAGTGGCAGTCTTGCCACCCAGCTTGAAGACGGCAATCCCTGCCCTGTTTGTGGTTCGGTGGAGCATCCAGCTCCGGCACGTATCGACCAGCCGGATGCTGTCACCCTCGAAGACCTTGATGCTGTCGATCAGGCGCGTTCGAAAGCAGAGCAGGAATTGAACGAAGCAAAGATGCTTCACGCTCAGACCAACCAAGCCATAGCCAGCGGAAACACAATTGCTCGTGCGGATAAAGCTTCGTTGGAACTCGAAATCAAGAATGCTCAAGAAAGAATCGACAAGCATTCAGCGTTGTCTCAAACGATCAAGGAACTTGATCAGGCTCTGGCCGAACTTGAGCAGAACATTAGCCGTGTTAAAGACGAGCTCGCTGAAACCAAGGTTGAAATTGGCAAGGCACAGACACAACACTCTTCGCTTGCCCAATCAATCGATACGAAGCAGGCTCGGTGTGAAGAAGGCCGTGGAACCTTTGAATCAATCGAAGCGCATCTGGCGAATGTCAGCGATTCTTTGACTGACGCTCGCACGCATCACAAGCACCTCCAAGAGTGGAATCAAAGCTATGCGCGCCTTGAAACTACAACGAATGCGCTGACGCAGGCTCTCACTGATTCACCTTGCGCTTCCATCGAGGAAGCCCTCGCTTTCGTTGATTCACATTTCATCGTTGGCGAAGAGCTCCGTGCATTAAAGGACCAGATTGACTCCCATCAGAGTGATCTTCAGATGACGCGAAACCAACTCCTGGACAGGCGTCTTGCCACTGTTGCTGATCGAAGTGTGCAGTCTACGGCGGCCTTGGAAGAAGCGGATACCAATGCGACGGCTGCGCGCGATGCCATGCAACACCGCTGTGGTCAGCTCAGTGCTCTTGTGGGACAGATTGACGATGCTCACACGCACTTTAAGACCGCCGTGTCAGAGCTCAACCGTGTCCGAGAAGCAGTTGCTCCGTACCAGCGTCTTGCGAATATCGTCAACGGTGGATCTCTCAATCTCAGTTCGACTCCCCTATCGTCATGGGTGCTAGTGTCGCGTCTCAATGAGGTTTTGGATGCGACGAATCCTCGTCTCAGCGCATTCTCCGGTGGTCGCTACCAACTGATCTGCAGGCCAGAAGATGGCACTCGTTCAAAGAAGTCTGGGTTGGGGTTGGCAATTCACGATCTGGAAACAGACCGCATTCGCAAGACCCAAACGCTGTCCGGTGGCGAAACGTTCTATACCTCTCTCGCACTGGCGTTGGGATTGGTTGACATTGTCACTGCTGAATCGGGGGGCACGGAAATCAAATCGATGTTCATCGATGAAGGATTCGGCTCATTGGACTCCGATACGCGTGATGTCGTCATGCAACACCTGCATGCGTTGCGCCAGACTGGTCGAACCGTTGGTGTCATCAGCCACGTCGAAGAGATGGCAAAGCAGATCAGCGATCAGATCCATGTTCGCCCCAAAGCAAACGGTGGTTCAAGCTTGTCGATCGACTTCTGATTCCAGGCGACACATTATCCCCTTCCATTTCAATAGACGGTTTGTCAGGGAGGAAGGGAAATGCCTTGCTTCATCGTGTGGGGGCTAGCGTTGATCACGCTAGCCCCCACACGATGCATCAGGGATCAGTGAATACAGATTCCTACTTCAGAATCTCGCGCAGCGCATCTCGTTCCGACACATCAAACCACTGCAGAGGAAACTCCCAGAGATCACTAATCGCGTGGTCTGCCTGGTCTTGATCATCGGCTTCTATCACGCGCCGAACCTGCTCCGATGTTTCACCATCATCGGCAAGAATCGCAACGACATCGTTCCAATCACACCGAACATTGTTGACTTCAAGCACTCCGGTTCCAGAAGGCACTGAGTCCGTTTGAATGTCAGTTGCAAGCACAATACGCGCATATGCATGCGTTGGGGCATCACGCAGAAGAATCAACGAAGCCAACGCGGCCTCGACCTGCGCATCATCTTCAAGCACCTCAACGTCCTCACCCCCCATGTCTGGGGAAGGAACGGCTACGAAGGCCTGTCGCAAAGAGATCTGTTCTTCGCCAAGATCAGACGATAGAGCGGGGAAATATACGCGCATAGCTTCAGTGTTCCACACTTACCTTTGTGTCTTGCTTGTCATTGAGCGCGTTGAAGCAAATAGCTTCCTCTCTTCACAACACATGCGAGCACTATAACGCTGATGAGGCGATGATGCGCCGCTTCAAACTCATCATTTTTCTTTGAAAAAACGCCATTTTTTAACTCTTCTAGGGCTTTTGTCGTTACGAAGAACAGTTGAAAATCATTCAGGGGTAAAAAGTTATCCACAGGGTTTGAAATCTATTGACAGCATCCACCCACAGACCGCACACTCATAACTCATAAACAACCTTTACACAAAAACCTATATCGGTGCGTCGTAATATTGCACCTTATTCGATGCCACTTTTTAACGCACGCACCACATCCCCATCGCAAAGAAGGGAGTAGCAAATACAGCGGAACACAATCAGCCCTTCATGTCTACATGACGGACGATGAACACAGTCAAACACACTGAGAATCTCAAGATAAGAGGAGCTATACCAATGGCAACGATGCCAGCTTCCTTCCCGTACATGCCCGAACGTCGCATGTTTCGCTGGGACCTCACAATCGACGTTCCTCCGAAGCAACAAGCTGACACTCGGACATGGCTCGAATCGCGGGCTACTCCCTACGGGCACTATCCCGACACACTTCCTGACGTGGGACCGTGGGCTGCAGGTTTTGCCCGCGCAGCTATCGAGGCAGTCCTTGACCTCAGGGACAAACGTCAGCTGGAGCGCTGGATGCTTCCGCAACTTTTCAACGCTTTCAAACACCTGAGTTTCCGGGAAGAAGGCGACGAAGAAACCCGAACAGCGTGTATCCCCGTCACATGGCGAGCAAGCGAGCCCAGCCCCGGAAAAGTTGAAGCGTCCGTCGTTATTCGCGGTGCTGCGCGATGCTATGCGGTGGCACTGCGTCTACAAGAGTTCAAAGGTCGCTGGATGACGACCGCTCTTGAAATCGCTTAGACATTCACAGCGATTGAAGTAAACGAACTGCTCCCCAGAAAACATCAATGACGATGTTCTTCTGGGGAGCAGTTTTCGTTTTTATCGTCGCCTTCTGAGATAATCATCAAGGCGAGAGCCAGCGCTTATTTTCGACGTGCTTTCTTTGCCGACGCGCGACGCTGAGCACGATTCGATGACGTGGCAGACGAGGTTGCCCCACCCTGCGTTGTCGTCCCATCGGACGATGAGTAGCTGAGCTTCGCCTGGTTGAGGCGCTGAGCTTCGCCGATGATAACCTGCGCCTTAGCAGCGGCAACGGGGCTGGCCGGAGCAGGTGTATCAGCAGACTCGGCCTGGGTGGCCGGTTCTTCTGCCGATTCCTTCGCAGATTCATCATCCTTGAAGAGGCCCTGTTCCTTTGCCTGTTCGAAAGCGCGCTCGAACTGGTGGGAAACAGAGAAGACCTGCTGGACCGATTCTTCCTTGATGCGCTCCATCATGGATTGGAACATCTGAGCGCCCTCGTCTTTGTATTCGACGAGCGGGTCGCGCTGGCCCATGGCACGCAGGCCGATACCTTCCTTGAGGTAGTCCATTTCGTAGAGGTGCTCACGCCAGAGACGGTCAACGGTCGCGACAACAACACGACGTTCAAGGTCACGCATCGGTTCTTCACCAAGCTGACCGCGAGCAAGCGGATTGGCCTTCAGAGCTTCTTCCGCGTCCTCGTAGACAGCGGTAATGTCACCGTAGATTTCTTCGACCAAGTCTTCACGAACCAGCGAGCCTGCCCCACCGTGTTCTTCTTCGACTTCCTGATAGGTCACTGACGGCGGGTAGTAGCCACGCAACGTATCCCAGAGAACGTCAAGGTCCCATTCGGCGGGGCTGATACCACCGGTCTTTTCATCGATAATTCCAGTAACCAGTGAACGCATGAAGCTCTTCATCTGGGGCTCGAGGTCTTCGCCTTCGAGGACACGACGGCGCTCATCGTAGATCAGTTCACGCTGACTGGTCATCACGTCGTCGTACTTCAGAACGTTCTTTCGAATTTCGAAGTTGCGCGCTTCAACCTGGTGCTGCGCTGATGCGATCGAACGTGAAACGAGCTTGTTTTCCAGTGGCAGGTCTTCGGGGTATGCGCCCGAGGCCATGATGCGTTGCGCCATACCCGAGTTGAACAGGCGCATCAGGTCGTCTTCCATGGACAGGTAGAAGCGCGATTCGCCGGGGTCACCCTGACGTCCGGAACGACCGCGGAGCTGATTGTCGATGCGACGCGATTCGTGGCGTTCTGAACCCAGAACGTACAGGCCACCAAGCTCACGGACCTCTTCGCGTTCTGCCTGGACGGCCGCATCTGCTTCTTCAAGGGCGATCGGCCACGCCGCACGGTACTCGTCAGCGTTTTCCTTCGGGTCAAGCCCTTTGGCCGCGAGGTTTGCCTGAGCGATGAACTCGGAGTTACCACCGAGCATAATGTCGGTGCCTCGACCAGCCATGTTGGTTGCCACTGTGACTGCACCCTTGCGACCGGCCATTGCGACAACGGCAGCTTCGCGCGCGTGCTGCTTTGCGTTCAGGACCTGGTGCGGAATGTGTCGTTGCTTGAGCAACTGGGACAGCAGTTCGGACTTTTCAACCGAAGCGGTACCCACCAAGACCGGCTGTCCCTTTTCGTGGCGCTCAGCGATATCTTCAATGATTGCCTTGAGCTTGCCGGCTTCCGATGGGAAAACGAAGTCCGGCTGATCCTTGCGGATCATCGGCTTGTTTGTCGGGATCGGGATAACACCGATCTTGTAGGTGGAGGCGAATTCCGCTGCTTCTGTTTCTGCCGTACCGGTCATGCCAGCGCGGGAGCCTTCCGGGTAGAGGCGGAAGTAGTTCTGCAGGGTGATCGTTGCCAGGGTTTGGTTTTCAGCCTGGATTTCGACGCCTTCCTTGGCCTCGATTGCCTGGTGCATACCGTCGTTGTAGCGACGCCCCGGAAGGACACGGCCGGTGTGCTCGTCAACGATCAGAACTTCACCGTCGGTGACAATGTAGTCCTTGTCTTTGTGGAAGAGTTCCTTGGCGCGGATCGAGTTGTTCAGGAAGCCGATCAGTGGAGTATTTGCTGCCTCGTACAGGTTTTCGACGCCGAGCTGGTCTTCGACGTGGTCAATACCTGCTTCGAGAACACCGATGGTCTTCTTCTTTTCATCAACTTCGTAGTCGACGTCGCGCTCAAGCATGCGTGCAATGCGAGCGAATTCCATGTACCAGTGGTTGACGTCGCCCGAGGCTGGGCCCGAAATAATGAGTGGCGTACGAGCCTCATCAATGAGGATCGAGTCAACTTCGTCGACGATGACGTAGTTGTGGCCACGTTGAACCATGTCATCGAGGGTGGAGGCCATGTTGTCGCGCAGGTAGTCGAAGCCAAACTCGTTGTTGGTTCCGTAGGTGATGTCAGCTTCGTACTGCTTACGGCGTTCTGCAGGCTTCTGTCCGACCAGTACACAGCCGGTGGTCAGGCCGAGGAAGTTGTAGACGCGAGCCATGATGTCCGACTGGTATTTTGCCAGGTAGTCGTTGACCGTAACGACGTGGACGCCCTTGCCGGTGAGTGCGCGCAGGTATGCGGGCATAGTGGCGACGAGGGTCTTGCCTTCACCGGTCTTCATTTCGGCAATGTTGCCCTTGTGCAGTGCGATGCCACCCATGACCTGGACGTGGAAGGGACGCATACGCAGGATGCGCCAAGATGCTTCGCGGACTGTTGCGAAAGCTTCAACTAGGAGGTCGTCAAGGGTTTCGCCCTCTTCAAGACGGGCCTTAAATTCAGCGGTTTTTGCCTGGAGTTCTTCGTCCGTGAGTGCTTCGAAGTCTTCTTGCAACGCATCAACCTGGGTGGCGAGCTGATCAAACTTCTTGAGCGTACGGCCTTCGCCGGCTCGCAGAATCTTGTCAATGAGGGACACAGATACTCCTGACGTTCATTTCGGGCCATCGTCCGATTGTGCGTGCGCACCGAACCAGTTTACGTAAAGATAGGCGCGCACTCGAATTATGAACGTCGAAAGTGGGTATTTTTCGCTCACATTTACCTCAGTGCGCTCCACGTTCACCCAAAGTACGAGGCCGGGATCACCATCTAGTCGCGATCCTGTCAGTGCCCGGTGGCAGATAAACAAAAACACCCACACCACACAGCATGAGTGTGAATGGTACCCCCAGCCGGATTTGAACCGGCGTTAACGCCGTGAGAGGGCGTCGTCCTAGGCCGCTAGACGATGGGGGCGCTGAAATTCTCATGGTGAAAACTTCAAGGTAAACCAAGTAAATCGGTTTGGTACCCCCAGCCGGATTTGAACCGGCGTTAACGCCGTGAGAGGGCGTCGTCCTAGGCCGCTAGACGATGGGGGCCTATCGGAAAACATACGTTCCGATGGCTGGGGTACCAGGACTCGAACCTAGAATGGCTGAACCAGAATCAGCTGTGTTGCCAATTACACCATACCCCATTGGCAATCGCAGTCACCGTTACGGTTTCTCGCGACGAAAAGAAAGAGTAGTCGAGTGTGACGCTAATGCCAAATCGAGCGGGCATGTTTCGACTCACATTCTCCTGCCTCTCCCCTGTTCATCAGGGAGATGGCGCGTCGAAACAACGTCTTTCACGTCCAGCGATCCGCGATGCACCTCGTACATTCACGATGAAAACAAAGCGGAAAATCAAAGCGGAAGATGCCGGAAGCCAAACTTGGCCTCCCCCCCCCCAAAAAAAAACGTTTTCGTGCCAGCCGGTAGCAACCGACTGGCACGAAAGCGTTGAGGAAATCAGGCGAGCGTCGCGATGAAGCGATCAAGACGAGCAAGGGTTTCTTCCTTGCCCAGGATTGCCATCGAGTCAACGACGGGCAACGACACATTCGAACCGGTCATCGCCACAAAGAGCGGGCCGAATGCGAAGCGTGGCTTCACCCCCATCTCTTCGACCAGCTTGGCATCGAGCGCGGGCTTGATTGCCTCGGCACTGAAATCGTCGAGTCCGGCAAGGACCTCGCGCGTAGCGGCGAGCACGCCCGGAGCGGAATCCTTGAGCTTAGAAACAGCTTTTTCGTTGTATTTGAGGGCGCTTGCGCCGACGAACAGGAAGCGCATCAGTGGGCCGGCCTCGCCGAGCATCTGAATGCGGGTCTGCGCCAGCGGAGCAGCGGCGTCGAGGGTTGCCTTCTCAGAATCGGTGAGCTCGGAGTAGATTGCGGCGCTCATGTAGCCTTCGCGTGCCAGGAAGGGCACTAGGCGACGGGTGAAATCGCAGGTGTCGAGGCGACGAATGTGCTCCGCGTTGGTGGCGACGGCCTTCTTCTGGTCGAAGCGCGCCGGGTTCGGATTCACCTGAGCAATATCGAACGCTTCAACCATTTCGTCCATCGTGAAGATGTCACGGTCGGGTGCGATCGACCAGCCGAGGAGGGCGAGGTAGTTGTTCAGGCCCTCGGGAATCATGCCGGCTTCCTTGTGGAGTAGCAGGTTCGATTCGGGGTCGCGCTTGGAGAGCTTCTTGTTACCTTCACCCATGACGTAGGGCAGGTGGCCGAAGCAAGGCATGAACTTGGCGATGCCGAGTTCTTCGAGTGCGCGATAGAGAACGATCTGGCGCGGGGTGGAGGACAGCAGGTCTTCGCCGCGCAGAACATGCGTGATCTCCATCAGTGCATCGTCGATCGGGTTCACCAGCGTGTAGAGCGGGTGACCATTGGCGCGAACGATGACGTAGTCCGGAACCGAGCCGGCCTTGAAGGTGATTTCACCGCGGATCAGGTCGTTGAACGTGATGTCTTCGTCGGGCATGCGCATGCGCAGAACCGGCTTGCGGCCTTCAGCCTTGAATGCAGCAACCTGTTCTTCGGTGAGGTCACGGTCGAAGCCGTCGTAGCCGAGCTTCGGGTCTTCACCCTTTGCGCGATGACGTTCTTCGATTTCTTCGGGGGTGGAGTAGGACTCGTAGGCGAAGCCACTTTCGAGGAGCTTTGCTGCGACATCGGCGTAGATGTCCATGCGCTCGGACTGGCGGTACGGGCCGTGAGGGCCACCCTTGCTGACTCCTTCGTCCCAGTCAAGGCCAAGCCATGCCAGGGAGTCGAGGATCTGGTCGAACGATTCCTGGGAATCGCGAGCAGCGTCGGTGTCTTCGATACGGAAGACGAAGGTGCCACCGGTGTGGCGCGCATATGCCCAGTTAAACAGGCAGGTTCGGACCATTCCCACGTGGGGTGTACCGGTCGGTGAGGGGCAGAATCGAACGCGCACGTCGGCGCCGGAAGCAGTCGTTTCACTCATGATGCTTTTATCTTACTCGCCCCAGCGGGCAGAGTTTTTCGTCGGCGCTAGGCTTGTTCCTAATACGTCATTTTTTCGGCAGGCATCAGAGGGTATCGATGACTGCTTCGGCGACCCGATAAAGGAGCAATCGTGCCAATTCGTACTTTTACTGATGCTGAGCTTCATCGCGTGGGCTCGTTGAAATGGACGGGTATGACCCGCAAGGATGGCTCCCCTACGATCGGTGCGTGGGTTGCCGAGATGGATTTCGGTACCGCTCCCAGCGTCGCGAAAGCGATGACAGATTGCATCAATGATGGGCTATTGGGCTACCAGCCGTCGTGGTTGGCACCGAAGCTTGCTGAAGCAACCGCCTCTTTCCAAAAGCGTCGTTTCGGCTGGGATCTGCGCCCAGACCAGGTTCGTCTGGTGACGTCCGTTCTTCCCGCGTTGGAACTGACGATGACCACGTTGATGCGCCCGAGAACGCCGGTGATCGTTCCGACGCCGGCTTATATGCCTTTCCTTTCAATGCCCACTGAGGCTGGCCACCCCGTCATCGAGGTTCCGTCCCTTCACGGCGATAGGGCCGGTGACAAGGGTTGGGCGCTCGACCTGGAGGGTATCAAAGCAGGTCTTGAGGCTGGCGCGGGCCTCGTGATTCTCTGCAACCCGTGGAATCCGACCGGCCGTGTTCTGGACGAAGCTGAACTTCGCGCGCTCGGCGAGCTGGTCAGCCAGTATGACGCTCTCGTGTTCAGCGACGAGATCCACTCTCCCCTGGTCCTCGACGAGGTTCCTTTCCTCTCCTACGCTCGTCTTGATCCGCGTTTTGCCGCACACACGGTGACGGCGACCGCCGCGTCGAAAGGGTGGAATATTGCGGGGCTTCCGTCCGCTCAAGTGATTCTTCCCGACGATGCGCTTCGTGAGCGCTGGGATGAGCAGGGACAAAAACTGCAGTTCCACGCTTCCACGATCGGTACTGTTGGCACGATCGAAGCCTACGAGAATGGTGTCGACTGGCTCGACGAAGTCCGCGACTATATTCGCTTGAACGTCGATGCGGCCGAGGCCGCGATCGCACACTCTCCCATTGATTTCGTTCGCCCGCAGGGCACGTACTTGTCGTGGTGGGGATTCGCGGGCTTGGGCCTGAATCCTTCACCTGCGATTGCTCTGCGCGAACAAGCCGGAATCGCAGTCAATGACGGTAAGACTCTGGGCGCCAACTACGCCGATTGGGCGCGCTTCAACCTGGCATGCTCGCACGAAACAATTGCGGAGATGATCGACCGTGTTCTCGCCTTAGTCACGGGTACGCGTCTGGGCTGATTTTTAAGTGGCTGGCTTTCTGGCAATTGACGAGGCCGGCCACCTAAAAACAGACGTGTGGGGAGCAGTTCATTAAACTGCTCCCCACACGTTTAACGGGTAAAGGGCCGATACTATTCGGCGTCTCGAACCGTGTTGCGAAGGGTACCGATGCCTTCGATGGTGACCTCAACGGTTTGACCGGGCTTCATTTCGCTGACGCCCTTGGGGGTTCCGGTGATGATGACATCGCCGGGCAACAGCGTGAAGATCGACGACACGTAGGAGACGATTTCTGCCACATTGTGGATCATGTTGGCGGTCGTATCGTCTTGGCGAACTTCGCCATCGACCGTTGTCGTGATCCGCAGGTTGTTGACGTCCAAGTTCGGGTCAACGGTGATCCACGGCCCCAGCGGGCAGGACGTGTCGAAGCCTTTTGCGCGAGTCCACTGCGAGTCGGCTCGCTGAATATCGCGAGCGGTCACGTCGTTTGCCACGGTGTATCCAAGGATGATCTTGTCGACGTCCTCAAGCGGAATATCCTTTGCCAGGGACTTGATAATGACTGCGAGCTCGCCTTCATGATGCAGTTCATTGCACCAGGACGGACGAACGATCGGATCATCGTGACCGATGACAGAGGTGTTCGGCTTCAAGAAGACGACCGGCATATCCGGGGCCTCGCCTCCCATTTCGCGCGCATGATCGGCGTAGTTTTTGCCGATCGCAACGACCTTGGAACGCGGAATGACCGGCGAAAGCAAGCGAACTTCATCAAGCTCAACGATTCGCCCATCGGGCTCAACCGGATTGAACAGCGGGTCGCCCTTCAGGACAACGATTCGGGTTGAGCCATCTTCAAGGGCTCCATAACGCGGTGAGTCACCATCAGAAAAACGCACGATCTTCATAGTTAAAGCCTAAACCGCGAGCGCCTTTTTGTCGGCACACGCTGGCATGTTCAGGGCGCTGTGTGGCCTCCGGGCTAAGCCATCGCGGAGGCAGGCTGTCCCCCAAGTGCGAATTTTGCGTATTGGGCTGGCCCCGCCGACGTAGTCGGTGGAGTCCAAACAACACGCACTTGTCTGAGCTTTCGGGGATTGCCTGCGTGGCTGTGGTGAACTCGAAGATCTGGAGTTGAACAGTGTGGTAAAACGCCGGTGGTTCGGGCATGAGCCCGAACCACCGGCGTTGAGTCAGGATGGCTTTCTGATGGGCCTCGTCAATACGAAGCCGTTTCAGCAACCAACTGGGAAGTCGGACGGGAAATCCAACCTCGCGGTGTCAGGAGGCCTTTTCTTCGACCCAGGTGTCGGTCGGCAGGTCGCCGGGAAGCAGTGGGTTGTCTTTGCCGATGAAAACGGGGACCTCGATGCCTGCCTTGCGCTGAGCTTCGTAGTCGCGCATGGCGCCCAAGCCCCACTTCGAGAGCCAGAGCAGGGCGACCAGGTTGGTGACGGTCATGACGGCCATCGCAATATCGACGGCGTTCCAGACTAGGTCCAACGAGACCAGCGCGCCGAGGACAACGGACATGACGGAGATGACGCGAACGGTCCAAGTTGCCCACTTCTTGTCAGTCACGAACGTCATGTTTGTTTCGGAGTAGACGTAGGCGGCGATGATCGACGAGTACGCGAGGACGAAGATGAGGACGGCCATCGGCATGATGGTCCATTGGCCGAGCTCGTTCGCGACGGCTGCGGAGGTCAGGTTTGCGGGACTGATGCCTTCGGCTCCCCAGACGTCCGGGCCGGCGATCAGGATGACGAACGCGGTGGCGGTACACACGATGATCGTGTCGATGAAAACGCCGAGGGACTGAATGAGCCCCTGGGACACAGGGTGCGCAACGGTCGCGGTTGCAGCGGCGTTCGGGGCAGTACCCTGGCCGGCTTCGTTCGAGAAGAGGCCTCGCTTCGTGCCATTGATCAGGGCAGCGAGGATACCACCGCCGAGGCCACCAACGAGTGGCTGGGGCGCGAATGCGGAGGAGAAGATCTGACCGAGGACGGTTCCGAACTGGCCGATGTTCATGATGACGATGATCGCGACCATGATGACGTAGATCGTGGCCATGATCGGGGCCATCCACTCGGTCACGCGGGCGACGGTGCGGATACCGCCGAAGATGACCATGGAGGAGAAGACGAACAGCAGGGCACCGATGATGATCTGCGCCTGGGTGAGTGAACCGATGACGGGCTCAGAGCCGGCGTCACCGAGTGCGGAGAGCAGGGTTCCGGCGATGGCGTTCGACTGGACGGAGGTGATGACGAATGCGCAGGTGACAACAGTAATGACGGCGAAAACTGAGGCTAGTACCTTGTTCTTCATACCGAGCGAAATGTAGTACGCGGGACCGCCACGGAATGTGCCGTCAGCGACGCGGACCTTGAAGACCTGCGCGAGCGTTGCCTCGAAGAATGCGGTCGCCATTCCGACGAGGGCGACGATCCACATCCAGAAAATTGCGCCCGGACCACCCATTAGCAAAGCTGCGGCCACGCCGAAGACGTTACCGACGCCGACGCGGGCGGCAAGTGAAATCGTGAACGCCTGGAAGGACGAGATGCCACCCTTCGCGCCTTGACGCGAGCCGGTGACGACGCGAATCATCGACGGGAAATGCCTCAGTTGCACACCCTGAGATGCGATGGTCAGGAAAAGGCCGGTGCCAACGAGAACCCAGACTGTCACGTGTAACGTGAGCCAGTCTGCGACCGCCAGAATTTGATTTGCAAGGTCTTCCACGTCGCACTCCTTTCTTGTCCACCACTGTGGTGGGTTACGGCTAACGGGACGTGGTAAGCATGGCACACGATCCGCTTTCCCCGTTTTTCGATCCACAACGTGACCACTTAGGTGCATTTTCAGTTGGCGGTCGGGGTACGAGGCTCATCGTTGAACGCGTTTCCTAGAACAGGCAGTTATTTACAGGCTCACATCGCCTGTCCCTTCTATCCAAACATTTAATAACGAGCGTTTGGGGGCAGTCGTCTTTCTGGGAGAATGGGACCATGACAGCGAGCTTGAATGAACTTCTGGACCAGTTGGAAGACGATGGCCTGTTGAAGGATCCTGATGCGCTCTACGAAGCGTTTACTTCGTGGGCGGCCTCAACGGGCAGGCCACTGTATCCGCATCAGGAAGAGTCGTTCCTTGAGCTCCTCGACGGGAAGCACATTATTGCTGCAACCCCAACGGGGTCGGGCAAGTCGATGATCGCGTTGGCCGCGCACTTCGTGTCGATGGCGAATGGTGGGCGCTCGTATTACACAGCACCTCTGAAGGCTCTTGTTTCAGAGAAGTTCTTCGATCTGGTCGCACTTTTTGGTGCGCAGAACGTTGGCATGGTGACGGGCGACGTGTCCCTCAATCCTCTGGCGCCGATTATCTGCTGCACGGCTGAAATCTTGGCGAATCAGTCTCTGCGTGAAGGCCCATCCTTGGATGCGGACATGATCGTGATGGATGAGTTCCACTATTACGGGGATCCGCAGCGAGGATCAGCATGGCAGATTCCCCTGCTGGAGCTCACGAAACCTCAGTTTGTCGCGATGTCTGCGACACTTGGTGACACCGCGTTCTTCCGTCGTACGTGGCAGGAACGCACCGGACGCGAGGTCGCGTTGATTGATAATGCGAAGCGCCCGGTTCCTCTTGAATTTGAATATGTTGTCGATCGTTTGGATGACACGGTCGAGCGCCTGTTCAACGAGGGCCGCTGGCCGGTCTACATCGTGCATTTTTCTCAGAAAGATGCCGTTTCAACTGCGCAATCATTTAATAAGCGCACGTTGATCAGCGATGACCAAAAGAAGAAGATCAACGCCGAGCTTGCAACCGTGAGCTTTGCGAAGGGGTTCGGTCAGACTCTGCGGTCTCTACTCACTCAGGGAATTGGTGTTCACCATGCCGGTATGCTCCCCCGCTATCGCCGACTGGTTGAACGCCTCACACAGCAGGGCTTGCTCCCCATCGTGTGCGGAACTGACACGCTTGGTGTTGGTATCAACGTGCCCATTCGCACGGTGTTGTTGACGTCATTGGTGAAGTTCGATGGCAACAAGATGCGTCACCTATCAGCACGTGAATTCCATCAAATTGCTGGTCGTGCAGGTCGCGCTGGCTTCGACACCGTCGGCTATGTGCGTGTTCTTGCTCCTGAGCATGAGATTGAGGCTGCCCGCGAGCGCGCGAAGCTCAGTGCAGCCCAGGAAGCGGCTCGCGACGTGCGTGAGTTGAAGCGCGCCCAGAAGAAGCATGCGAAGAAGAGTAAGGGTCCTGGTGACGGAACGATCTCGTGGACAAAGGCGACGTTCACGCGTTTAACTGAAGAGCAGCCCGAACAGTTGCGTTCACAGTTCTCAATGACGCACTCGATGGTCTTGAATGTTCTTGCCGGAGCGGAAGTTGCAGGGCGCGATCCTGGAGCCCATTTGGTGGAGCTGGCCGTGGGCAACGATGACCGTCCCCAGGACTCGAACCCACATCTTCGTCGCTTGGGCGACATCTACTCCTCGTTGTTGCAGGCGGGCGTAGTCGAGCACGTCTCTACCGCTCAAGCGTTGAAGGAACATCGTCCCAGGCTCCGTGCGGCAACTGATTTGCCCGATGATTTTGCATTGAATCAACCGCTGTCACCGTTTGCGCTTGCTGCGATTGAACTCTTGGATACTGAATCGCCGTCATATGCGCTTGATGTTCTGTCCGTTGTGGAATCGGTTCTCGACGATCCTCGTCCTCTGCTCTTTGCCCAGCGTTCTGTAGCAAAGGGTGAGGCTCTCGCCGCGATGAAGACCGAGGGCATGGAGTATGACGAACGTATGGAAGCATTGGAATCGGTAACGTGGCCGATGCCGTTGGCTGATCTGTTGGAGCCGGCGTTCGCAACCTATGTGAAGGCGAATCCTTGGGTTGGGAATCTTGAGATTTCTCCGAAGTCAGTTGTCCGTGAGATGGTTGAGAACGCGATGACATTCACGGAGCTTGTTTCTCGTTACGACGTGGGACGTTCCGAAGGCGTGCTGCTGCGTTATTTGACGGATGCATATCGTGGCATGAAGCAGATTATTCCCGACGATGCGATGACGGACGAGGTTGAGGCGATCATCGATTGGCTGGCCACGCTGATTCGTGCGGTTGACTCCTCCTTGTTGGACGAGTGGGAGGCATTGGCTGAAGGCACAGCCTCGAATCCGGCTACACAGACGGTTGGAAACGAGGTTGCGTTCGGCGCTGACGAGGACGGAACGATCGCGTTTACGACGAACAAGCATGCGTTCCGTACGGCAGTGCGTAAGGCGATGTTCCATCGTGTAGAACTGATGAGCCGCGACGCGGTTGAGGCTCTGGCGCGCGAGGACGCCGATTCCGGGTGGGATGAAGAACGTTGGAATCACGTGTTAGAGCGCTACTGGGCGGAGTATGACTGGATCGGGATCGATCAGGAAGCTCGGTCAACCTCATTGTGCGAATTGAATGAGCACCCTTCCCCCGCAGATCTTGAGGTTGCTGGCGCCGAGGCGGACGGTGACCACACGTATTGGTTGGCGACTCAGACACTGCTCGATCCGAATAGCGATGGCGACTGGCGCCTCGTCGCCCTGATCGACCTTGTTGAATCCGATCGCCAAGGCGGAGTTGCGCTGACCCTGCTGTCCGTAGGCCCACACTAAGAAGTTCACCGGCGAACTCAAGAGCCTCGATGCGATTCACCTTGCAACAGCGTCGATCCTGACAAGTCCCACTACTCAGATCACTTTCTGCACGAATGATCTGAAGCTTGCTCGGGCAGCAGAAAAGAGAGAGTTTCCTATCGCGAGTCTGCTTCAGGGTTTTCATCTCTAACGGCTCAGCAGACGCCGGGCCTGTATTCACCTAGTCGATCGCAGTCAGCGGAACGCATTCGGCGCCTGACACATCGATAAAGTCCAGCGGGCTCAACTCCACCGAATAGCCGCGCCTACCACCTGACACGATCATCGTGTCATGGTCCAAACAGGACTCATCAACAAATAAACGGTGCGAAGTCGTCTGTCCCAGCGGAGAAATGCCGCCCACCACGTATCCCGTACGACGCTGCGCGACAGCAGGATCTGCCATCTCAGCGTTCTTCGCACCTGCAGCCTTCGCGATCAGCTTCATCGACAAATGATGAAGAACTGGGATAATCCCGACAACAAACTCGTCGGTATTAAGCTTGACCATCAGCGTTTTAAACGCAGTAGCCGGATTAACACCGAGCTTCTCAACCGTTTCACCACCGTACGTGCGGGCTTCGGGCGAATGCTCGTATTCGTGCAATGTGAAGGAAATCCCGGCCTTGTTCAATGCTTCAATCGCACGAGTCGGACCCGACGGCGAACTCGAATTCGCTTGCTTTTTGCCCACTTGGATACACCTGCTCAGATGATTACTGCGCGCGGATCAGAAACCACGGTCTTTCCGAACGGGAAGCACGTCACCGGAATCATCTTCAGATTCGCGAGCGCCAGCGGAATACCGATAATCGTCACGGCCTGCGTAGCAGCTGTTACTACGTGCCCCATTGCGAGCCAGAGTCCAGCGATCAGGAACCAGACGACGTTCATCAGAGCCGACCCCGCGCCTGCATTTGGCAGAGGCACAACACTACGTCCGAACGGCCAGAGCACGTACTGTGCGATACGGAAGCACGCCAGGCCAGCCGGGATCGTCACAATGAAAACGCACGCGATGACGCCGGCCAGCAGGTATCCCAGCCAAAGCCAGATGCCACCGAAGAGTAGCCAAATGATGTTGAGCAGCGTGCGCACGAAGTCTCCTTGAAGTCGTTGGTGAAGCTGCATCAATTATCTCGCATGCGCGTTGGGCGCGCTCTTCGAAAGTCAGTTGTTCAGAGCAAGTCAGGGATTATTCAGAGGGTACGAGGCCGGACTGCCGTACGATTCACCTATGAACATTCAGGCGGGAATTCAGCACGCGTTGGAACGGATTGAGGTTGCGCGCACCCAGTATGGGACATCGCAAAAAGTTGCGCTCGAGCTTGCCGTGAAGACGCGATCCGCCGAGGAATGCGCGCAAGCGGCACGGCTGTTGAAAAACCTTGGCCAGCCGATCTTGCTTGGCCACAATCGCGTTCAAGAAGCCCGAGATACCGTCGATGCTATCCGTAGCGTTGAAGGTTCTCACGTGCACTTGATCGGACCACTGCAATCGAACAAGATCAATCAAGCTTTGGCGTGCGTCGATCTGATTGAATCCCTCGATTCTGTAGCACTTGCTACGAAGATCGACCAGCGTCTTTCCACTTCCCTGCCGGTTTTCATCGAGGTCAACGTGTCCGGTGAAGACACGAAACACGGGTGCCAGCCGGCAGGCGTTGATTCTGTCGTTGAGGCAGTCGTGAGGTCAGAACACTTGAAGCTCAGTGGCTTCATGACAGTTGGGCTGAATTCCCCCATCGAGGCTGATGTCCGCTCCGCGTACGCGCTGCTTCGCGAGATCCGAGATCGAATCGGGGTCTCGTACGCGATGAGCAAGCTGGAACTGTCGATGGGAATGTCGAATGATCTTCACTGGGCGATCGCTGAAGGCGCAACAATCGTCCGCGTCGGCACCGCCGTTTTCGGGGCGCGTAACCTGGGCTAGGTGCAAAACTGGGACATGGGCATGACGCCTGTCTATCTCGCCCTTGATCTGATTCGAGAAGTCGGCGGAGAACGGAGTTTCCTGCGAGGGATTGAGTACGTCTCTCAGCTCTCGATAATCACTGGCTCTTGACAACATCCTCGCGACTGAGACAAGCCGCGGGGAACAGCTCTGACCAATCACGGAATGCGGTGCACCCACTCGTAGGTCGCGAACTTCGTTTCGCACCGTTCCTTCGCGCGCTGGATGTCGGCTTCAGTGATTTCACCGTCAGTAGCGTTGTACTTCGTCTTGAAGTGGTCGTAAAAGGTGTCGAGGATCTGCTCGCGTGGCAGGCCGGTCTGAGAGCGCATCGGGTCAACGCGCTTGACAGCGCTACGGGTTCCTTTGTCGCGGATCTTTTCCATGCCGATGCGCAGGACCTCGTTCATCTTCACTGCGTCAATGTCGTAGGACATTGTCACGTGGTGAACCATGTAGCCGTTTGACCAACGTTTTTGTGCTGCGCCGCCGATCTTGCCCGCTTCGGACGCAATGTCATTCAGCGGAATATACTTCGCCTTCACACCTAGCTTTGCCAGGACTTCCATGACCCACTGGTCCAGGTAGGGGTACGACTGTTCGAAACTCATTCCCTCAACCAGAGCGGTCGGAATGACCAGCGAGTACGTGACGCAGTTGCCGGGCTCCATGAACATAGCGCCGCCGCCGGTGACGCGACGAGACACGGTAATATCGTGGCGTTCGACGCCATCCTGCTGGATCTCGTTCTGATAGGACTGGAAGGAACCGATAACAACCTGTGGGCCGTTCCATTCCCAGAGTCGCATGAACGGCTTACGGCGACCAGCCGCAACATCTTCGACCAGGGTCTCGTCCATAGCAACGTTAATCATCGGGTCAACAACGGGACCGTGAATGACCTCGAAATCGATGTCATCCCAAGAGAGCGCATGTCCCAGAGCACGACGCACGGCCACGCCAACAGCGGCGGGCGTAATACCCATGAGAACGTCATCGGGATCCAGGCCAGCTTCAACACGCGAAGCGATCTCAACACCCGACAGTGATGCGGGGGCATCTTCAAGCGCGCCCGTCATACGCAGTAGCGCATCATCGGGGTCAAGGAAGAAGTCACCAGAGAGGCGCACATTCACAATCGAGTCGTTTTCCACGTCGCAGTCAACAACGACGAGCTTGCCACCGGGAACTTTGTACTCTCCATGCATGGCTCAATTGTCCCCCGCCACGCCCCGCAATGCGAATCGCGCCAGCGTTTTCAGCTGAAGCTCACTCACGCAACAGCGGCGCCACACCCGAATGCAGCAGCCCCCACATGTAGGCGTCGAAGAGTGCTTCCCACGAGGCCTCAATAATGTCCGTACCGATACCAACGGTCGACCAGGAGCGGTGTCCGTCAGTGGTTTCAATCAGAACGCGAATCGTGGAGTCGGTGCCCGCACGATCCTCGTCCAAAATACGCACCTTGAAGTCAGAAAGTTTGAAGCTCGCGCACACCGGGTAGTCGCGAGTCAACACGTGACGGAGTGCCCGGTCGAGAGCATTCACAGGCCCGTTTCCTTCGGCCGTTCGAATGTGACGGCGTTCCGTGTGAATCTTGACGGTTGCTTCCGATTCGGCGAAGGGATCGCCCTTGACTTCAGCGATTTCCTGAGTCGTCACCTTCCAGGACTCGACGCGGACGAAGCGTGGCATCTGCCCCAGTTCCCCCAGCGCCAGCAGTTCGAAAGAAGCGTCGGCAGCATCGTAGGTGTAGCCGGCAGCTTCGCGTTCCTTCACCTTTGCCGCCAGCAGAGCCGCGGCATTCGGAAGAGCAGTCAGGTCGATGCCGAGCTCCTCAGCCTTCAGCTCGATTGAGGACTTTCCAGCCATTTCGGATACCAGCATCCGCATGCCATTCCCCACCAGGGCGGGATCGATGTGCTGGTACAGATCGGGATCAACGCGGATCGCAGATGCGTGCAGACCAGCCTTGTGCGCGAATGCCGAGGTTCCAACGTAGGGGTCGCGCGCGAACGGCGTGATGTTCACGAGCTCCGCAATGCGGTGGGACACGGAGTCCAGCGACGAAAGCGCATCGTCCGGGATCACATCAAAACCGCACTTGATCTGCAGGTTCGCCGCACACGTTAGCAGGTTCGCATTACCGGTGCGTTCACCGTAGCCGTTGACTGTACCCTGGACCTGACGCGCCCCCGCTTCCACGGCAGCAATGGTGTTCGCTACCGCACACCCAGTGTCGTTGTGAGTGTGAATGCCGAGCACCGTTAAACCGCACCCGGCCTTATCCAAAGCTTGACGCGAACGCGCCGTCAGCGCACCGATAGTCGACGGCAGGTTTCCACCGTTCGTGTCGCACGGAATAACTGCGACGGCTCCAGCGCGCGCAGCCTCAAGCATCACTTCAATTCCATATGAAGGATCGAATGCGAGCCCGTCGAAGTAGTGCTCCAGATCGACCATGACGTCGATGCCTTCGCCCGTCAGGTATTCGACGGTGTCACGCACCATGCGCAGGTTTTCTTCGAGCGTTGTTCGTAGCGCACGCGTCACATGGCGAGGATCCGACTTCGCAACCAGCGTGACGACCGATGCGCCTGATTCAGCAAGCCCAACAACCTGGCGATCCTCGGATGCCCGAACGCCGGCTTTCGTGGTGGCACCAAAGGCTGTAAGGCGCGCGTGATGCAGCTGGATGCCGCGAGCGCGCTGGAAGAACTGCGTATCTTTCGGAATCGCGCCCGGCCATCCGCCTTCGATATAGTCGACGCCCAGCTCGTCCAAAATAGGCAGTGCTGCGAGCTTGTCAGCGACGGACAGGGAAATGCCCTCCTGTTGGGCTCCGTCGCGCAAGGTCGTGTCATACAGGGCAACGTGTTCGCTCATTGCCAGCTCCCTCGAGTTCAGCGCGTGTGCGCTTTGGTCTGGTCAGGTCGTGTTGGGCTAACCGTTCAGATATGGGGGTGGCCTCATCACAATCGACGAGACCGCGACCACTGATTCAACGTTCAGCGGAGGACGCGCGAGACGTCGCGTGCTGCGCCCTTCGATGCGCTCATTGCCGTTGCGGCGTAGAGCTGCAGTGCGGGTGAGACAACGCGGTCACGGTTCAGCGGAGTCCACGGGTGTTCGCGTGCTTCCTGGGCGGCGCGACGGCGTTCGATTTCCTCTTCGGGGACATCGAGCTGCAGAAGCCCCTCGTTCACGTCGATGATGATCGGATCACCGTCTTCGATCAGGCCGATCAGACCACCGTCAGCAGCCTCAGGCGAAATGTGTCCAACGGAGATGCCAGACGTGCCGCCGGAGAAACGACCGTCGGTGATGAGGGCGCAGGCTTTACCGAGGCCTCGTCCCTTGATAAAGGAGGTCGGGTAGAGCATTTCCTGCATGCCCGGCCCCCCTGCGGGCCCCTCGTAGCGAATGACAACAACGTCGCCAGCTTCGACGGTCTTGTCGAGGATCTTTTCGATGGCTTCGTCCTGGGATTCCATGACGCGCGCTCGGCCTTCGAAGTGGAAGAGAGACGGGTCAATACCAGCTGCCTTGATGATGGCGCCTTCGGGGGCAAGGTTGCCGAAGAGAACGGTCAGGCCACCGTTTGCGGTGTAGGCGTGCTCGATATCGCGGACGCAACCATTTTCCTGATCGAGGTCGAGTTCAGCCCACTTATTCGAGGTAGAGAACGCTTCGGTGGTGCGCATGTTTCCAGGCGCAGCCTTCCAGAGTTCGATCGCTTCGTCGGTGACGGTAGGCGACTTCGGATCCCATGCTCCCAGCCACTCGTCCAGCGACGGCGAGTGGATGGTGTGGACGGTGTGGGTGAGGAACCCGCCACGGTCAAGTTCACCAAGAATGCGCGGAATACCGCCTGCTCGGTGGACATCTTCCATGTGGTAGTCATTGTGGTTCGGTGCAACCTTGGACAGGCACGGGACGGTGCGTCCCAGTTCTGCGATGTCTTCGAGGTCGAAGTCAATTCCGCCTTCGTGCGCAACTGCCAGCAGGTGCAGGACGGTGTTCGAGGATCCTCCCATCGCCATATCCAGTGTCATCGCGTTGTGGAAGGCATCCTTGTTCGCGATGTTGCGAGGCAGGACGGAATCATCTTCCTCGTCGTAGTAGCGGTGGCAGAGGTCAACGATCATTTCGCCTGCGCGCACGAACAGGTCGCGGCGAGCAACCTGGGTGGCGAGGGTTGAGCCGTTACCGGGCAACGACAGGCCAAGGGCCTCGGTCAGACAGTTCATCGAGTTCGCGGTGAACATGCCAGAGCAGGAACCACAGGTCGGGCAAGCAAGCTTCTCGATGGCGAGCAGCGCATCGTCGGAAACCTCGTCGTTCGCCGTCGCATTCATAACGGTGATGAGGTTGCCGTGGCCGGTCTTTGCGTCGCCAATGATCACAGACGGATCAATGTTCTTGCCAGCTTCCATCGGGCCGCCGGAGACGAAAACAACGGGGATGTTGAGGCGCATCGCAGCGATCAGCATGCCGGGCGTGATCTTGTCACAGTTGGAGATGCAGACCATGGCGTCCGCACAGTGGGCATTCACCATGTATTCAACGGAGTCGGAGATGACCTCGCGGCTGGGGAGTGAGTAGAGCATGCCACCATGGCCCATCGCAATACCGTCATCGACGGCAATGGTGTTCATTTCCTTGGCAACGCCGCCAGCTTCAACGATTGCGTCAGCGACAAGCTTGCCAACGTTACGAAGATGGACGTGTCCAGGTACAAATTCGGTGAACGAGTTAACGACGGCAATAATCGGCTTCCCGAAGTCGCTATCTCTCATACCCGTCGCGCGCCAGAGCGCACGGGCACCAGCCATATTGCGGCCCTGCGTTGAAGTCGCGGAGCGAAGCTGCCTGCTCATGAGCGTCCTCCTAGTAATTAGGTAATGCGTTAAGCCTAAGAGGATTGGTTGACGCGCGCCCGACGAGGTCATTGAGTGAACAGACCGTTGTGTCACATTCGCCTACCCAATGGACACCTCGGCCTGCGCCTCGTACCCAAACGTAATCTTTCGCTCAAGACGCGGTCGCTAGAAAGGATTACCGACGTGACTATCCGTACAACCCATGTGGGTTCACTCCCCCGCACACCCAAGCTTGTCGACGCGAACTGGAAGCGGGCAAAGGGTGAGCTCTCTGACGCTGAGTTTGCTGTGATTCTTCAGGAAGAAGCAAACAAGGTTATTGCCAAGCAGGTTGAGCTCGGCATTTCGGTCGTTAACGATGGCGAGTACGGTCATGCGATGCTCGACACAGTCGACTACGGCGCATGGTGGACCTACTCCTTCTCCCGTTTCGGTGGTCTGACCGCTGAAGAGACCGCTCGTTTCGATGTGCGTCCTCCGGCAGGCCGCGAAGGTCGCATTTCATACTCTTCCTTCGCAGAGCGCCGAGACTGGCAACGTTTCCAAGACGCCTACTCCGATCCGGATTCCGGTATCCACATTGCGAATAAGAATCCCGTTGTCTTCCCGACGATCACATCGGAACTCACCTACATTGGCACCGACGCTGTCAACGCCGATATTGCCGGCACGAAAGCAGCCCTCGAAGCTGTTGGAAAGTCCGTGAAGGATGGCTTCATCGCCGCTATCTCCCCCGGCTCTGCCGCCCGCGTCGCCAACGCCTTCTATGAAGATGACGAGGCCGTCGTGTGGGCACTCGCTGATGTTCTTCGCGAGGAATACAAGCGCATCACCGACTCAGGCCTGACCGTTCAGATCGATGCTCCGGATATTGCCGAGGGCTGGGACCAGTTCGCTGTTGCCCCTTCACTCGAGGAGTACCGCGCTTTCCAGCAAGTCCGTATCGATGCTCTGAACCACGCACTTGCAGGTATCGATCCCGAGCTCATCCGTTTCCACGTCTGCTGGGGTTCCTGGCACGGCCCGCACACCACGGACATCCCATTCAAGGACATCGTCGACCTCGCTCTTGCAGTGAACGCCAATGGCCTGACCTTCGAGGCAGCGAATGCGCGCCACGCTCACGAGTGGACAATCTGGAAGGACATCGAGCTTCCTGAAGGAAAGTACCTGATCCCGGGCGTTGTATCTCACTCCACAAACGTTGTCGAGCACCCCGAATTGGTTGCCCAGCGCATCCACCAGTTCACCGACATCGTCGGCAAGGAACGCGTTGTCGCATCGACCGACTGTGGCCTGGGTGGCCGCGTCTACCCGTCGATCGCATGGGCAAAGCTCGAATCACTGACTGAAGGTGCACGCCTGGCTGATCAGTGATCCAACTCCGCCCCTCACAAGACTGGGCTGTGGGACTGAGCCCCACAGCCCAGTCTTGTATATGGAGGCGGCCTCGTCGATAAAAATCAACGAGGCCCCTACGTTAAAAACGTGAAAGTCAAGCGAGACGGTAGAGCCAGTTGTACGGATCCGGACGGTGACCCATCTGGATACCGGTCAGCTCAGCGTGGATAGCCTTCGTCTTTTCACCAACGGGGAGCTCCACATCGAAGTCATCATTCGCAAGGCGAGTAATCGGCGTGACGACGGCGGCAGTGCCACACGCGAAGATCTCCGAAACAGCGCCGGAGCGGATGCCCGCAACCAGTTCGTCCAGAGCGATCTTTTCTTCACGAACCTCGGTTCCCTGCTCGCGCAACATACGGCAGATTGCAGAACGCGTACCACCCTCAAGGATGACACCGGACAGTTCGGGCGTGCGGATCGTGCCGTCAGCCATGACGACGAACATGTTCATGCCACCGAGCTCTTCGAGATACTTTTCCTCGTAGGTGTCCAGGAAGCAGACCTGCGAGAAGCCCTTTTCAGCAGCGACTTCCTGCGGCATCAGGGACGCAGCGTAGTTGCCACCCGCCTTCGCGGTACCGGTACCGCCCGGGCCTGCGCGGTGGTACCCCTTAACGACCCAGATCGCAACACCGGTGAAGCCGGACTTGAAGTACGGACCGGACGGCGAGCCAATCACGTAGTAGTCGACCACCTGGGCGGCGTGGACACCCACGAATGCCTCGGACGCGAACATGAACGGGCGAAGGTAGAGGCTGGTGCCATCGCCTTCGGGAACCCACTTCGAATCCGCACGAACGTAGTCAACCAGGGAGGCGACGAAGTCTTCGCGATCCATCTCGGGCAGAGCCAGACGACGAGCCGAGTGGTTGATGCGCGCCGCATTGAAAGTCGGGCGGAAAGTCCAGATCGACCCGTCATCGTGACGGTACGCCTTGATGCCTTCGAACACGGACTGCGAGTAGTGCAGAACCGCAGCACCCGGCGTAAGATCCAGCGGGCCGTAAGGAATCACGCCGCGATCCGTCCAGCCTTCACCCTTGATCCAGCGCATGTGCGCCATGTGATCGGTGAACTGACAGCCGAAGGTCAGATCATTCATCACTGCGTCGTATTCTGCCTGCGACGCAGGATTCGGGTTGATGGTAAGAGGGAAACGACCTGCAAGCTCGTCACCGGATCCAATCGGCTGAGCAGCCAAGGATTCCAGCTGAGTAGGCACATGCTCTTGGATCGCCATTATTTCTCCTCTTCGTAGGCGTTGCTTCAAGGATATGTGCGGATACGACGATGCTTGCCGAGGTTCCGTCATGTGACCCTAGGCGCGCATCAGTCGGTGAGAATACGCTCAGGCAAGTGCCGCGCAGATCGCGTCTCCGATTTCGGAGGTGGAGCGAGCCAGCGGAGTGCCTGTCTTATCGGCGGCAACGCGGTCGGCCATGTCCTTTTTGATGGCGGCTTCCACCTTGGCTGCCAGTTCCGGCTTGCCAATATGGTCGAGCAACAGTGCGACCGAGGAGATCGTTGCAGTCGGATCAGCCTTGCCCTGACCTGCAATGTCGGGCGCAGAGCCGTGGACGGGCTCAAACATCGACGGGAATGCACCGTCGGGGTTGATATTGCCCGATGCGGCCAGGCCGATGCCACCGGTGACTGCGCCCGCTTCGTCGGTGAGGATGTCGCCGAATAGGTTGTCGGTGACGATCACGTCGAAGCGTTGCGGGTCGGTGACCATGTAGATCGTGGCCGCGTCAACGTGGCAGTAGTCGACGGCGACGTCAGGATATTCGGCTCCGACGGCTTCGACTGTGCGGCGCCAGAGGTGTCCGGCGTTCACGAGGACATTGTGTTTGTGCACCAAAGTAAGTTTTTTACGAGGCCGAGCGTTGGCCTTTTCGAACGCGTAGCGTACAACGCGCTCAACACCGAAAGCAGTGTTGACTGAAACCTCGGTTGCGATCTCGTGCGGGGTGCCGACGCGGACTCCGCCGCCGTTGCCACAGTAGAGGCCTTCCGTGCCTTCACGGACAACAACGAAGTCCGTGTTGTCGGGGGTGCGCAGTGGCGAGGCAACGCCTTCGTAGTACTTCGAGGGACGAAGGTTCACGTAGTGATCGAGAGCGAAGCGGAGCTTCAGCAACAGACCGCGTTCAAGGACACCGGAGGGAACCGACGGGTCACCAACAGCACCCAGAAGGATAGCGTCGTTTCCCCTGATTGCTTCAAGATCTTCGTCGGTCAGGGTGTCGCCGGTGCGGTGCCAGCGGTCAGCGCCCAGATCGAAGTGAGTCGTTTCAAGTTCCAGGTCGGAACCTTCAAGGACTTTGGTCAGAACCTTCAGGCCTTCGGGAACAACCTCTTTACCGATACCGTCGCCGGGAATAACTGCAAGCTTCAAAGTTGTCATAGCCCAATTGTGGGCACTCCCATGTGTGGGCATTCAGAGCGTCCACCAACTGGTCTGTCTGCTCTAGGTACCACCTGTTTGACGACAACACTCAGATAATCGCTACCCCTACCCGTGAAGGTCGGGAGATGTCATAAACTATGAGACATATACTCGATAAGCGTCAACGCTTATCTGTATCCTCATCGACACTGCAAGGAAACATCCCATGTCCAACCCGTACGCACCTCAAGATCCGAACGCCGCGAACGATATGCTTCCCCCGCCGCCGGCTCCTCCGGTAGCTCCTTCTGCCCAGCCGACGACTCAGATGCCGACGTACACCACCGGTCAGATACCGACTGTTCCGGCACAACAGGCAAACCCGTATGCAATGGCCCAGCCTGCTCCTGCACTTCAAGCTACTTCCACTACTGCCCAGGCTGGCGTCGGTTTTATCAGGGCTCTTTTTGATTTCTCTTTCAGCCACTACGTGACGCTGGGGTTCATGAAGTTCATTTACATCATCAGCCTCGGCCTTATCGCCCTGTCGTGGTTTGTGAGCATGATTGCCGCTTTTAGCGCTGATGCAACAGCTGGCTTCATCGTACTTCTGTTCGGATGGATCGTTGCCCTTGCGGTTCTGATTGGAGTCCGTCTGGGACTTGAGCGTGCGGTTGCTCAGATTCGTACAGCTCAGAACACCACGTTGATCTATGAAGCTATGCAGAAGAACGCCGATAAGTGATCGGTTTTTCTTCGCTCAGCTGAATATGGGTGTGGCCCCCCGACCAGTTGGTCGGGGGGCCACACCCATATGTGCTCTTGTACGTCTAGCTGTACGTCTAGCGACGTAGCATCACCAGGCTTCAGCGAGCTGCAGAACCATCGGTGTAGTCGACGTCTGCCGAAGTCCAGCCGAAAGCCTTGCGGAGCTTCTGGCCGGTCTTTTCGAGCGGGTGTGCTTCGTTTTCTGCACGCAGTGCCTTGAATTCGAGGCCACCGTTGTCCTGGTCGGCGATGAAGCGCTTGGCGAAGGTGCCGTCTTGGATGTCCGCGAGGACCTCCTTCATGGCTTCCTTGACCTGCGGACCGATGACGCGTGGGCCGGAAACGTAGTCGCCGTACTCTGCGGTGTCGGAGCAGGACCAACGCTGCTTGGTCAGGCCCCCCTCGTTGATCAGGTCAACGATGAGCTTCATTTCGTGGCAGACCTCGAAGTAGGCCATTTCGGGCTTGTAGCCAGCTTCGGTCAGGGTTTCGAAGCCGTACTGGATGAGCTTGGAAATGCCACCGCAGAGGACTGCCTGCTCGCCGAAGAGGTCGGTTTCGGTTTCTTCGGTGAAGGTAGTCTCGATGACGCCTGCGCGAGTGCCACCGATTGCCTTGGCGTAGGACAGTGCGAGTGCAAGTGCCTGGCCGGATGCGTCCTGCTCGACACAGACGAGGGCCGGAACGCCCTTGCCTTCGAGGAACTGACGGCGAACAGTGTGTCCCGGGCCCTTCGGGGCGACCATGCAGATGTCGTGGCCAGCTTCGGGGGTGATGTAGCCGTAGCGGATGTTGAAGCCGTGCGAGAAGAACAGTGCGGCGTCGTCCTTGAGGTTCGGCGCGATCTGCTCTGCGTAGACGAAACGCTGGACCTGGTCGGGCACCAGGATCATCACAACGTCGCCTTCGGCAGCAGCTTCGGGAACGTCTTTGACGGTCAGGCCAGCGGATTCAGCCTTGTCCCATGAGGAAGAGCCCGGACGCAGACCAACAACCACGTCGACGCCGGAATCCTTGAGGTTGAGCGCGTGGGCGTGACCCTGCGAGCCGTAGCCAATGATGGCAACCTTCTTGGACTGGATGATCGACAGATCTGCACCGTCGTCGTAGATGATCTCAGTCATTGTCATTTCTCCTTCAATTGATCCGTGATCGAGCGTGATCCGCGGCCGATCGCCACGGCACCCGACTGGACGATTTCTGTCACACCGTACTGCTCAAGGGAGCGGACAAGTGCTTCGAGTTTAGATAGTGAGCCAATAGATTCGATGACGACCGTTTCCGTCTGCACATCGACGACGTGAGCACGGAAGAGGTCGACAACCTGCAGGACGCCGGTGCGACGCTTTTCGTCGGCGCGCACTTTGATTAGGAGCAGGCGACGTTCCACGGAGTCTTCCGATTCAAGCTCCACGACCTTGAGCACGTTCACCAGCTTGTTCAACTGTTTGGTGACCTGTTCGAAGGGCTGGTCTTCTGCTTTGACGATGATCGTCATGCGGGAGATTTCGGGATGCTCAGTTTCACCCACGGTAAGCGAGGTGATGTTGAATGCACGACGCGCGAACAGTGCTGAGACGCGGGTCAGGACACCGGGCTTGTTTTCAACAAGCACGCTCAGAGTATGTGTTTGTGCCATGATTTTCAGTCCTCCACATCCCAGTCGGGGGCCATACCCTTGGCATAGCGGATTTCATCGTTCGACACACCTGCTGCGACCATCGGCCACACCATGGAGTCCTTCGAGACTCTAAAGTCGATCAGGACGGGGCGGTCGTTGATGGACATGGCCCATTCGATAGCCTCGTCGACTTCGTCGATAGAGCGGACGGTGCGCGCTGCCATGCCGTAGGCGGTGGCGAGCATTTCGAAGTTCGGGATCTGCTCTCCGTCAACAGGGTTGAGCGTCGTGTTGGAGTAGCGCTTGTCGTAGAACAGCGACTGCCACTGACGCACCATGCCGAGCACGGAGTTGTTGATCAGGCAGACCTTGATCGGAATGTTGTTCACCGTGCAGGTGGCCAGTTCCTGATTGGTCATCTGGAACGAACCGTCACCGTCGATTGCCCACACAACCTTGTTTGGCTTGCCGACCTGCGCTCCCATGGCGGCGGGGATGCTAAAGCCCATGGTGCCTAGACCGGACGAGGATATGAAGTGCCTCGGCTTGTCGGACTGGATGAACTGAGCCGACCACATCTGGTGCTGGCCAACGCCGGTCACGTAGATAGCGTCGGGGCCTGCGATCTTGGACAGTCGCGACAGGACTTCCTGCGGGGCCATCATGCCGTCTTCAGTCTTCGTCCACCCCATCGGGTAGCGGTCCTTCAGACGGTTGAGGTAACGCCACCATCCGGAGATGTCCTCACCCTGATCTTTCTTCTTCATCGCGACGATTTCGTCAACGAGCATCGGAAGTGCGTCGGCGAGGTTACCGACGATCGGAATGTCCGCGAATCGGTTCTTCGAGATCTCAGCGGCATCAATGTCGATGTGCACGATCTTCGCTCGAGGCGCGAAAGAATCGAGGTTGCCGGTCACGCGGTCATCGAAGCGAGCACCGAGTGTGACGATCAGGTCGGAGCGTTGCAGAGCACCAACGGCTGCCACGGTTCCGTGCATGCCAGGCATACCCAAGGTGTGTGAATCAGAATCTGGGAATGCACCACGTGCGGTCAAAGTAGTGACGACCGGAGCGTCGGTTGCCTCAACCAGTCGAGCAAGATCATCGGTTGCACCCGAACGGATCATGCCACCGCCGACGTACAGTACCGGGGCTTGCGCTTGGAGGAGTGCCTCTGCAGCCTGGCGCACTTGGCGCTTGTGAGGCTTGGCAGCTTCTTTGTAGCCGGGCAGGTCCATGGCGGGTGGCCAAGAAAAGTTCATCTGGGCAGTCTGCGCGGACTTCGTGACATCAACGAGGACCGGACCGGGACGACCAGTCGACGCAATCTCGAAGGCTTCAGCCAGTCGAGATGGAATCTCTGTAGCGTCGGTGACAAGGAACGCATGCTTCGTCAATGGCATCGAGGCGCCAACAATATCGGCTTCCTGGAATGCGTCGGTGCCAATCAGGGAGGCACCCACCTGACCTGAAATCACGACCATGGGGATGGAGTCCATGTTCGCGTCAGCCAGCGCTGTCAGGGTGTTTGTTGCACCCGGGCCGGATGTGACAATCGCACAACCGACCTTGCCGGTGGCAAGAGCGTAGCCTTCAGCGGCGTGACCTGCACCCTGTTCGTGACGCACAAGAATGTGATTGAGCTTTGAGCTCATCAACGGATCATAGGTAGGAAGAATTGCGCCACCGGGCATGCCGAACACGTCGGTCACGCCGAGAGCTTCAAGGGAAGCAATAATCGCTTGCGCCCCGGTCATCGTCTGCGTAGGAGCAGTGTCTTTCACCGCTGGGTCCTCTCTATGTGTGGGTGGATCTCAACAAAAAATCCCCAGCCGCGTCATGGCGTTGGGGATAAGGCGTGCGATCCATCCGTTTTCACGCGGCAGGATTCGCACGCCCGGGTACGATGACCAGGACGGAAATACCAACCGAGAGAATGTTGAACACGCTTAAACCGTATGCCCGCTAGGGCACCGTGCCCCCGCTTGTCTCACACTGCGGAATCTGAATCTCATCGCCTTTGTCGTTTCATTTGCATACGTGACACAAACGATAGGTTTTCGGCGCTTTATCTGTCACAGATAGGACGATGGACTAATTTCCTTTGCGGGCAGACCTGCAATAATGGGCGTGATTACTCCGTCAACACAACATTGGAGTCGTAACTGTGGAAACAGTATTCGCTCTGCTGGCTGAACAGCCAGTTCTCTTCCTCTTCCTGCTCATTGGTATCGGTATGGCGTTTGGCCATATCAAGGTCAAGGGCATCGGCCTCGGCGCTGCGGCAGTTCTGTTCTTCGCCATTATTTTGGCGGCGTGGGCACAGGCATACGGCATCGAACTTCGCGTGACTCCGCAGCTGGGCACGCTCGGCCTGACCCTCTTTACCTTCGCTATCGGTATCAACTCCGGCGCGTCCTTCTTCCATAACTTGAAGACCGCTGTCGGCCCGATCTTGACCGTCGTTGTGCTCTACATCGTCGCGGCCGGCGTTGGCCTTGGCGTTGGTAAGGCCCTCGGCATGGATATCGCGCTGATCTCGGGTACGTTCGCTGGCGCGGTCACGAACACCCCCGCTCTTGCAGCCGCCGGCGAAGCCTCCGGTCAGCTAGACCGCGCAACTGTCGGCTACTCGATTGCCTACCTGTTCGGTGTTATCGGTATGCTCGCAGCTTCTGCCGCAGCGCTCTCCTACGGCAAGAACGACCGCGATACTCCTTCCCCGCTGGCGAACCGTACAATCCGCGTTGAGCGCGACGATCACCCGTTCGTTGGCGACATTTACGAGAAGCTCGGTTCGAAGGTCACGTTCTCGCGTCTGCGTCGTGGCGAGACCGGCCCGATCACCCGTCCGTCGATGTCTGACACTCTGGATCCTGGTGACTTGGTGACCGTCATTGGTCCTCGTGAATTGGTTGCTCGCGCAGCAACTGAGCTGGGCCACGCTTCTTCACACTCCCTCATGCAGGATCGCACTTACCTTGACTTCCGTCGCATGACGGTTTCTGATCCGAAGGTTGCCGGTCGCACGGTTGCTGACCTGGAGATGGCGAAGCACTTCTCCGCAACGATCTCCCGCGTGCGTCGCGGTGATGTTGACATGGTTGCCGAGCCGGGCTTAATCCTTCAGCAGGGTGACCGTGTTCGCGTTGTTGCTCCTACCTCCAAGATGGAAGCCATCACGAAGTTCTTCGGCGACTCGGCTCGTGGCCTTTCGGATCTGAACCCGATCGCGCTGGGTCTCGGTATGGCGCTCGGTATCGCGATCGGTGAGCTCCCGATCCTGACCCCGTCCGGTGAATACTTCTCGATCGGTTCGGCAGCAGGCACCCTGATCGTTGGCTTGGTCTTCGGTCGTCTGGGCCGTATCGGACCGCTGGTTACTGCTCTGCCCTTCACCGCTTGCCAGGTTCTTTCTGAGTTCGGTCTATTGGTCTTCCTCGCACAGGCTGGCGCCAACGCTGGTGGACAGATTGCGAACGCCTTCACCTCCGGTGACTGGATCAGGATCTTCATCCTGGGCTTCGTCATCACGACGATCCTCGCAGTTGGCACCTACGTCGTCATGCGTTGGATCTTCAAGATGGGTGGCACGCAGCTGTCCGGTTTCCTTGGCGGTCTGCAGACCCAGCCTGCTGTTCTGGCATTCGCCAACGGCCGCACGAACTCGGATCCGCGCGTTGCCCTTGGTTACGCTCTGATCTACCCGGTCGCAATGGTTGGCAAGATCTTCGTGGCCCAGATCCTCGGTGGACTTGGCTGATCCTTTCACCTTCCGCTGCTCTCTAATTGACGAGGCCGGGCGGGCACCACGCAAGTGGTGCCCGCCCGGTTCTTTATCTTTAATTCGACGAGATGAGCACCGCTTGCTTGCCTTACGCTTTCAAACCCTTTGAATGCTCCCCTCTCTTAGAATGGCGACGCCCCATCATTGTTTGCTCGAAGAGCGTTCCATGACTGTGCGTTTCAATCCATCACCTAACTGGCCGAAACCGCCTGAAAGTTTTACTCCCGGGCCGGGGTGGAGCCCCGATCCTTCGTGGGGCCCTGCACCGGCGGGCTGGCAACTGTGGGTTGATGACCCCATTGCTTCGCCTTCGAGTATTCCGGGGAATGATCCTTCGTCACCGAGCGCCTTCCCGTCCGATGCATCCGTGTCCTCGGCTTCAGCTGGAGCCTCGTCCCCCTACGCGCCAGGCGGAAGTGGGCGCACGACCAGCGCGAGCCCACCCCATAGTGCTAGGCAGAATGCTCCTCCTCTGCCCAACGCAGGCGCGCCTGTGGCCCCCACACCTATATGAAAAGTCAGACGCTACGTTAGTCGCTCAATTCTTGGTTTGAGGACGTATCGTCTGGTGTTGTTTCTTCGGCAAGCGACTGCTCACTCAGAGCCTCTTCACCGCCGGTAGCTCCAACTGTTTCATTTACCTCAGCTAAAGTGTGGTCGTTGGCCACCGTGTCAGCGCTGTTCGTAGTGCTGAACGGATCTGGGAGGCCCTCGTCCAAGAGAGGAACAACAGGCACCGATTCCGTTAGCCAGTTCTTATCCGTCAGCATTCGCGCCAAAGCAAGACCCATGCCGATACCCACGATCGTGAAAATAACGGTGAATAGCGACTGGAGGGCTTCGAACATCTGACCGTTGTTCAAGTAGGTGAGCGAACGGTAAAGCGGAACACCTGGGATCATGATGACCACAGCCGGGACAGACAACGTCACTCGGGAGAACCGCGTGTGCTCCGCTGCAAACGTTGCAAGGAGGCCTGCAGCAAGGGCTGCAAGACCGACAGCTGCGGGCGTCTGAACATCAAGCTCGTCAACCAGAGCAAGACGCCCAACGTTGATAAAAGCACCAATCAATGCCGCCGTTCCCGCTACTCGCGTTGGCGAGTTAAACAGGACAGCAAAGCCAAACGCCGCGACAAAGCTCGTGATGAACCGCAGAGTATAGAGCAACCAGGGGCTGAGGATGTAGATGTATTCGGGAGTGACAGACCAGTGGAAGACTGTTGACACTACCCAAGTGGCGACGCCCGCAGACAACAAGAGCATGAAGACGTACGTCAGACGACCTAGACCGCCTTGGAAATCGTGTCGGACCAGGTCAATAATGCCCGTCACTAGCGGGAAACCAGGGACTAGGAACAGCAGTGCTGAAATAAAACCAGCTTGGTGCGTAGGCTCAAGGCCAAGGAAGTGCTGTGCAGGGGCAACAAGAAGGATGTAGATCAGCGCCGCGACTGCACCACAGCTCATCCACACACCGAAGTGGTTCATGTGACGGTGGAGCATCTGACGCCGAAGCGCCTGGCCAAAGAATGCTGCGACTGCAACAGCTGAGCATTCAACCCAGCCGCCACTGTTCAGGAATGAGAAGGCAGCACAAGCAAGTCCAGATGCCGCAGCGTTCGGAAACCAGTCATACAGTGGCTTCACCCGTTCGATTTCGTCAAGCGCTTTGTCAGCGTCTTCAACCAGAACTGCCTTGCCTTTAATGGAAGCGACGTAGTTGTTCAGCCTGTCGATACGGTCGGCATTGACGCCCATTTGGCGTTGTTCAGCAAGACCGGTACGGAAGGTGCCGTTCGCATATGCGGTGGCGATGATCTCCGTGTAGGTGACTTGCGCGTGATGCTCTGCGATACCTACTGCTTTGGCAAGCGTTGCCATTGAGTTTTTTACGCGATATGCACTAGCGCCGCTTGCCAGGAACATCTGACCGAGTCGCAACACCACGCGTGACTGGTGGGCAAGACGATCATGGGCGGCTGAACGGTAAGCCTGAATGCCGTCGGGGGCACCTTCGATAATGTAGCCCGACGACACTTGATTGGTCGTTTCACTCATAGAACAAGCATTCCACCCTAATGAAATAAAGAAGGCGGTCTATCGTCACAGACGGCTTGTAGCGTCGGACACGTTGCCGATTGTTGTGCCGGCAATTGGCTGGCACTGTCTGAGATTGCCAGCAAACACAAGTGGGGCCGTGAAAGACCTTTTGGGTTTTCACGGCCTCACCATTGTAGTGTTGTTGCGGCGGTGTCCTACTCTCCCACACTCTGTCGGGTGCAGTACCAT